>JABURS010000043.1:0-300000 GCA_014762505.1 Chromatiales bacterium | reverse complement strand
GCTGCTCCTGCTCCACGGCCGCCCGACCCCCGTCGGGGCGATCCTGCTGGCCTCGGTGGTGCAGCTGGCGCGCCTGGGCGTGTGGGTCTTCATCGCCGCCATCTTCATCCAGGTCATCGTCAGCTGGGTCGCCCCGGCAGCCGCAACCCGGCCGCCTCCCTGGCCTGGAGCCTCACCGAGCCGCTGATGCGTCCGCTGCGCCGCGTGATCCCGCCGTTCGGCATGATCGACATCACGCCGATGATCGCGATCCTGCTCCTGTTCATCGGCCTGCGGATACTGGATCACCTGGTCGGCTATGTCTGAGGATGCCGGCGCCTTCTTCCGCTGGGAGGACGGCGACCTCATCCTCAAGCTGAAGGTGCAGCCGCGCGCCAGCCGCGACGGCTTCGCCGAGGTGCTGGGCGACCGGCTCAAGGTCCGGCTCACGGCGCCGCCGGTGGACGGCCAGGCGAATGCCGCACTGACGGCCTTCCTCGCCAGGGCCTTCGGGGTGCCCCGGGGGAGCATCGAGCTGCTGGCCGGCGAGACCGGCCGCGACAAGCGCCTGCGCATCCGCGCACCGCGGCGGCTGCCACCGGTCATCCCCGGCACCGACAGGAGTCCGGTTGCATCCGCCGGACCCCATCATTAGACTCAGACGACTTTTTTCCCAGCCAGACACACGATTCCCACGATGCCGGAGACCATACCCGCCGATTCCGTCGGCCTGGTATCCCCCCAGACGCTGCATTTCGACCAGCCGCTCGAGCTGGAATGCGGGCGTGCGCTCGTGGAATACGATCTCGTCTACGAGACCTACGGCGAGCTCAACGCCGACCGCTCCAACGCCATCCTGATCTGCCATGCCCTGTCCGGCGACCACCATGCCGCCGGCTATCACCGCATGGAAGACCGCAAGCCCGGCTGGTGGGACAGCTGCATCGGCCCGGGCAAGCCGTTCGACACCCGCAAGTACTTCATCGTCTCGCTCAACAACCTGGGCGGCTGCAAGGGCTCGAGCGGCCCCAACCAGGTCAACCCCGCGACCGGCAGGGAATGGGGGGCCGACTTCCCCATCGTCACGGTCAAGGACTGGGTGAAGAGCCAGGCGCGCCTGGCCGACACGCTCGGCATCGCACAGTGGGCCGCCGTGATCGGCGGCAGCCTCGGTGGCATGCAGGTGATGCAGTGGGCCATCGATCTGCCCGAGCGTCTGCGCCACGCCATCGTCATCGCCGCCGCGCCCAAGCTCTCGGCACAGAACATCGCCTTCAACGAGGTGGCCCGCCAGGCCATCCTCACCGACCCGGAATTCCACGAGGGGCATTTCTACGCCCACGACACAGTGCCGCGTCGCGGCCTGCGCCTGGCGCGCATGCTCGGCCACATCACCTACCTCTCGGACGAGGCCATGCGCGCCAAGTTCGGCCGCGACCTGCGCGAGGGCAAGATCAACTTCGGCTTCGACGTCGAGTTCCAGATCGAGAGCTACCTGCGCTACCAGGGCGAGTCCTTCGTCGAGCGCTTCGACGCCAACACCTACCTGCTCATGACCAAGGCGCTGGACTACTTCGACCCGGCGCACGACTACGAGGGCGACCTGGCCGAGGCCTTCCGCCGTGCCAGCGCGGAGTTCCTGGTGGTGTCCTTCACCAGCGACTGGCGCTTCGCGCCGCAGCGTTCGCGCGAGATCACCCGTGCCCTGCTGGATGCCGACCGGGTGGTGAGCTATGCCGAGGTGGAGGCCCACCACGGCCACGATGCCTTCCTGCTGCCGATCCCGCAGTACATGAAGGTGCTGTACAGCTACATGCGCCGCGTCGAAGAGGAGATCGGCTGATGCGTCCCGATCTGGCCATCATCGCCGAATGGATCGAGCCGGGCTCGCGGGTGCTGGACCTGGGCTGCGGCGACGGCACGCTGCTCGCCCACCTGGAAACGCAGCGCGACGTCACCGGCTACGGCCTGGAGATCGACGACGACAACATCGTCGCCTGCATCGACAAGGGGGTGAACGTCATCCAGACCGACCTGGACGACGGGCTGTCCGTGTTCTTCGACGAGGACTCCTTCGACTACGTCATCATGTCGCAGACCCTGCAGGCGATGACGCATCCCGAACGCCTGCTCGACGAGATGCTGCGCGTCGGCCGCGAAGGCATCGTCACCTTCCCCAACATGGGCCACTGGAAGAACCGGCTGCATCTGGCATTCAGGGGCCGCATGCCGGTCTCCCGCACCCTGCCCAACGCCTGGTATGACACGCCCAACATCCACCTGTGCACCATCCGCGACTTCGAGGCCCTGTGCCGCGAGCGCGGCATACACATCTTGCAGCGCGAGGTGGTGGACGCCGCGCATCGCCGCCATCACGGCATGCACGTCATGCCCAACCTGCTTGGCGAGATCGCCCTGTACCGCTTCTGCCGCGGCTGATCACTGCAGCGGCTGGCGGGGGATGAATCTTCGCCTACACTCCATACATAACAACAAGCAACGGAGGATCCGCCCATGACTCACGCCAGGCGCATCTCGGCTTTCGTCCTGTTCCTGCTCATCGCCCTCGTCCCGGCCGCCCAGGCCGAGAAGTTCCAGGAGATCGGTGACTTCGTCGTCCACTACAACGCCCTGGGCACCGACTTCCTCGCCCCGGAAACGGCGCGGGCCTACGACATCCAGCGCAGTGCCAACCGCGCCATGGTGACCTTCTCCGTGCTGAAGCGCACGGCCGGCGTGCCCAACCAGCCGGTCAAGGCCCAGATCAGCGTGCGCGCGGTGAATCTCAACCAGCAGGTCAAGCCGATGACCGTGCGCGAGATCGTCGACCAGGACTCCATCTACTACATCGCCGACTTCCGCATCGTGGACGGCGAGACGGTGGACTTCACGGTGGAGGTGGTGCCGGAGGGCGGGCCGCGAGGAACCCTGAGCTTCCGCCAGCAGTTCTTCGTCAACTGAGACAGTCCGGCCGCGGGATCACCCGCGGCCGGCTCAGGCCGGCAGCGAACCGGTCAACGCCAGTCCCAGGTAATACACCCCGAAGCCCATCACCAGCAGGCCGGCCACGACCCGCACCCGCGGGTTGCGCGTAAAGCGGGAGAGCTGGGCCGCGAACACGCCGATCAGCATCAGGTTGGGCAGGGTGCCCAGGCCGAAGCTCAGCATCACCAGCGCCCCCTCCAGCGGCCCGCCGGCCGCCAACGCGAGGATCAACGCGCTATAGACGAGCCCGCAGGGCAGCCAGCCCCAGACCAGGCCCATGGGCAGCGTCTGCCAGGGGGTACGCACGATCATCAGACGGCGCGCCAGCGGCTCGATGCGGCGCCACAGCAGACCACCCAGACGTTCGATCTGCGCCAGCCCCCGCCACCATCCTGCCAGATACAGCCCGAGCAGGAGCATGAAGATGCCCGCCAGCAGCAGCAGCACCATGGTCGCCGTGCGCAGGTCGACGAGATCCACCGCCAGACCGGCGACACCACCGACGATCAGGCCCGCCAGCATGTAGCTCGCGATACGGCCGAGATTGTAGCCGGCCAGGAACAGCAGCAAACGGCCACCGGGCCGCCGCTCCTGCTCCGGCAGGCCGAAGGTCATGGCGCCCACCACGCCGCCGCACATGCCCACGCAGTGCACGCCACCGAGCAGTCCCGAGGCAAAGGCCGTGAGACAGAGCGTCAGCAGGTCCATGCCGACACCCCGTCGAATTGAAGAAAACACTTATATACAAGCATATTATCACTCGCACCCACGCAGACAGCGTGCTATCTTTTCCCCGACCTTACCCGGCAAGTCGCCGTCAAACCATCCGAAGGAGTTGCCAATGGCTGCAAAGAAAAAGGCCGCTAAGAAAAAAACCGCAACCGCCAGCGCCGTTGCCAAGCCGCCGACCAAGTCCGAAATTCTAAACCATATCGCCGGCGAAACGGGCCTCACCCGCAAGGACGTGAGCGCCGTGTTCGATTCGCTGAACGGCATGATCGGCAAGAACCTGAAGGCCCGCGGTCCGGGTGCCTTCACCGTGCCGGGCCTCATGAAGATCAAGGTCATCAAGAAGCCGGCCACCAAGGCACGCAAGGGCATCAACCCCTTCACCGGCGAAGAGACCGTGTTCAAGGCCAAGCCGGCCCGCAAGGTCGTGAAGGTGCAGCCGCTCAAGGGGCTGAAAGACATGGTCTGAGGTCCGTCCTCGCCAGCAACGAAAAAGGGGCCCCAGGGCCCCTTTTTCGTTGCTGGCATGCCAATGGGGTCACCATCGGGTGGTTAACACAGGGTCAGCGGACCATGCTCACTCCCCGGCCTGGACACGGTGCTTGGTGCGAATGAAGTTGGCATGCGGGACGTACAGCAGATCCGCGATCTTGCGTATCTGATGCTCCTCGTACTTGTCCAACCGGTCGTCCGCGTAGGCCACGCGCCAAAGGTCCTCGATCATCCGCTCCTTCTCGCCGGCATCGCAGTGCTCGTTGAGCAGCCGCAGAAAAGGATGGATCGAATGCGTCTCGTCACTGTGCCGCAGGGCCAGCTCGACGAGCTCGTCGACCTCCCGCGCGGAGAACCCGAACTGGCGTCGCAGGATGCCGGCGACCACAGCCAGCTCCGCCGCCTCGACGGAAAAATCCGCCCGGCTCACCTCCAGCAACAGCATGGCCGACGCCATGTGCAGGGTATGGGCATCGTCGGCCCTGCCATCGGCCGCCCCCAGCTGTTCGGCGAAAAACTGCCTGATCGCACCCAGCATGGTCAGTTCGTACTCACGCGCAGATGGTAGACACCGGCTTCAAACCCGGTGAAAAAGGCCTCGACGAGGGGATGATTGACGGGCATGGCGCTGTCATCCGCCTCCAGGTTGCGCTCGGCGACATAGGTCGTCACCGGCTGGCCGTCGACCAGCACCCGGTACCAGGGACGGTCCCGGGGGGGACGGGTACCGGCCATCGCCTCGTACCATGCATCGCTTTCATCGAATACGGGATCGACATCGTAGACCACGCCGCGATAGCCGAACAGCCGGTGGCGCACGAGCTGGCCCGGGAAGAAGCCCGCCGAGAAATTGTGGATCGAATCATTCATCAACTGAGATACTCTGGGTGACGCGCAGGGCGGCGCCGCAGGTGCATTATCTTCGCACAAATCGTCCTGCCTGACAGACCGGCCGACATCACAGGATCCACCATGGAGGAAACCCGCCTGCACAGCCCATTTGACACAACCGGCCGCGAGGGTTCCGTGCTGCTGCTCAGCGGAGGCATCGAAAGCGCGACGCTGCTGCACCTGCTCCACCGCAAGGACCGCGTCCATCCGCTGTTCATCGATTACGGCCAGCGCGCCGCTGCACGCGAGCGGGAGGCGGCCCGGGCCCAGTGCGCCGCACTCGGTCTGTCCCTGCGCGAACTGGACATGGCCGCCGTGGGGGAGGGCTTTCGCGCCGGCCAGGAGCGACGGCTGCACGTGCCGCTGCCGCATCGCAACCTGGTGATCGCCAGCCTCGCCATCAGTTTTGCGGCACAGCAGCAGGCCACGGCCGTCGCCCTGGCCCTCAACCGCGAGGACACCGCCGCCTATGCCAGTGCCTCCAGCGCCTTTGTCGATCACCTGCGGGCGCTGGCACGGACACTGGATGCCATCGACATCACCACCCCGCTGCTCGATCGCAGCAAGAGCGAGATCATCGCGCTGGGCCTCGAGCTCGGCGTAGACTATGGTCACAGTTACAGCTGCCTGCTCGGATACCCACAGCAATGCGGCGCCTGTCCACAGTGCGACAAACGCCGTGCGGCCTTTGCCGAACTGGGGCTGCACGATCCGGCAGGCTTCAAAAAGCCCCGAGGCACCGACTATGATCAACCATAGCCACAGACGACAGACCAGACCATGAAACCCTATACGCCCGTGCCGGCCCACGTCGAGGAGCGCCTCGAAATCGCCATCCTCTGCGGCGAAAAACTCAAGCTGCAGTGGGCCGCGGAAGAAGGCAGCCAGGCCTTTCTCGGTACGCTCCAGCCGCGGGAGATCATCGAACGGGACCAGCGCCGCTATCTGCGGGCGCGTGACGAGAACGACACCGACCACCTGATCCGCCTGGACCTCATACGCAACCTGCCGACACCCGTGAAATGACGTCCACGCAATTCAGCAACTGGCTGCGCCACGAACCCTGGCTGTTCCGCCTGGCAGTGCTGGCCGTGCTGATCCTGCTGGCCAGGACCCTGTCCGGTTTGACCTGGCAACTCGTCACCCCCCACCCGCCGATCGAAGTCGTCATGCCGGCACCTACGCCGGCAGAGACCTCCCGTGTCCAGGCGCAGAACCCGGCCATCCCGCTGGCACTCAAGCACCTGTTCGGCACCGCCGAGGTCCTGGGCGACACGCCGGCCGACGCACCGGAGACCCGGCTCGACCTGAAGCTCGTCGGCGTCTTTGCCACCGGCGACGCCTCCGCCCTGGCGATCATCATCCCGGGCCAGCGGCAGGCGACCCTGTACGGCGTCGGCGATACCCTGCCGGGCAATGCCACACTGCGATCGGTCTATCCCGACCGCGTCATTCTCGAGCGTAACGGCCAGCTGGAAACCCTGAAACTGCCGCTGGAGACACTCGACAGCGCACTGGGTATCGGCGGCCCCAATGCGGCCGAAATGACACAGGACAATGTCGCGATCCAGTTACAGCGCTATCGTAACGACGCCTTGCGCAACCCGGCACGCCTGGCCGAGTCCATCGCCGCCGACCCGGTGATGGACGGCGACCGCATGATCGGCTATCGCCTGACACCGAGGCAGCCCTTGCCGCTGTTCGAGCAGGCGGGCCTCAGGCCGGGCGACGTGGTCACCGAGGTCAACGGCATCGCACTGAACAGGCCGGAGGCCGGTGTCACCGTGCTGCGCCAGCTGGCCACGGCCAGCGTGCTCAACGTGACGGTGCTGCGCGATGGATCGATACAAACCATACAGGCCAGTATCGGCAAGTAACCACCCAGGGGCGCAGATGCAGCCCCCGAACCGGAATGACAGACTCGATATGACCACATTGCGCTCGGTTGCCGGACTGCTGCTGTTGTGCTGTGTCGCGACGCTGCCCCTCGCCGCACAGGCGCAGGCCGAGGCCAGCCTCAACCTCAAGGACGCAGACATCCGCACCCTGGTGGACACGGTTTCGCGCGTCACCGGCCGCAACTTCGTCGTCGATCCGCGGGTCAAGGCCAACGTCACCGTCATCACCGCACGGCCGATGGAAAAGGAGGAGCTCTACCAGGTCTTCCTCTCCATCCTCTAGGTCCACGGCTACGCCGCCGTGCCGGTAGGGGAGGTCATCAAGATCGTGCCCGATGCCAATGCCCGCCAGGGGCCGGTCCCCACGGTCAGCGAGGCCAGTCCCGGCACCGGCGACGAACTCGTCACGCGTGTGCTGCAGATCCGGCATGTACCCGCCGCACAGCTCGTACCCATCCTGCGCCCGCTGGTCCCCCAGCAGGGCCACCTGGCCGCCTACCCCGCGACCAACGTCCTGGTAATCTCGGATCGTGCCGCCAACATCGACCGCCTGGTCGAGATCGTGCGCCGTATCGATCGCTCCGAGAGCGAGGAGATCGAGGTAATACAGCTGCGACATGCCTCGGCCGGCGAGATCGTGCGCATCGTGAATTCCCTGAGCCAGAGCGAGCAGCCTGGCCAGGGTGCACCCGGCAAACCGATCCTGGCCGCCGACGACCGTACCAACTCCATCCTGCTGTCCGGCGACCGCCCGGCGCGCCTGCGCATCCGGGGACTGATCGCCCACCTCGACACCCCGCTCGAGGCCTATGGCGGCACCCAGGTCATCTTCCTCAAGTATGCCAAGGCAGAGGAGCTGGTCGCGGTACTGCAGGGCACGGCCAAGTCCCAGCAGCAACAGGGGCAGCAGGCCAAGCCGCCGGCTTCCAGCCAGGAGATCGACATCCAGGCCGACCAGACCAACAACGCACTGATCATTACCGCCCCCGCCGACATGCAGCGCAACATCGCCTCGGTGGTGCGCCAGCTCGACATTCCGCGTGCCCAGGTGCTGGTCGAGGCGGTCATTGCCGAGGTCTCTACCGATTTGTCGCGCGATCTCGGCGTGGCCTGGGCGGTGGACGGCACGGAGCGCGGCGACGATAGCGGTCCGGTTGCCGTGAGCAACGTCGGCGGTCTTGCCGAGACGGCCCTGAGTGTGGCGCGCGGCACCGCCACCCCGCCGGTGGGCCTGTTGCTCGGCGTCGGCGATCTGCGCGACGGGCGCACCAACTGGGCAATGGTGCTGCGCGCCCTGGCCGGCGATGCCGCCACCAACATCCTCTCCACGCCAACGCTGGTGACCACCGACAACGAGGAGGCCGAGATCGTGGTCGGGCAGAACGTGCCCTTCGTCACCGGCAGCTACACCACCACCGGCACCACCGGCTCCGTCACCAACCCCTTCCAGACCATCCAGCGCCAGGATGTGGGGCTGAGTCTGCGCGTCACGCCCCAGGTCAATGAGGGCAACCGGATCAAGCTCGCCATCGAACAGGAGGTCTCCAGCATCGCCAGTTCTGCGGCCTCGGCCGCCGACCTGATCACCAACAAGCGGGCCCTGCGCACCACCGTTACCGTCGAGGACGGACAGATCCTCGTCCTCGGCGGGCTGATCGAGGACAGCTTCCGCGACCGGCAGGAAAAGGTGCCGCTGCTCGGCGATATCCCGCTGCTCGGGCGGCTGTTCCGCTACGACAGCACCCAGAAGATCAAGCAGAACCTGATGGTCTTCATTCATCCCGCGATCATCAAGGACTCGGTAGAGGCGGGTGAATACACCAACCGCAAGTACGACTACCTGCGCGCCCGCCAGCTCGAGGCGGGGATTGGCGAGCGCGGCCTGATCCGCGACTCCCGGGCGGTATTCCCCGACCTGGAGGAACTGGTGACCCAGCTGCCGCCGCCCGAGGTACTGCGCCCGAAGGAAACCGGACTCGAGGACATTCTGACCACGCCACGCATCGAGCCCTGAACACGACATGAGCGCAGCCGCCGACACTTCAAGCGGGACATCTCAACGCCCGCCCTATGGCTTCGCCAGGCGTCATGGCCTGCTGGTGGAGCGGGCAGCCGATGGCGCGTTCATCATTTATCATCGCGACCGGCCGAAACCACGCCTGATCGCGGAGCTGCGCCGCTTCCTCGGCCAGCCGATAGAGCTCCGCCCCATCGATGCCGCGCAATTCGACACCCGCCTGGCGGAGCTCTATCAGCTGGCCGATGACGGTGCGCAGGCCATGATGAGCGACCTGGGTGAGGAGCTCGACCTGAACAGCGTCGCGGCCTCCCTGCCGGAACCGGAGGACCTGCTCGAATCCGAGGATGACGCCCCCATCATTCGCCTCATCAACGCCATCCTCACCCAGGCCGTCAAGGAAAATGCCTCGGACATCCATATCGAGAGTTTCGAGGACCGTCTGGTGGTGCGCCTGCGCGTCGATGGCGTGCTGCATGAGATCCTCGAACCACCGCGCGCCCTCGGTCCGCTGATCACCTCGCGTATCAAGGTCATGGCGCGGCTCGACATCGCCGAAAAACGTCTGCCACAGGACGGGCGCATCTCGCTCAAGGTCGCCGGGCATCCAATCGATGTGCGCGTCTCCACCCTGCCGTCGGGGTACGGAGAACGCATCGTGCTGCGCCTGCTCGACAAGCAGGCCGGCCGGCTCGAACTCGGTCGCCTGGGCATGGACCCGCAAACCCATGAACGCCTCAGGGAGCTCATCGCCAAACCCCACGGGATACTGCTCGTCACCGGCCCCACCGGCTCCGGCAAGACCACCACGCTGTACGCAGCACTGGCTCACCTGAACGACAGCAGCCGCAATATCCTGACGGTGGAAGACCCCATCGAGTACTTCATCGACGGCATCGGCCAGACCCAGGTCAACAGCAAGGTCGATATGAGCTTTGCCCGGGGGCTGCGCGCCATCCTGCGCCAGGACCCGGACGTGGTCATGGTTGGCGAGATCCGTGACATCGAAACCGTACACATCGCCATCCAGGCGAGCCTCACCGGCCACCTGGTGTTTTCCACCCTGCATACCAACACGGCCGTGGGCGCGATCACCCGACTGCGGGACATGGGCGTGGAGCCCTATCTGCTCGCCTCCACACTGCTCGGCATGCTTGCCCAACGGCTCGTTCGCACCCTCTGCAGGCAGTGTCGCCAACCCTACCCGGCGGACACCACGGAATGCGGGCTGCTCAAGGCGGACCCGCAGGACCCGCCGACCCTTTACCGTGCCGTCGGCTGCCCGGAGTGCAATCACACCGGTTACAGCGGCCGCACCGGCATCTACGAGCTGGTCCCCGTCGACTCGACATTACGCCGCCTGATTCACGACGGCGCGGCCGAACATGCGCTGGAACGGCATGCCCGCGACATCGCCCCCAGCATCCGGCAGGACGGCCTGCGCCGCGTACTGGCCGGTGACACCACGCTGGAAGAAGTGCTGCGCGTGACACGCGAAGACGAGTAGGACGCCACCCATGCCCGCCTTCGCATACACCGCACTCAAACCCACCGGCCGCAAGGAACGCGGCGTGATGGAGGGGGACAATGCCCACCAGGTGCGCCAGCTGCTGCGCGAAGGCGGGCTCACGCCGCTGGATGTCAGCCCGGTGGAACGGCGCGAGCAGCCTGCGGGGATCGGCGGGCACCTGTGGCGCAAGAAGATGACGGCCGCCGACCTGGCGCTGTTCACCCGACAGCTCGCGACGCTGCTGCATGCCGGCTCGCCTCTCGAGGAGGCGCTGGCCACCATCTCGCGACAGACGCATCGGCGCAGCGTGAAAGGCATCATCCTGGCCGTGCGGGCCCGCGTGGTGGAAGGCCACCCACTGGCGAGCGGGCTGGCCGATTACCCGCAGGCCTTTCCCGAGCTCTATCGCGCCACGGTCGCCGCCGGCGAGGAGTCGGGCTATCTCGATGCGGTACTCGAACGCCTGGCCGACTACACCGAATCACGCCAGAGCATGCATCAGCGGCTGGTACAGGCCATGCTCTATCCAGCCCTGCTCAGCATCATGGCGCTCGCGGTCCTCGCCGGCCTGCTCGGTTTCGTGGTGCCCAAGGTGGTCGAGGTCTTCGACAACCTGGGACAGGAACTCCCGCTGCTCACCCGCGCACTGCTCGCCAGCAGCGACATTGCCCGCGACTGGGGGATTGTGCTGCTGATCGCCGCCGCCCTGCTGATTGCAGGCTTCTTCCGGCTGATGAGGCGCCCGGCCTTCCGTCACCGCGTCCATGCACTGCAGCTGCGCCTGCCGCTGTTCGGCGCACTGGTACGCGGTCTCAATGCCGCCCGTTTTGCGCGCACCCTGAGCATCCTCGCCGCCAGTGGCGTACCGATCCTGCAGGCGCTGCAGATCTCGGCCCAGGTAATCAGCAACCTGCCGATGCGCACTGCGGTCGAGCAGGTTGCCGTCAGGGTGCGGGAAGGCACGGCCATTCACCGCGCCCTCGAGGACGCGGGGCACTTCCCGCCCATGACCATTCATCTCATCGCCAGCGGTGAAAGCAGTGGCGAACTGGACAACATGCTGGAGCGCGCTGCCACCCAGCAGGAACGCGAGACCGACGCCACGATCGCCATGGCACTCGGCGTATTCGAGCCGCTGCTGATCATCGCCATGGGCGGTGTGGTGCTATTGATCGTACTGGCCATTCTGCTGCCCATCTTCGAAAGCCAGCAGATGTTCGGCTAATGCAACCAGAAGGAACATCCGTCATGCAACAGACTCATGCAATCTCACCGTCGTGCGGCAGGCACCAGCACGGCTTCACGCTCATCGAGGTGATCGTGGTGGTGGTGATCCTCGCCATCCTCGCCGCGGCCATCATCCCCAACGTGGTAGACGAGCCGGAGAGGGCCGCCATCACGCGTGCCAAGACCGACATCCGCACGCTGGAAAGCGCCCTGGAGATCTACCGTGCCAACAACTTCCACTACCCCAGCACCGACCAGGGGCTGCAGGCCCTGATCGAAAAGCCCACCGGCATGCCCGAACCGCGCAACTGGAAGACGGGGGGGTACATCAAGCGTCTGCCCAACGATCCCTGGGGCAATCCCTACCTCTATCTCAATCCGGGGCAGCGCGGCGAGATCGACATCTATTCTCTGGGGCCCGACCAGCAGCCCAGCGACGACGATATCGGCAACTGGAATCTCGAATAGGCAGCCATCAGCAGGCCATGTTTCACGCGCGCGGTTTTACCCTGATCGAAATACTGGTGGTCACCGTCATCATGGCGATCATCATCGGCAGCGTTTCGCTGACCCTGTTCGACTCCGCCGGCGAAAAACTCGAACAGGAAGGCCACCGCCTGAAGGCCGTCATCACCTACGCCCAGCAGGATGCCATGCTCTACAATCGCCAGCTGGCACTCAGCTTCGACCCGTCCGGATATCAGTTTCAGCTGCTGGATCGCGACCGGGCCTGGGTGCCCTATACCGGCGACCGCCTGCTGATGCCGCACCGCTATGCCGATCCGGTACGGGCAGAGGTCTATCTGGACGGCATCCGCATCGCGTTCAGTGGCAGCCGGGTTGACCAGCCCCAGGTCTTCATCCTGTCCTCCGGAGAGATGCAACCCTTTACCGTCGAGTTCTTCACCGACGACCGACAGATCAGTCTGAGCGGCGACGCCCTGGGGCATCTGTCCCTGACACGGGAGCCGTAGCCCGATGCGCCGGCCCGCTGGTTTCACCCTGATCGAACTGCTGGTCGCACTGGCGGTGGTGGCCGTGGCACTGGCGGCCGTACAACGCACCACGCTGCAGGCGGTAAGCAATACCGATGCCATGCAGATCGCCAGCTTCGCGCACTGGATCGCCCGTGACCACCTCACCGGACTGCGCATACACCAGGAGTGGCCACGCCCCGGGGAGCAACGCGGCACGCTGCAGCTCGCCGGGCGCGACTGGTACTGGGAGCGCAATGTGCACAGTACCGAGGATGCACGCCTGCGCCGCATCGAGATCACGGTGCGCCTGGAAGCGGACCCGCGCGATACCGTGCGCACCCGTCTCGAGACCTATCTGCTGCAGCCGCAACCCACCACCCCTGCCGCCGCAGGCAATCGCCGATGACCGGGGGGCGGCACATGCAGGGATTCACCCTGCTGGAGCTTCTGGTCTCGGTTGCGATCTTTGCGATCATGGCCGGGATCATCCAGGTGGGCCTGGTGGCCATACTCGACACCCGGGCCGAGGTCGACGCCATGAGCGAGGACCTCATGCTGCTGCAGCGCGACATGCTGATGCTCGAGCGCGACCTCGCCCATGCGGTGGCACGCCCTTCCCGGGACAGCCTTGGCGACACGCAGCCGGCCTGGTTCGGCGGACCCGGTACGGGCACGCTCTTCACCTTTACACGAAGCGGCTGGCCCAACCCCGCCGCCACCCCCCGCAGCGAACTGCTGCGCCTGAGCTATGTGCTGGACGGCGACCGGCTGTTGCGCCTGAGCTGGGTGCATGTCGACGGCGCGCAGGCGGATACGGCGTCCACCGCCGTGATGCTGGAAGGCACAAGGGAGACGGACGTCCGCTTCCTGACGACCGACGGGCAATGGGTCAGCGACTGGCCGCCAGCGGATGCAGTCGACCCGAACGCCCTGCCGCGCGCCGTGCAGCTGAACATCGACCATCCGCGCTGGGGCCCGATACAGCGACTGCTGCAGGTGGGAACATGATGCAGGGTCACGCACCTCGACAGCAGGGTGTCGCACTCATCACGGCCATGGCCGTGGTGGCCGTAGCCGTTTCCGCCGCGGCCTTTCTCGCCTTCGACCAGCAACTCGGTATTCGCCAGAGCCACAACCTGCTGGCACACGACCAGGCGATGGAATACGTGCACGCCGCCGAGGGTCTGGCGCTGATTGCGCTCATGGAGGATGACCCCGGGGTCGATTCGCCAGACGAGGCCTGGGCACAGCCCGCCAGCCTGGCCCTCTCCGACCAGGCCATGATTGCCGGCCAGATCATCGACCTGCAGGGACGCTTCAATCTCAACAGCCTGCTCACCGCCGACGGCAAGCTCGACGGCGTCGCGCTCGCCCGTCTGGAGCGGTTGCTGGCGACGCTGGAGCTGTCCCCGGAACTGGCTGCGGCCATCGTCGACTGGATCGATGCCGACCGCGAACCCCAGGGCACGTACGGTGCGGAGGACGACAGCTATACCCGCCTAGACCCGTCCTACCTGCCGCCCAATGCACGCATGCTGAGCACGACGGAATTGCGGCTGGTGGCAGGCATCGACGAGGAGGGCTATCAGCGCCTCGCGTCACAGGTCACCGCCCTGCCCGACGCCACGCCCATCAATATCAACACGGCCTCGCCCGAGCTGCTTGCCGCCATCGGCATCCCTGAAGACGCGATCACCTCGGTCCTCGAGGCCAGGGCCGCGACACCCTTTGCCTCGGTCGACGCCCTCTTCGCCCTGCCGGCAGTCAAGGGTTCGGGCATCGAGCGCACCGGCCTGAGCGTCAGCTCGCGCCATTTCGCCCTGTACAGCCAGGTGCGTTTCGCCAGCGCCGAACTATCGTTGTCCAGCCTGATACGACGCGAGGAAAGCGGTACACTGAAAATCCTGCATCGTCGCCAGGAGCTCTTCTGACGCCATGGATACCGTGATCGCCCGTCAGCATCCGCATGATCCTGACCTGCTGCAATGGCGTGTCGATCCGTCCAGCGGCGAGCCGCGCTTCGGCGAGGGCCGCTTCGCCGAACTGGCGCGTACCTGCGAGGATGCACGGCTGCTCTGGCTGGTTCCGTCGGAGGACGTCCTGCTCACCGAGGTGACCATCCCCAACCGCCGGGAACTGAACCGCGCGACACCCTACGTACTGGAGGACGAGCTCGCCGAGGACGTCGAGAACCTGCACTTCGCCTTCGGCAAGGCGGAGGACAACGACCCGGTACCCGTCGCCGTGGTTTCCCGGGAACGCCTGCAGGCCTGGCTCACCAGTCTCGAGAGCAACGGCCTCTACCCCCATGCATTGGTGCCGGATGTCCTTGCACTGCCCTTGACCGAGGGGCACGTCAGCCTGCTGCTCGAGGGCCGGCGCGGGCTGCTGCGCACCGGGCCCGCCTGCGGCCTCGTCGCCGACGACAGGGCGTTCGAGCCCCTGCTGCTGACGGCACTGGAGGCGGCCAGCACCACCCCGGCGGGCCTCGACGTCTGGCGCTGTGGCGAGACCCGGACCCCCATTCCCCGGCCAGCCGGCACCCCGGTGAAAGAGCAGCCCTGCACGGGCAATCCGCTGACGCTGATCCCCGCCGCATGGGGACGTTATCCACCGCTCAACCTGCTGCAGGGCGCCTTCCGCTCCAGGCGTCTGGCACGTCGTCACGCCCCCTGGTGGATTGCTGCCGCACTGGCTGCCGGCTGGCTGTTGCTGACCTTTGCCCAGGACCTCCTGCAGTACAGCGAACTCAGGCATCTCAGAGCCGAGTACCAGGGCGCCATGCGCACGCTCTACCTGGACACCTTCCCGGATGCCAGCCGGGTGCCGGACCCCCGGCTGCTGATGGAGCAGCGCCTCGAAACCTTCCGGGCCAGCATGCGTGGGGGCACGGGCACCTCCTTCCTGACCATGCTGGATACCGCCGGAGGGGCGATCACGGATCTGGACGAGGTGCGCATCAACCTGATCACCTTCCGCAACGGCCGGCTTGAGCTCGAACTCGAGACGGGCGACGCGGGCACACTGGAACAGATCAAGCAGTCCATTCAGGCCAATGGCCTGAATGCCAGCCTGCAGTCCGTGGACACCCAGGGCAGCCGCGTCGTCGGCCGGCTCAACGTGGAGCAGACACGATGAGGACATGGATCGACCAGCTCAGCCCGCGGGACCGACGCATACTGATCGCGGGCGCTGCCGTCGCCCTGCCCCTGCTCTTCTATGTGCTGGCATGGGCGCCGCTACAGCGCCAGATCACGCAGTTGGAGACCAGCGTCGCCGCCCAGCGCGCGAGCTTCTCCTGGATGCAGTCCGCTGCCGTGGAAGTGGCGCGCCTGCGCGCCCGCAATGCAAACCTGGCGCCGCGGCCCGTTGGGTGACGTCAGATGGCAACTGGATATCCTGCCCCTGCTCATCGGGCGGCTGGGTGCGAACATGCAGTTCGACGGCCCGCTGGGGAAGGCTCGAGCGCATGTCTGGGTCAACGAGTCCGAACTGGACATCAGCGAGCTCGACCTCACGCTGGACGTACTGGCCATCACCTCGCGACCGCCCGGCCTCGCTCCCACCCGCGGCCAGCTCACCGGGCGCATCGACCATGCGCATGCCGATGCCACCGGCATCACGTTGGTCGAGGGGCAGCTCAGACTGCAACAGGCAGCCCTCACCTTCCCCGGCGAGCTGGAACTTGGCGATTTCACTGTCGACTTCACCACCACCGGCAAGATCGTGACCGGGACCATCACCAGCAGCGAAGAACCACTGAGTGCACGCGGCCAGTTCCGGCTCACCCAGGGCAGCCGCTACCAGCTCAATGTGACGCTGCGTCCGCACCCGGATGCCGACCCGGCACTGGTCAATGCCCTGAGGCTGGCCGGACGGCCGGCCACCGATGGCAGCATCACGCTGGTGCAACGCGGGGAACTGCAGCGCTGGATCGGCAACTAGGCCACGCGGACAGGCGCAGAACGGCGCACTGGCGTATCATGCCCCATCCACTCACAGGCAAGATGGCTGACGGCATGGCCAAGAAGAAACTCGCGGACATCAAGGTGAAGATCACGCCGGAGAACAAGTGCGGTTTTTGCACCAACTCCAAGTGCTGTACCTACATCACCCAGGAAATCGACACCCCGAAGAGCAAGTACGACTTCGAACACCTGCTATGGCAGGTCTCGCACGAGAATATCGCGGCCTACAAGGACGAGGACGGCTGGTATCTGCTGGTGGAGGCGCGCTGCACCCACCTCCTGCCGGATGGCGGCTGCGGCATCTACGAGAACCGCCCCGAGATCTGCCGCGAGCATTCCAACGACTACTGCGAGTTCGATGCCCCCGCCGAGGACGGCTTCGAGCTCTACTTCCCCGACTACGCCTCGCTGCTGAAGTACTGCAAGAAACGCTTCAAGAAGTGGGAGCGCGGCTGAGTCGGGGTCAGCCGCCGCGCCCTGTCGCGGCGGCCTCGATCGCGGGGATCATCGCTCCAACACCCTCCACCGCCGGATAGTCGGCCGTATCCTTCGGCACCCCCTTCGTGTCCGGCTGGCGCACGGCCAGCAGATAGCCCACCCCGTAGTCACGGGCCGCCGCCAGCACACTGAGATTGTCATCCACCATGAGGGTGGTGGCAGGGTCGTAGGGCTCGACGGTGTTGAGCCTGGCCCAGAACCCCGGCTGCTCCTTGGCCAGCCCAAGGGCATGGGAGGTGATCACCCGGTCGAAGTGCCCCTCGATGCCCGTGTAGTCGAGCTTGAGCGAGACACTGGCGCCATGGGCATTGGTGAGCAGCACCACGCGCTTGCCCGCCCGGCGCAGGGTGTCGAGAAATTCCGGCACGTGGCTGTGCACGTCGATGAGATGGGCCACCTCGTGCTTGAGGGCCACGATGTCCAGGCCCAGCTCCCGGCTCCAGTGGTCCAGGCAGTACCAGGACAGGGTGCCTTCCGCCGCCTTCAGCTGCGGATACAGGCGGCCCTTGGCCTCGGTCACGCTGATGCCGTGTTCCTCGGCATAGCGCAGCGGCAGGTGCTCCAGCCAGAAGTGGTTGTCGAAGTGCAGGTCGAGCAGCGTCCCGTCCATGTCGAGAAACACGGTGCGGATGCGCGCCCAGTCGGGGGCCGGCAGCCCGGCCGGTGACGGGTGTATGGTTCCGGTATCCATGCGCGCAGTGTACACGAGCCCCGGCAGCCCGTGGCCGGATTGGCTATAACAGACGGGGAACTCCGGAAGGATTCGCGACTCCCTCTAGTACGTCAGCCGCAAACGACGAGGTGTCCCATGCCCGCCCGATTCCTGCCCCTGCTCGCCAGTCTCAGCCTGCTTCCCGCCACCCTGCTGGCCACCGACCCCGACGAGGCCTGGCTGGAAGACGACAGCGAGTTCCGCGCCCTGGAGGTGAACGAGGGCGAACTCCGGTTCATCGACAGGCCCGCGGGCAAGCCGGTGCACCATCACCACAACACCATCGAACTCTCCGCCAGCAGCCTGGAGGACGGCTGGGTGGGACTGTTGCAGTGCCACGAGAACCTCGACGCCGTCCGCCGCGCCCAGGTCGTGTACAATGAGGACCGCAGCCGCGGACTCGAGGTCACCGAGGTCGAGAACATCGGCCGGGCCTGGGTAGATGGCGCCAGCGTACAGCTCGAGGACGTCGGCCCGGATGCGCGGCTGTGCGTGCGGGCCGAGACGCGCGCCCTGGTCGCCAACGGGGATGGCAGCTACACCCTGCGCAACGGGCCGTTCATGCGCCGTTTCCTCGACGGCTACTACCCGATGCGGGTATCGATGGACATCCGCCTCCCCGAACGGCAGCTGCGCTTTGCCGGGATACAGCCCCCACGCCAGGAGGGCTTTGACGTGACATCCAGTACGCAGGGGGTCGAGATCAATGCCTGGTTCGAAGGAAGACTGCAGACCGAGGTCCGTTTCGACAGCTGCAAGCGTGCCGGACCATCCACCTGCTGAGCGCCCGCCGGTGGCGCCCGAGGGCTGACGCCACATGGCCGAGAAGAAAAAACCCCGTATCCTGGATCAGCGCATCGTCGCCGAGAGCCGCCTGTTCAGCATCGAGCAGATCGATCTCGAGTTCGCCAACGGCAACCGCGCGCAATACGAGCGGCTGCGCAGTTCCGGCTTCGGTGCCGTACTCATCGTCCCACTGCTCGATCCGTACACCGTGCTGCTCATCCGCGAATACGCCGGCGGTACCGACCGCTATGAACTGGCCCTGCCCAAGGGGCGTATCGAGCGGGACGAAGACATCCTCGAGGCCGCCAACCGCGAGATCATGGAGGAGGTCGGCTATGGCGCCCGCCGGCTCGAGATCCTCAGCCACCTGAGCCTCGCCCCGGGCTATCTCGGCCACACCACCCACATCGTGCTGGCCACCGAACTCTACGAGAAGCGCCTGCCGGGCGACGAGCCCGAGGAGATCGAGGTGGTGCCCTGGCGGCTGGACCGGCTCGACGAACTGGTGGCCCGCGAGGACTTCACCGAGGCCCGCAGCCTCGCCGCCCTCTATCTCACCCGCGACCGCCTCGCCCGCGAACCCGCATGAGGCCTGACGCCGAGACCCTGGACGGGCTGCTGCGTCAGGCCCTGGCCCTGGCCCGCGAGGCGGGCGTCGAGATCCTGCGCGTCTACCGCGAGGGCTTCGACGTGCAGGAAAAGGCCGACCGCAGCCCGCTGACCACCGCCGACCTGGCGGCCCATCGCTGCATCGTCGGCGGCCTGAGCACCCTGCAGCCGCACTACCCCGTGCTGTCGGAGGAATCCGAGGCCATCCCCGTCAGCGAGCGCGCCAGCTGGGAGACCTACTGGCTCATCGACCCGCGGGACGGCACGCGCGAATTCATCAAGCGCAACGACGAGTTCACGGTCAACATCGCCCTGGTGCACGACCACCGGCCGATCCTCGGCATCGTGCATGCACCGGCGCTGGGTACCAGTTATTACGCCATCGAGGGCGGAACCGCCTATCGCCAGGACGAGGCCGATCCGCCACGCCCCATCCACGTCCGCCGGCTGGGCAGCCGCCGTCCCGTCGTGGCAGGCGCCCGGTCGCATGCCGGCTCGCGCCTCGGCCGCTTCCTCGAGAACGTCGGTCCCCACAAGCACATCAGCATGGGCAGCGCACTCAAGTCCTGCCTGGTGGCCGAGGGCACGGCCGACCTCTACGTGCGCCTGGGCCCCACCTCCGAGTGGGACACGGCCGCCGCCCAGTGCGTGGTCGAGGCGGCCGGCGGCCAGGTCACCGATACCGCCTTGAATCCCCTGCGTTACAACACGAGCGACAGCCTGCTCAACCCCGAATTCTTCGTCTTCGGCGCCGACAGCCGCGACTGGTCGGCCTGCCTGCCGACCGACTAGTCCCAGCCAGCGCTGACCACGCCCTGACGACAGAGTCATCCACCGTCATCCCGCTGTCACAGTGGTTTCGTATCGTTCACGCCCTGTGCATCCATCCTCATGCCGGGCCGACTGCATGCCTTCAACCTCCCAGGCCGAACTCAATCGCATCCTCGATGCCCGCGCCCTCAGCGCCCTGTTCCAGCCCATCGTGGACTTCCAGGAACGCTGCATGCTGGGTTATGAGGCCTTGATCCGCGGTCCGTCCGACAGCAGCCTGCATGCCCCGATCAATCTGTTCGAAGCAGCCAACCGCTACAACCGGCTCGCCGATGTGGAGCTGCTGGCACGCGAGATCTCCGCCCTGCAGTTCGCCCACCTGGATCTGGCCGGCAAGCTCTTTCTCAACGTCAGCCCAACCAGCCTGCTGGAACGCGACTACCCCTCCAACCAGACGCCGCTCATCCTGGAGCAGGCGGGCATCAGCCCGCGCTCGGTCGTCATCGAGATCTCGGAGCAATACCCGCTGGATGATTACGACCTGATCCGTGACACCGTGCGCCATTACCGGGCCATGGGATTCGAGATCGCCATCGACGACCTGGGTGCGGGCTACGCGGGCCTGCGCAGCTGGTCGGAGCTGCGCCCGGACTACGTGAAGATCGACCGGCACTTCATCGCGGGCATCGATGAAGACGTCGTCAAGCAGGAGTTCGTCCGCTCGATCATCGACATCGCCGCCGGCCTGGGCTGCCGCGTGATTGGCGAGGGCATCGAGACGCCCGCCGAATACCAGACCGTGTTCAACATGGGTATCCGCCTGGGGCAGGGCTATTACTTCGGCCGACCACAGGCCATGCCGCCGGAGCTGCTGGATGAGGCCCTGCTGCAATGCCGCAACTGCAGCGGCAACCAGCGTATGCCCCGGCTGTCAGAGACCATCGAAAGTCTGGCCGTGCGCGTGCCATCGGTAGATGCTGGCACACGCGTCAACCAGGTGGCGGAGATGTTCCAGATGGTACAGGGGCTGCAGTCGCTGCCGGTACTACGTCAGCAACGCCCGGTGGGCATCATGCACCGTGACACCATGCTGGAGCTCTTCGCCAGCCGCTATGGCCGCGAACTGCATGGCAAGAAGCCCATCGAACAATTCATGGACTCCAGACCCATGATCGTACCCCATGACTCCCCGGTGGAAACCGTCAGCCAGAAGCTCACCGAGAACCCCCAGCTGGACATGCGCCATGACTTCATCATCAGCAAGCAGGGGAAGTACCTCGGCATGGGTCATGTACGCGATCTGCTGCGCAAGATCACCGACCTGCAGATACGTAACGCCCGCCACTCCAACCCGCTCACGCAACTGCCCGGCAACGTGCCGATCTACGAGACCATCGATCGCCTGCTGCAGGAAGGCAGCACCTTCCATATTGCCTATTTCGATCTCGATAATTTCAAGCCCTATAACGACACCTACGGCTACAGCAAGGGCGATCAGGTCATCAAGCGGCTGGCACAGATCCTGGAAGCCGAGCTCGACCCACGCAATGACTTCATTGGCCATGTCGGTGGCGATGACTTCGTCGCCATCCTGCGCAGCACAGACTGGCAGGCCCGCTGCCAGCGCATACTGGATGCCTTTGCCGATGCCACGATGGATTTCTACGAGCCGGCCGACATCGCCCGCGGTGGCATCGAGGCCAGCGACAGGCAGGGACAGCCTACCTTCTTCCCATTATTGAGTGTGTCAGTGGGCGTGGCGAATCCGGATACCCGACGCTGCGCCTCCCATCACGAGGTGGCCACACTGGCCACCGATGCCAAGCACATGGCCAAGTCGATGGAAGGCAATGCGCTGTTCGTCTCCCGGCGGCAGCACCTGACCCCGGCAAATGAGGCCGTCGATACGGCACGCGCCGTCGGCGAGGCATGAACAAGGCATAAAAAAGGCCGGGCAGAAACCCGGCCTTTTTCATATGACCAGTCAGAACCCGATCAGAAGTTGAACTGCACCCCGGCCGAGAGCTGTCCGAGATCCGACTCCACGTGGGTGTATTCGACCAGCCCTCGCAGATCGCTACGCAGCGGGATGCTGAGACCGACACCGTACATCAGCTCCAGGTCGCTGTCGGAGGCGGAACCACCCGGGCCATCGGCCTCGGCATCCAGGTAACCCATGCCGAGCTTGCCGCGCAGCTTGAAGTCGCCGTTGAGCGGCACGTTGTACACGCCAAAGCCGGCCAGGTACCAGTAGGAGATCTCGACCGTGCCGCCCACCACATCGCGCTCGGGGTCGACCAGGCTCATGCCGAGCTCGGCCTCGAAGGCCAGGTTGGGAACCAGCTGATCCGCCGGCAGACCCAGCGTGCCGGCAACCATCAGCCCCTCGTCGAAACCGTCCACGTCGGCAATGCCCAGCTGGGCGCCGAAATAGGGACTGGCGGATGCGTAGCTGCCATCGGCGGCCAGCGCGGGTCCGCCGGCAGTCAGGGCCGCCATCATGCCCAGTGCCATCAGCGTCTTTTTCATCTTGAACTCCTTGTCAGTGGTGGACGAAACGGCGGGGAGTATACCGCCCCGGCATGCCGGGAAATACCGGGTGGCGTCACACCCTGACAGGGCAAGCGGATCAGTCGATCAATGCGGAGAGCGCCGGCTCGGCAGCCGGGCGGCCGAGGTAGAACCCCTGGAACAGGTCGGCCCCCAGTTCGAGCAGCATCGCGTGTTGCTCGGCTGTCTCGATCCCTTCGGCCAGCACCAGCTTCCCCTCCTCCCGGCCGAGATCGATGATGCTGCGGCAGATGGAGCGGTGGATGCGCGAGTCCGCCACGCGTGCGACCAGTTCGCGGTCGAGCTTGATGAGGTCCGGCTCGAGCTCGGCCAGCAGGAACAGGCCGGAATGCCCGGTGCCCAGGTCGTCCAGGGCGACACCGAATCCGCTCTCGCGATAATGGTCGAGGATGCGGCGCAGGTGTGCGGCATCCTCGATCTTCTCGCTTTCCACCACCTCGAAGATCACCCGCTCCTTGGCAAGTCCCGCCTGCTCCACGGCCTTCAACGTGGTGCGCAGACAGACGGTGGGCTCGTAAATGGTGGTCGGCAGGAAATTGATGAGAAAGCGGGCATCAGCCGGCGCCTGGGCGACCGCCGCATTGGCGACATGGGTCTCGCGACAGATCCGGTCGAAGTAGAACAGCAGGTTCTCGTCCCGCGCCCAGCCGATGAGACGATCCGGCGTGATCAGTTCGCCGTCCGCGTCGTGGGCGCGCACCAGGCATTCGTAACCCCATACCCGGAGGTCGTGGTCGAAGACCGGCTGAAACCAGGTGGCCAGCCGCCGCTCCTCCAGCAGGGCATAGAGCGGGTTGGTATCGAAGCCGGCCAGGTTCTTCGACAGGGGTTCTGCCGGCTGCCCCTCACCGTCGAACCACTGGGCATCCATCCCATCGAAGGCCTCGGCGGCGATCTCGCGCAGATAGACCGCCAGCTCCGCCGGGCTGGAAAAGCGCGCCCCTCCCCCGATCTCCAGATCAAAGGAACGCCCGTCGGCCACCGTCTCCCACCCGAGCTTGGCTGCCGCCGTATGCACCACCGCGGGCACGGCCCCCGCCTCCGCAAAGCGGATACGCAGCCGCCGTCTGCCCGAGTGGCATTGGCAATCATGGGTCATGTCTGGAACCACCCCTTGTAATCAGCCGTCTCTACTGAGCCTGAAACTACGCGATACCACACGGCGGCTCAAGCCGTGTGGCGCTGATACCCGGGGCAGGATATGTATATACTCCCCGCATACACTCACGCCGGGCCGAGGCCACTACCAGTCCGGCCCACTACACCGGCAAGCTTGCATGATACCCAGCCCGATCCTGCTACATCGCCTCGGCATCGCCGGACGCTGCGCCCTGTATTACGGCCTGTTCGGCACGGGCTGGATCCTGCTGTCCGATTGGGTCGTGAGCCTGGCGCCTCTGAGTATCGAACAGATGCGTCATGTGCAGAGCACCAAGGGCCTCGTCTTCGTCCTGCTCTCCATCCTGTTCGTGTACCTCATGGTCCGCCACGAGTCCCGCCACACCGACGAGGCGCGCCAGGCACTCGGCGATGAGCGACGGCGCCTGGCGGCCATCATCGATGGCACCCGTGCCGGGACCTGGGAATGGAACGTCCTCACCGGCCAGACCATCTTCAACGAGCGCTGGGCCGGCATCCTTGGCTACACGCTGGAGGAACTCGAACCCACGGACATCGAGACCTGGCGCCGCCTCACGCATCCGGACGACCTCCCCCGTGCCGAGCAACTGCTCCAGCGCCACTTCTCCGGCGAGCTGGATCATTACGACATCGAGTTCCGCATGCGCCATCGGCAGGGACACTGGGTCTGGATACACGATCGCGGCCAGGTGATCACCCGCGACGCCGACGGCCGTCCCGAATGGGTGATGGGCACGCACACGGACGTCACCCGTCGCAAGCAGAGCGAGGAGCGCCTGGGCATTGCTGCCGTGGCCTTCGAGTCGCAGGAAGGCATCATGATCACCGACCGCGATGGCCGCATCGAGCAGGTCAACCGCGCCTTCACCCGCATCACCGGCTATGCCCCGGAAGAGGTTGTCGGCCAGACCCCGCGCATCCTGCAGTCGGGGCGTCACGACCCGGCCTTTTATGCCGACATGTGGCGGGCCATCCACGAGCGCGGCTACTGGGAAGGCGAGATCTGGAACCGGCGCAAGTCCGGCAGCGTCTACCCCGAATGGCTCTCCATCAGCGAGGTCTGCAACGATGCCGGCGAGACCACGCATTACGTGGCGGCCTTCTCCGACATCACCGACCGCAAGGACGCCGAGCGCCGCATCCACCAGCTGGCCTTCTACGATCCGCTCACGCACCTGGCCAACCGCCGCCTGCTGCACGACCGGCTGGCTCATGCCCTGGCCACCAGCAACCGTTCCGGCGATCGCGGCGCGGTGCTGATGATCGATCTCGACCGTTTCAAGACGCTCAACGACACGCGCGGACACGACGCCGGCGACACCCTGCTGGTGCAGATCGCGCAGCGCCTGCGCATGCTGGTGCGCGAGGTCGACACCATCGCCCGCCTCGGCGGCGACGAGTTCGTCATCCTGCTCGAGGCCCTGGACAGCAACGCGACAACCGCGACCCGGCAGGCGGAAGACATTGCGGAAAAGATCCGTCATCACCTGAGCGAGCCCTATGACCTCGGCGTGATACGCGCCTACCGCATCACCCCGAGCATTGGCATCACCCTGTTCCAGGGACAGGGTACGCCGCTGGAAGACCTGCTCAAACAGGCCGACATGGCCCTCTATGCCGCCAAGTCGGCGGGACGCAACACCGCCGTCTTCTTCAACCCGCGCATGCAGCGCGTGGTCGAGCAACGCGCCTCGCTCGAGGCGACCCTGGCCAATGCCCTGGAAAACGACGAACTCGAACTGCACTACCAGCCACAGATCGACCGCTCCGGGAATCTCATCGGTGCCGAGGCCTTGTTGCGCTGGCTGCCTGCCGACGAGGCGCCGGTCTCGCCCGCCACCTTCATCCCGCTGGCCGAGGAGACCGGCCTCATCGTCCCGATCGGTGACTGGGTCCTTGAGCACGCCTGCCTCACCACCATCGACTGGAACCGGCATCAGCCGCAACCGCCGCGCAGCATCGCCGTCAATGTCAGCGCCCGTCAGTTCCACCAGAACGATTACATCCAGCGCGTGACACGCATCCTGGAAGAGACCGGTGTCGACCCGCGGCTGATCAAGCTGGAACTCACGGAGACCGTGGTGCTGGGTGACCCGAAGGAGATCGCGGGGAAGATTCACCAGCTGCGCGAACTGGGGCTGCGCTTCTCCATGGACGACTTCGGCACCGGCTACTCCTCGCTCTCCTACCTCAAGCGCCTGCCGCTGGACCAGGTCAAGATCGACACCTCCTTCGTCCGCGATGTGCTGCTCAACCCCAGCGATGCCGCCATCATCCACGCCATCATCGCCATGGGGCACTCCCTCAATCTCGAGATCATCGCCGAGGGAGTGGAGACGAAGGAGCAGCATCACTTCCTCGAGACCGCCGGCTGCGATGCCTACCAGGGCTACCTGTTCGCCCGCCCCATGCCGCGCCCGCAACTCTTCGAGTACACGCCCGGCACCCTGGCCTGACACCTGGGTATGGCGTGAGGTGTGAAGTGTGAGAGTCTGAACGCCACAGAGGTCACGGAGGACACAGAGATGACCGGGTTTTGTTCTTCCTCTGTGTGCTCTGTGACTAAAAAATATCCGGGCAAAAAAAACCCCGGAAGCCCGGGGTCAACGTCACTGCCATACCCTGATTACGCAGGTTCTTCTTATCGCTTGCAGGAGCCTTGAATCCTAGAAGACCATGAAGACCTGGACGGACAGGCGATCATCGATGGCCTCACCGATCTGGTTCGGCACGGCATTGGCCGGCAGATTGGGTGCTTCCAGGTCACGCATCTCGTAGTTCACGATCAGGCGCGACTTGCGGTTGAAGAAGTACTGGGCGCCGAGTGTCACGGTCTCGAACTTACGCTCTTCCACGTCGGTCTCCGTACCACGATTCAGCACGTCATAGCGCACATCCAGCTCGACCTTTGGTGTGATCTTGTAACCGAAATCGAGGTAGTAACCGTTCGCCTTGTCCTCCGGCAGGAGATTTAAGGTGGATACCGCGGTGCCCGCGTTATTCACCGAACCCGCCACGGCCCCGCCGTCGGTACCGTTGAAGATCATGCCTTCGGCCTGGTTGTACTCGGCGAAGAAACGGTACTTGCCACGACGGTAGGTAGTACCCACACCGGAGCGCTCGTAGTCGTATTCGTTCTCGACCCGGTTGCCTGCGGCCAGCTGCACACTGTCAAGCACGGTACGCTTGCCGTCATGCATCCAGGCATAGAGCTTCCAGCCCTCGCGACGCGGCCCCTGACCGCCGAAGATCCACTCGGATGACCAGTAGGCACGGGTATCGAGGTTGTCATCGGTATTCCCGGCGTTCACACCGCTGCCGTTGCCGAGCATCACGGCATAGGTATGCTCCCAGTCGCCACGGCGGAAGGCGTCGAAGACCATGGCCCCGGTATCGCGAGCCGCACCGAAGTCGCTGAAGGTGTTGCCCTCCTCGCAATAGCGCAGATATGCATCATCGGCTGCAGCATTACAGGGCGCCAACCCATCGGTTGGCAGGTGCCGCTCGTTGAGCTGCTGATCGGTAAAGGCGGTAAAGTTGACATAGTCCATCGTCCCCACGCCCTGGAAGATCTCCTCGCTCATCGGCGTCTTGAAGAGACCCAGGCGAACGCGCGCACCCGGAATGTGATTGAGCGTCACGCTGGCATCGGAGATCACGCCCGCCCCGCCCTTGCCGGCTGTAATACCGTTGTCACCGAATTCCGCCAGCAGGAAATAATTCACCTTGCTGTCGATCGGCATTGCCACGCCACGTACGCCGATGCGGGCTCGCAACAGCTGGAACTGCGAATCCGAACTCAGGTCGGTGGGAATCATGTTGGGCTGCATGGGCTGCCCTTCCCATGGTCCTGCAGGCAGCACGGTACCGTCAGTGGAGCGATAGGTCGGCTGCAGGAATCCCCACAGCTTCGCCCGCTCGCCCATGCCATCCGCCTCCGTACCCTGCAACATCACCCAGTTCGCTGCCTGCACCTGACCTGCCGCGGCCATCCCCAGGGCCAGCGCCATCGCGCCAGCCAGTCTTTTTGCTTTCAACATGAAATCTAACTCCCCAATATTTTTCTTTTTCCTTCTCTGCATATGCGCGCAGAACCCGAGCCTGGATCACGGACGAATCAGCGTGTACCCATCGGCCTCAAGATCCAGGATGCGCACCACGCCGGCAGAGACCCGCACGGCCTTGTCGTTCAACACCGGTTCTTCGCCCAGGATGCGCGACATGTTGGCAATCGTGTTTTCACAGGCGGCGAACCGCACCCCCTGCTGTGAAAGATCGCCAATGCGCCCCCTGTTTGCGTTATCGGAAAACAGCAATCTCAGACCAGGCCCAAAGGCCACGATCTCGATGTCGACCTTGTCGGGACCGTAGTGCTTGATGAGGTTGTTGGCCACATTGAGCACGAGCGTCTGCTTGAAGGGATCTTCGTCCGATATCTGCAGCACGACATGCTTTTCGGCGAATGGCTTGGAGGAGGTCTCTGCTGCGAAAGCGCTCGACGCACCGCTGACAGCAATCAAGAACACTGCGAAAAACGCAGCGAAAAAGGTGTGGCGTTTCATTGTCTGCCTCTGTTGTTGTTGATGATTTCCCTGGCGTACATGCATGCGCTGTTCTGCATCCACGACGAATTGACGCACGCCGGATCACAAATATTCCTTTCCTTGCTCGACACGCCATCCTTGCCACAGGTGAATCGCAACAATCACGCTCTCGTTACTCAAAGCAGAAAAAACACCGCCATATCGAAGGAGTCTTAGAAGATTAGAAGTTTCTTACATACTTCTGTTTCTTTCGATGCGACGCCGCTGGCGGTAGACTCGTTCGCTGGCAAAGGAAATACGCCACTACTGAAGTCACCGACAGACAAACCACGTCGCAAAACCGCCATCGCGCTAGCCATGCACGCACAAGAGCGGGAATAGAGAAAACCGGCGACGCATCATGCAGGGTAGGTGGAGAGATGAAAGTACTCGAGCACATCTGTGCGACGCGCACGTTCAAGAAGAAACTGGAGGCCAGTCGAACGCGGCTGTACCGCATGGCCCTGGCCTGGTGTGGCGACCCCATGCTGGCCGACGACCTGGTACAGGACACCCTGATCAAGGCCATGCAGAAGAGCCACCAGCTGCGTGATGGCAACAAGCTCGAGCACTGGCTCAGCGCCATCCTCAGCAACACCTGGCGGGAACACCTGCGCCGGCAGAAGCCCGGGGTGGAGATCGACGACGAGATGTTCGTCTGCGAGAATTGCCCCGAAGTCGAGATGACCAGCCAGGAGATCGTCAACCGTGTACGCCGCGCCGTGGGCAAACTGCCCATTGGCCAGCGCGAGGTGCTCACACTGGTGGATCTCGAAGGCTTTGCCTACGCCGAGACGGCCGAGATACTCGACATCCCGGTTGGGACGGTGATGAGCCGCCTGTGTCGGGCCCGTCGCGCCCTGACCGGGTTTCTCACCGATCTGTACATGCCTGCAGCCGCCGCCACCGAGGCGGGCAGACCTCATCTGAGGAGGGTTAAATGACCGAGAGTGTTCGCGACGAAGCGCGTATTCATGCCTACCTGGATGGCGAACTCAGCCACCAGGAGCGTGACGCCTTCCTGCTCGACATGGAAAAGGACCCGGCCCTGCGCGCCGAGTACGTCGAGCTGCGCAACCTCAAGGACCTCGTGCGCCATGCCTATGACGGGGTGGAGGCACCTCGCCGCGAGGTCGTCGACACGAACCATCCGCGCAAGCGCCTGGCGGCCTTCGGCGTCGCTGCCGCCCTGCTGATCTCACTGGGCTTTTCCGGCGGCTGGCTGGCCAACCATCACAGCACCAGCCCCCTGCAGCAGGTGGCGACGGCGGAACAGGCACCGCGCATCCTCCTGCACATCGCCACGGCCGAACCGGCCAAGATGCAGGCCACGCTCGACCGTGCCGAGTCGCTGCTCGAGGAATACCGCGAACAGGGCGTGCAGATCGAGGTGGTGGCCAACAGCGAGGGACTGCACATGTTGCGCGCGGGCGGCTCCCCCTACGGCCAGCGCGTGTTGGCCATGATGGCCGAGCACGAGGAACTCCAGTTCATTGCCTGCGACACCGCCATCCGCCACCTGGAGCGCGCCGGCGTCGACGTGGTGCTGTTGCCCAGGACCCATACCGCGCCCTCTGCCGTGGAGCACATCATCGAGCGGATGCGCGACGGCTGGACCTACATCAAGGTCTGAGCCGCCTCACAACCCGCATACCGAGCATCGAAGCGGCCCTCGTGGCCGCTTTTTCCGTCTGGGAGTCAGCGTACCGGGTGATACGCCCCCCTTGACGCCACCAAATCATTAAATGATAATAATTCGCGTTACGACTTTTATCCACGATCCACACCATTCATTCAACCAGGGAGTCGTTGTATGCGTAGTCGTTTTCTGATGCTGGCCGGTCTGCTGGCCCTGGGCCTGTTTGGCGCCGCCGCCCAGGCGGCCGAAGAGGTCAACCTGTACTCCGCGCGCAAGGAAGAGCTCATCAAGCCCCTGCTGGAACGCTTCACCAAGGAAACCGGCATCGAGGTCAACCTGGTCACCGGCAAGGCCGATGCCCTGCTGCAGCGCCTGCAGTCCGAGGGCCGCAACACCCCGGCCGACCTGCTGCTGACCACCGATGCGGGCCGCCTGCACCGCGCCAGAGAGGCCGGCGTGCTGCAGCCGATCACATCGACCGTGCTCGAGAACGCCATCCCCGCCAGCTACCGCGACCCGGATGGCTACTGGTATGGCCTGTCGCTGCGTGCCCGACCCATCATGTACGTGAAGGGCAAGGTCGACCCCGCCGAACTCTCCACCTACGAGGCCCTGGCCGACCCGAAGTGGAAGGGCCGCATCTGCATCCGCTCCTCCAGCAACATCTATAACCAGTCGCTGGTCGCCTCGATGATCGCGAGCAACGGCGTCAAGACCACCGAGTCCTGGGCCCGCGACTTCGTCGCCAACTTCGCCCAGCCACCGCGCGGGGGTGACCGCGACCAGATCAGTGCCGCCGCGGCCGGTCGCTGCGACATCGCCATCGCCAACACCTACTACCTGGCCATGATGCTCAACGGCTCGGATGCCACCCAGCGTGAGGCCGCGGAGAAGGTCGGCGTGTTCTGGCCCAACCAGGCAGACCGCGGTACGCACGTCAACGTGAGCGGCGCCGGCGTGACGGCCGCATCCCGCAACAAGGCCAACGCCATCAAACTGCTGGAGTTCATGAGCAAGGCCGAGTCCCAGCGCTGGTATGCCGAGACCAACCACGAATATCCGGTGCTGGAAGGCGTGGCCTGGAGCGATACGCTGGAAGACTGGGGTCAGTTCATGGCCGACGCCGTCAACATGGGCAGGCTCGGCGAGCTGAATGCCGAGGCACTGATGCTGATGGATCGTGCCGGCTGGAAATGATGTCTGGTAAACTGCAGGCATTCTTGCCCGGGGGCGCAATGCGCCCCCTTTGCGTTTGCTGCAGCCCATGAATCCGAACCCGGTGGCATCACCACAACCCGTGACCCGCCCCAGGCGTCTGGCCCTGCCGGACGCCTGGGGCGTGGGCGTGGTGGCGACGGCCCTGCTGCTGTCGCTGCCGGTGCTGGTGGTGTTCAGCTTCATCTTCTATCCGGCCGGCGACGTCTGGCGCCACCTGGCCGAGACGGTGCTCGCCGACTACGTCGTCAACTCGCTGCTGCTGATGGTCGGCGTGGCCATCGGCACGCTGACGATGGGCATCAGCACGGCTTGGCTCACCAGCATGTGCGAGTTCCCGGGGCGACGCTTCTTCGAATGGGCGCTACTGCTGCCCATGGCCGTGCCGGCCTACATCATCGCCTACACCTACACGGGCATGCTCGGCTTCGAGGGCCCGATACAGGATGCCCTGCGCGAGGCCTTCGGCTGGGGTTATGGCGACTACTGGTTCCCCGAGATCCGCTCGCTGGGCGGGGCCATCGCCATGCTCTCGCTGGTGCTCTATCCCTATGTCTACCTGCTGGCGCGCGCGGGCTTTCTCGAGCAGTCGGTCTGCGTCCTGGAGGTGAGCCGCACCCTGGGCCTCGGCCCCTGGGCGAGCTTCTTCCGCGTGGCCCTGCCGCTGGCCCGCCCCGCCATCATCACCGGCCTGTCGCTGGCCCTGATGGAGACCCTGGCCGACTACGGCACGGTGCAGTACTTCGGCGTGAGCACCTTCACCACGGGCATCTTCCGCACCTGGTTCGGCCTGGGCGACAGCGCCGCCGCCGCCCAGCTCTCGGCCCTACTGATGGGCTTCGTCTTCCTGCTCATCGTGCTGGAGCGCTGGTCACGGCGCCGTGCCCGTTTCCACCACACCAGCAACCGCTACCTGCAGCTGCCCCGCCATCGCCTCAGCGGCACGCGACTCGCGCTGGCCCTGCTGGCCTGCCTGCTGCCCCTGTTGCTGGGCTTCGTGGTGCCCGCGGGCCAGCTCGCCGTCTGGGCCTGGCAGACCGCCGGGACCATGGTGGATGCGGACTTCATCGCGCTGACCTGGAACAGCCTGATGCTCGCGAGCCTCGCGGCCCTGATCGCCGTGGGGCTCGCCCTGCTCATGGGCTATGGCAAGCGCCTGCGCCCCACGCCGCTGATGGTCGCCTCGGTGCGCGTCGCCGCCATGGGCTATGCCGTGCCCGGCACGGTCATCGCCGTGGGGGTGATGCTGCCCTTCGCCTGGACGGACAATGCCATCGATGCCTGGATGCGCGCCCAGTTCGGCATCTCCACCGGTTTGATCCTGAGCGGCACCCTGGTCGCGCTGCTGTTCGCCTACACCGTGCGCTTCCTGGCCGTGTCCATCCAGACGGTGGAGGCGGGCCTGGGCAAGATCCGCCCCACCATGGACGACGCCGCCCGCTCGCTGGGCATGCCGCCGCGCCAGGTACTGCGCAAGATCCACATGCCGATCATGCGCGGCACGCTGCTCACGGCGATACTGCTGGTATTCGTCGATGTCTTGAAAGAGCTGCCGGCGACGTTGATACTGCGGCCCTTCAACTTCAACACCCTGGCGGTGCGCACCTTCGAGCTGGCCTCCGACGAGCGGCTGGCCGACGCCTCCACGGCGGCGCTCGCCATCGTCGTGGCGGGGATCGTCCCGGTGATCATCCTCAGCCGTTCCATCAGTCGATCGAGACCGGGCCATGAGCACGCTGCTTGAACTGGACAAGGTAAGCATCGCCTACGGCAGGCGCCACGTGGTGCACGAGGTCTCCTTCCAGCTGGAGGAGGGCATGATCGGCTGCCTGCTGGGGCCGAGCGGCTGCGGCAAGACCACCCTGCTGCGCGCCATCGCCGGTTTCGAGCCGGTGGCCTCGGGCTGGATCTATCTCGCCAGCGAGGTGGTGAGCCGCGCGGGCTACGCCCTGCCGCCGGAGAAGCGCCAGGTCGGCATGGTCTTCCAGGACTTCGCGCTGTTTCCCCACCTCACCGTGGAGGAGAACATCGCCTTCGGCATCCGCCAGCAGTCGGTGGGCGAGCGCAAGGACCGTGTCACCCAGCTGCTGCAGCTCGTGGGCCTGCCCGCCTACGGCAAGGCCTACCCGCACCAGCTCTCCGGCGGCCAGCAGCAGCGCATCGCCCTGGCCCGGGCGCTGGCGCCCCGCCCCAAGCTGCTGCTCATGGACGAACCCTTCTCCAGCATGGATGTGGAGCTGCGCGAGGGACTCGCGCGCGAGGTGCGCGCGATCCTCAAGCAGGAGGGCATCTCCGGCCTACTGGTCACCCACGACCAGTTCGAGGCCTTCGCCATGGCCGACGAGATCGGCGTGATCAATGCGGGTGAGCTGCAGCAGTGGGCCAACGGCTACCAGCTGTATCACCAGCCGGCCAACCGCTTCGTGGCCGACTTCATCGGCCAGGGGGTTCTGCTGCCGGGCACGGTGCTCAACCCCCACCAGGTGGAGACCGAACTCGGCATCATCGAGGGGGAGGTGCCGGCATTCTGCGGCAAGGGCTGCCAGGTCGACATCCTGGTGCGTCCGGACGACATCGTGCACGACGACAACGCCGACCTGCCGGCCGAGGTGCTGGACAAGGCCTTTCGCGGGGCCCAGTTCCTCTACACCCTGCGCCTGCAGAGCGGCGTCAAGGTGCTGTCACTGGCCCACAGTCACTACGACTACGAGGTCGGCGCACGCATGAAGATCCGCCTCGACATCGACCACCTGGTGATGTTCCCGCGTCGCGAGGACGTGCGCCCGTAACCGCAGCCGTCAGTCGGCGACCTTGAAGCGCCCCACCAGGGCCTGCAGGTCGGCCGACAGGCTGGCCAGCTCGTTGCTCGCCGCCGCCAGCTGACGCGTGCCCTCGGCGGTCTGGCTCGCCACCTCGCTGATACTCGTCACGTTGCGGCTGATCTCCTCGACCACGGCGCTCTGCTCCTCGGCGGCACTGGCTATCTGGGTACCCATCTCGGTGATGTTGTCCACCGCACCTGAGATGGAGGTCAGTGACTTGCCCGCCTCGGAGGCCTGCTCCACCCCCGTCCGCGCCTTGTCGCGGCTCGCCTCCATCACCTGCACGGCCTCGCGCGTGGCGCCCTGCAGGGTCTTGATCACCTGGTCGATCTCCTCCGTGGAGGCCTGCGTTCGGCTGGCCAGGGTGCGCACCTCGTCGGCCACCACCGCAAAGCCCCGGCCCTGTTCGCCCGCGCGCGCCGCCTCGATGGCGGCATTGAGCGCCAGCAGGTTGGTCTGCTCGGCAATGTCGCGGATCACCTGCATGACCGTGCCGATGCTCTCGGAGTCCTTCTCCACCTTCATGATCACGCCGGCAGCGCGCTCCACCTCGCCGGCCAGGGCATTCATCGCCGCCACCGTGCGGTTCACCACCGCCTGTCCGGAACGGGTCTCGCGGTCCGCCTCTTCGGTCGCGCTGGCGGTGTTGCCCGCGTTGCGCGCCACCTCCTGGGCCGTGGCATTCATCTGGTGCATGGCCGTGGCGACCTGGTCGGTCTCCAGCTGCTGGCGGGCCACGCCCTCGCTGGTCTGCGAGGTGATCACGGACATCTGCTCGGCCGCCGCCGCCAGCTGGGCCACGGAGCCCTTCACCTGGCTCACCACGTCATGCACCTTGCCGGCGAAGGTATTGAAGGCCTGCGCCAGCTGACCGATCTCGTCGCTGCTGGTCACCTGCAGACGGTGGGTCAGGTCGCCCTCGCCCTCGGCAATGTCCGTCATCGCCGCCGATAGCTGGCGCAGCGGCCCGCCGATCATGCGCGACATGCCCCAGGCGGCGAGAATGCCGATGCCCACACCGACCAGCATCAGCACCAGCGTCGTCGACTCGGTGGCCGCCAGCTGCGTGTTGAGGCTGCCGGTCACCGTCTTGATCTCCTCCTGCAGCGAGGAACCCAGCATTGCCAGGTCGTACTCGATCTCGGCCACCAGCGGCCCGATCTCGGTGCGGATCAGGTAGGCGTCCATGCGGCCCTGCTCACCGCCATGAATGGCCTTCAGCTCCTCGTAGCTGGCGATGAACTGCTCGCGCAGTTCGATGAACTGGGACAGCGAATCCTCCTGGTCGAAGGTCAGCAACGCGGAGGATTCCTGGATCCGTTCGATCACTGCGCCGGTCTGTTCGAGATAGAGTGCCACCTCATTCAACGAACTTTCACCGCGAAAGGCGAGATAGGCGCGCACGCCATTCATCACGTTGGCCCAGGCGTAGCGCAGGTCGTTGATGTCGGTGAGCAGGCGCTTGCGCTCGGGGGTGGCGGGTTCCTCCGCCTCGGTGAGCAGCATCTGCCCGAGCTGCTGCAGCATCTGCTGGCTCAGCGGGTTGACGGATTGGCCGGCAAAGGCCATGGCCGGCATATTGGCTGCCGGATCCTGCGACAGGCGGATGATCTCCTCACTGAAGCCCCCCAGGCGTTCGACATTCGCCGCGATACTGGCCACCTGTGCGGAAAGCTCGGCCTGGCTGGCAACATACGGGTTGGCGGCAAGTTCTGCCGAGAGCTCCTGCACGCGTGTCAGCGCGAATGTAAAGTTTTCGCGATGCTCTTCTTCGCCGCTCAACAGGTAGAAGCCCATACCCGCCACTGCCCGCTCCAGGTCCCGGGCAAGCTCCAGGGACTGCATCATCGCCGGCTGCTTGACGCTGACGATCTCGGCCATCGCCCGTTGCGTGCTGCTAAGCCCGAACCAGGCACTCAACGAGACCACGGCCAGTATGACCACCAGCAGGCCATATCCGGCCCAGATCTTGTGGCGGATCTGCATGTTCGGCATCAAACGCTTCATGATTACTCTACCCCTACGTTCGCCTTGCGCGTCGGCGCCCTCGCAGGCGCTCTTGTGGTGAGACGGCCTTCACGTCTTATATAGACGTGAATCCGGCCGGATTACTGCCCGTTGTCCGTCCTGACGGCGGTAATCGACGGACGGACGGCAGGCCATCTCACACGAATCGTGCTGTATCCAGGGATAGCGGCTAGAGCAGCCGAAAATTGAGGGGCACGGAGAGGGACCAGTCCTGGCGGCCCAGTTCCTCGGGGATCGGACGGAACCGCGCGACCTCGCGCACGGCCGCCAGGGCGGCCTCGTCCAGCAGTTGATGACCGGAGCTTTCCAGCAGCTCGATGGCGGTCAGGCGCCCGTCGGCCTGTACCACGAAACCCACCGCCACCGTCCCCTCCTGGCGCAGGCGCCGGGCCATCAGCGGATAGCTGCGATGGCGGGCGATCTCCGCCTGCAGGGCGGTCTTGTAGGCCTGTTCGATGGAGGCGATCAGTCCCGGGGCGGCGGCAGGCCGCGGTGACGTCGATGCCGATGCCGCCGGTTGCGCCTCGGTGGACGACGCAGGCGAGCGCTCGGCAATGGACTCACGCGGTGCCGGTTCGGGCATTCTACGCTCGACGGGTGGCATGTCGGTGCTGGCGGGCGGCGCGGTTCCGGCCGCCGTCTCGGGAACGGGATCCGGCTTCACCGGTGTCTTCACCGGCGCCTTCACCGGCTCAGGGGCGATATCGGCAGGCCCCGACTCTGCGGGGCTGACGGCCTCCGCCAGCAGGGCCACCTCCACCACCGGCAGGCGGTCATGCCCGACCGGCTGACCACCCCACAGCCAGTAGCCGCCCGCGGCCGCGACATGGACGGCGGCGGAAAGCATCAGCGCTGGTGCAAGACTTCGTGACATCGGTGATGAGGCCCGGGAAAAAAGAGGCCCCCGCCGCCGGGGCATGGCATTGGGGACCGAGGGCGCATTTTACCATGAGCCTGGAGGGCGGACCTGGGGCAGGCCCGTTCGAGGCGAGGCCGCCTCAAAAACTCATGGTAAGACCGGCATGGAAGTTGCGGCCGGCACCCGGCAGGCGTTCACCCACCGGTACATCGCTGTCGACCACACGGTTGTAGCCGGCAAGATGATCCTGGTAGCCATTGTCGAAGACGTTGTCCACGCCCAGCGTGAGATCGGCGTTGCGCGTGGCCGCATAGCGCCAGCTCAGGTTGTAGACGGCATAGTTCGCGGTGGTCTGCTCGAGGTTGGTCGCCGACACATCGTCCTGCTCGGCATAGAACACCCCCTCCACACCGAAGACCGAACGCCCGCTCACATAGCTGAGTTCCGCATTCAGGTGCGGGGGTGCGATGCGGTAGAGGTCGTCGTCCACATCGGTGCGCTTGCCACGGGTGTAGCTCATGGCGCCATCCACGCGCAGGGCCTGCGTGAGGCCCAGGCCGAAGCCGGCATCGACACCGTAGAGCTCGGCATCCACGTTGGTAAACTGGAACACCGGGTTACCCATGAAGGTATCGCCATTGGGCACGCCCTGGATGTAGTCCTTCACGTCGCGATAGAACACGCGCGGGGTGAAGTAATGCGCACCGGCCTGCCAGTCGACGCCCAGATCGATCTCGTGACCCACCTCGGGATCCAGGCCGATATCCCCGACATAGACATTGCCGTCGGCCAGCCCGCCCGTGGACTCCATCGGCAGCCACAGGTAGCGCTCCTGGTACGAGGCCGAACGCACCTTGCGCGACAGCCCGACGACCAGCTCGGTGCCGGCGGTCAGCGGACGGCGGAGGTTCAGGGCCCAGTTGAGGTTGTCATCGGTTACCGAGCGGTCGGCGGCGTTGAAGGCGTCGCGATAGGCCGCCACGGCGGGGTTCATCATCGCCATGCTGGAGTCCACCTCGCCCGCGTCCATCGCCACCCGCGTGTAGCGCGCACCGGCCACCAGCTGCCAGTTCCCGCGCCGTCCCTCCCACTCGATATAGGCGCCCATCGGGGCACGCTCGACGTCGTTGTAGGCCACGGTGAGCAGGGTGTCGGTGGCGGCGTCATAGATGTCGCCCTCGTGCACGGTCTTCTGTGCCTCGGCCCCCACGGTGAGCAGGCCGCCGCCGGCGGCGCGGCTGACATCGACCTTCACCCCCCGGTCGTCCGCACTGGTCAGCGAGCGGCGCAGGGTGGTGGCGCTGGGGCGCAGGTGGTAGTTGTCCATATCGTGCTCGCCGTCGCTGCGCCATGCCGTCACGTTCACGCCATGCGCGCCCAGGGTACCGGCGTAGGACAGCTGGTAGCGGTCGGCCTCGTTGCGGTAGGTGTCCATGGCCAGGGCCGGGGTACCGGCCGGGCCACCATCGTCCCGCGCGAATTCCAGACTCCAGATCCCGCCGCCGGCCCGCAGGCGGTAGCCCAGCTCGTAGCTGTTGCGTTCGTACTCGGTCGCGCCGATGGTGCCATGCGCATAGTCGGTGTCGTTCGCCTGCTCGCGGCTGGCGGCGACCCACAGCTGCTGGGTGTCGCTGGCGACGGCCGCATTCGCGCCCAGGGCATGGCCCTCGTTCACGCTGGTCGCCCCCGCGGTCACACGACGCTGGGTACCGGCCTCGAACGCGGGCCGCCAGGTCTCGGCCACCATCACCCCGCCTATGCCCTCCTGTGCCACGCTCACCGGGGCCACGCCGCGATACACGGTGAGGCGCTCGAACAGCGGGGCGGGGGCATAGGACAGCGGCGCATCCATGGCGTTGGTGCAGGCCGACACGGAGGGCTGGCCGTTCACGCTGACGTCGATGCGGTCACCGAACAGGCCGCGGTACTGGGCGATACCCGACAGGCTGCCGTTGCGGTTCACATCGGCACCCGGCACCGACTTCAGCAGCTCGGCGACTGTCGCAGAAGAGGGCGTGAGGGCGTCCCTGCCCTGCACGATGGGCTCGGCTGCGGTGTCTGCCTCGGCCTCGACCGCAATCGGGGCGAGCGCATCGGCGGCCTGGGCAGACATCCCGGAAAGACTGAAGGCGATCGCCATGGCAAGCGACGCCGGCATCTGGCTGGACTGTTTCATCACGGCTCCCATGTTTGTTATGCCGACCTTGGGAGCAAATGCGATGCCAAACTCGATTAAGCCAGGTTATTCATATACATACCATATACGAGAACAACGAATAACGGTCAACTGCGGCATATCACACACCGGTTGCCCGCCACACTGCGGCATTTCCCGCAGGCAAAAAGAGACCCGCCGGGGCGGGTCAGGCAACCACACTGAGGGAAGAGGTCTTACTCGGGCGAGACAGGCTTGCGCCCGGTGAACATGGCCCGCACCAGGTTCTCGCGATGCAGCAGACTGGAGACGAGCACACCGGCCACGTGTCCGAACACCAGGAACAGGGTGAGATTGGCGAAAAACTCGTGCACATCCTCCCAGGCGTGCCCCACCTCCTCGGTGAGGATGCCGGTGGTCGCGGTCAACACCAGCGAGACCAGCAGGGCAAAAATCATCCAGGCACCCGCCGGATTGTGGCCGAGGTAATGCCGCGGTCGCAGTGTGAGCAGCGACCGCAGGTAGGCCTGCACCTCCCGCGGGCGGAACCAGAAACTCGTAAACCGGGCATGGCGCGTACCGATCAGCCCCCACACCAGGCGAAAGCCGACCAGACCGAGCACCGCGTAACCCGCGAACTCGTGCACGGCCTCGAGCTCGTCACCCGTGAAATAGGCGGTGAAGAAGAACGTCACCAGCGCCCAGTGAAAGACACGGACTGCGATGTCCCAGACGGGCACGGTACGCGGTTCGCGATCGATAATGGTGGTCTCTGTCATGGCATGGCTCCTCTGCAGCATGTGGCCAAGGATAACCATGGAAACTTAAGTGGAACTTAAAGGGGGGTTAGGCGGAGAATCCGGTTCGCCTATCGCCCAATAAAAAGGCCCCGCATCCGAGGATGCGGGGCCTTTCGTCGGGCCGTTGTGCGACCGGGCTTACATCATGCCCATGCCGCCCATGTCGCCCATGCCGCCGGCCGGGGCCGGGGCGTCCTTCTTCGGCAGCTCGGCGACCATCGCCTCGGTGGTGATGATCAGGCCCGACACGGACGCGGCGTTCTGCAGCGCGGTGCGGGTGACCTTGGCCGGATCGAGGATACCCATCTCGATCATGTCGCCGTATTCGCCGGTGGCGGCGTTGTAGCCGTAGGTGCCTTCGCCCGCCTCGACGTTGTTGACGACCACGGAGGCCTCTTCGCCGGCGTTGGAGACGATCTGGCGCAGCGGCTCTTCCATGGCGCGACGCGCGATGTCGATACCGGTGTTCTGGTCGTGGTTGTCACCCTTGAGGTCCTTGATGGCCTGCAGCACGCGCACCAGCGCGACGCCACCGCCCGGCACCACGCCTTCCTCGACGGCCGCACGGGTGGCGTGCAGGGCGTCTTCGACGCGGGCCTTCTTTTCCTTCATTTCCATCTCGGTGGCGGCACCGACCTTGATCACGGCCACACCGCCGGCCAGCTTGGCCACGCGTTCCTGCAGCTTTTCGCGGTCGTAGTCGGAGGTGGCTTCCTCGATCAGGGCACGGATCTGGTTGACGCGCGCCTCGATGTCGGAGGCCTGGCCGGCACCATCGATGATGGTGGTGGTTTCCTTGGTCACCTGGATCTTCTTGGCGCGACCCAGATCGTCCAGGGTGGCCTTCTCCAGCGACAGGCCGACTTCCTCGGAGATCACGGTACCGCCGGTGAGGACGGCGATGTCCTGCAGCATGGCCTTGCGGCGATCACCGAAGCCCGGGGCCTTGACGGCGGCGACCTTGACGATGCCGCGGATGTTGTTCACCACCAGGGTGGCCAGGGCCTCGCCCTCGATGTCCTCGGCGATGATCAGCAGCGGCTTGCCGGCCTTGGCCACGCCTTCCAGCACGGGCAGCAGGTCGCGGATGTTGGAGATCTTCTTGTCGTGGACCAGGATGAAGGGGTCATCCAGTTCCGCCGACATGCTCTGCTGGTTGGTGACGAAGTAGGGCGACAGGTAACCGCGATCGAACTGCATGCCTTCGACCACATCCAGCTCGTTGTCCAGGCCGGAGCCTTCCTCGACGGTGATGACACCTTCCTTGCCGACCTTCTCCATGGCCTCGGCGATGATCTTGCCGATGGACTCGTCGGAGTTGGCGGAGATGGTGCCCACCTGGGCGATGGACTTGGTGTCGGTGCAGGGCTTGGACAACGTCTTCAGCTCGGCCACGGCGGCGTGCACGGCCTTGTCGATGCCGCGCTTGAGGTCCATCGGGTTCATGCCGGCGGTGACGGCCTTCATGCCTTCACGCACGATGGCCTGGGCCAGCACGGTCGCGGTGGTGGTGCCGTCGCCGGCCACGTCGGAGGTCTGCGAGGAGACTTCCTTCACCATCTGCGCGCCCATGTTCTCGAACTTGTCTTCCAGCTCGATTTCCTTGGCCACGGAGACGCCGTCCTTGGTGACGGTCGGGGCGCCGAAGGCCTTTTCCAGCACCACGTTGCGGCCCTTCGGACCCAGGGTGACCTTGACGGCGTTGGCCAGGATGTTGACGCCCTTCACCATGCGCTGGCGGGCATCGTTACCAAACTGTACTTCTTTAGCGGACATGTGTTCCTACCTCTTCAAAGCGTTGAATTCGAACGAACTGCGGTGGCGGTGATCACTCGATCACGGCCACGATGTCTTCTTCGCGCATGACCAGCAGGTCTTCGCCTTCGACCTTCACCTCGGTGCCGGCGTACTTGCCGAACAGCACCTTGTCGCCGACCTTGACGGCCATGGCGATGGTCTCGCCGGCGTCGTTCTTCTTGCCGTCACCGACCGCGACGATCTCGCCACGGGCCGGCTTCTCGGCGGCGCTGTCCGGGATCACGATGCCACCGGCCGTGGTCCGTTCTTCTTCCATGCGCTTGACGATCACGCGGTCGTGCAGGGGACGCAGCTTCATGTTGAGTTCACTCCTTTATCAGGTAGTTGAATGCGAAAGTCGTGTTGTGGTTGTTAGCACTCTGGCTAAGTGAGTGCTAATGATAGTGACGCCCCGACCGAAGTCAAGACCACCGGTGTCGCCTGCCAATAAGGTTGATAGCTTTGCCAATAGACTTGATAGTCAGGTTGGCGTCTCGCCACGGCGCCTCAAACCCGAAATATTTATTATTTTCAGCTAGTTAAGAAAACTCCTCGTTGAGAATTATTCGCAAGGGACCCGCCGGATCTGCGATTTGGACCGCATTTCACCCTAGAAAACGCCCAAGATATCGCCCTTCAGTCCTTTGGCGACTTAAACCGCCGACCTCGCGCCAGGCCGCCGTTTGCGTGATAGTATCCCCGCTGAAAAGGGAGATTTGACGAGCGTGCCGTTACCGCTATCTGGAGCGATATTCAGCCCCAGAGGGCCGCTTCCAGTAGGGATCATCCTGCGTCGATAACCCTTGTTTGGCCCCAGACCGCGTGTCAGGGCGATTTCCAAACGAGAACAAGACGCAGTTGCAAGCTCACGAGCCAGAAGACAGCCCTACAATTCGGTCCCAGCCCGCTCGGGCCAAGCCCAAAGACCCATCTCTCCCGCATGCCCGGTGCCAATTTGCCCCCAAACAGGCACACGCACTAGACCGCCCGAGGTGCAAACGACAGAATTTCGGGTGCTGCCCGAAAAACCAAGGACCAACCATGGCCAACGTTAAAAACAAGAACAAAAACCGCGGCAAGTCCGATACCCAACTGGGGTTTGAGGCAGAACTTTTCAAGGCCGCGGACAAGCTCCGCGGCAACATGGAGCCCTCGGACTACAAGCACGTCGCCTTGGGCCTGATCTTCCTGAAGTACATCTCGGATTCCTTCGAGGCCAAGCATGCCGCCCTACTGGCCGAAGACGAGCAGGCCGCAGAAGATAAGGACGAGTACCTCGCCGACAACATCTTCTGGGTCCCCAGGGATGCGCGCTGGGCCCACCTCAAGGCCAACGCCAAGCGCCCCGAGATCGGCACCCTGATCGACGACGCCATGCGCGCCATAGAAAAGGAGAACGAGTCCCTCAAGGGCGTACTGCCCAAGGACTATGCCCGCCCTGCCCTGAACAAGATCATGCTGGGCGAGCTGATCGACCTGATCTCCGGCATAGCCATGGGCGAAGACGGCCACAAGTCGCGGGACGTACTGGGCCGCGTCTACGAATACTTCCTCAGCCAGTTTGCCGGCGCCGAAGGCAAGCGCGGGGGCGAGTTTTACACCCCTCGTTCTGTGGTACGGGTCCTGGTGGAAATGCTCGAGCCCTATCAGGGGCGCGTCTATGATCCCTGCTGCGGTTCCGGCGGCATGTTCGTACAGTCGGAGAAATTCGTCGAAGAACACGGTGGACGCATCGGCGACATCGCCATCTACGGCCAGGAAAGCAACTACACCACCTGGCGCCTCGCCATGATGAACCTGGCCGTGCGCGGCATCGACGCCGACATCCGCTGGAACAACGAAGGCAGCTTCCACAAGGACGAGCTGCGCGACCTGCGCTTCGACCACATCCTCGCCAACCCGCCCTTCAATATCTCTGACTGGGGCGGCGACCGCCTGCGCGAAGACGCGCGCTGGCAGTTCGGTGTGCCGCCGGTGGGCAACGCCAACTATGCCTGGCTGCAGCACATCTACTGGCACCTGGCGCCGTACGGCACCGCCGGCGTGGTGCTGGCCAACGGCTCCATGAGCTCCAATCAGAGCGGCGAAGGTGAGATTCGCAAGGCCATGGTCGAGGCCGACGCCGTGGACTGCATGGTGGGCCTGCCCGGGCAGTTGTTCTACTCCACCCAGATCCCCGCCTGCCTCTGGTTCCTCGCCCGCAACAAGTCCAACGGCAAGCGCGGCAAGGAGACATTACGGGACCGGCGCGGCGAGGTGCTGTTCATCGACGCCCGGAATATGGGCACACTGGTGGACCGCACCCGGCGCGAACTCAGCGAGACCGACATTCAGAAGATCGCCGATACCTATCATGCCTGGCGCGGTGAAAAGGACGCCGGAAAGTACGAAGATATTCCCGGCTTCTGTAAGAGCACGACGTTGGAGGAAATCCGAAAGCACAACCATGTACTCACGCCCGGCCGCTATGTCGGTGCAACCGAGCAGGACGATGATGGGGAGCCGTTTGAAGAGAAGATGCGGCAACTCAGCAAGCAGTGGCGGGTCCAGCAGCAGGAGGCAGCACAGCTAGACGCGACGATCGCAGCCAACCTCAAAGGACTTGGGTATGGCGAGTGACGGTCTCGACACCCCCTACGGGCAATTTGCCGGCGATTTTCTGGCGGATGACCTCGCGAACCTGTGCGACCCCACCTCAGGAATCCAGACCGGTCCGTTCGGAAGCCAATTACATCAAAAGGACTACGTGCCCGTAGGAACCCCGATTATCACGGTCGAACATCTCGGTGAAAATCGCATCCTTCATCGAGATCTGCCTAGAGTATCTGACGCTGACCGAGACCGGTTATCGCGCTATCTACTTCGGGAAGGAGACATCGTCTTTAGCCGCGTCGGCTCTGTTGATCGACGTGCGTTGGTACGACAAGAAGAAGATGGGTGGATGTTTTCCGGTCGATGCCTAAGAGTACGTCCGAATCCCGGAAAGATCGATTCGTCCTATCTTTCCTACTTCTTCGGGCATCCTACATTCAAGGAGCATATCCGCGCGATAGCTGTCGGTGCGACAATGCCTTCGCTTAATACATCGCTCCTTAGCAGCGTAATTGTTCCTCATCCTCCAGATCTAGATGAACAACGCGCCATCGCCCACATCCTCGGCACGCTGGACGACAAGATCGAACTCAACCGCCGCCGCAACCAGACCCTGGAGGCCATGGCCCGCGCGCTGTTCAAGGACTGGTTCGTCGACTTCGGCCCCGTCCGCGCCAAGATGGAAGGCCGCGAACCCTACCTCCCCCCCGACCTCTGGCAGCTCTTCCCCGATCGGCTGGATGATGAGGGAAAACCGGAGGGGTGGAAGATGGTTCCTGCGAGCGAGCTCATTGAATTCAACCCAACCGAAGCGTTGCGCAGGGCCACCCCAGCACCGTATCTCGACATGGCCTCACTACCAACGTCAGGCAGCTGGCCCGATGTGCCGATCCTGCGGGAGTTTGGAAGCGGGATGCGTTTTCGTAATGGCGATACCCTGCTGGCGCGCATCACACCCTGTTTGGAGAATGGCAAGACGGCCTTCGTTCAATGTTTGCCGAACGAAACCGTCGGATGGGGGTCGACCGAATACATCGTGATGCGACCGAAAGCACCGGTGCCACCCGCTTATGGCTACCTACTGGCGAGAGACGGTGCGTTCCGTGACCATGCAATCCGAAGCATGACTGGAACCTCGGGCCGTCAACGCGCCCAGGGGGATTCGGTTGCCGCATTCAAAGTGGCCTCACCATCTGATGCTAAGTTGTGGGAAACCTTTGGCCATCAGATCACGCCGCTGTTTCAAAGCATAAAGGCCAATGCGGAAGTCTCGGTAAATCTTGCCGGTCTCAGAGATACTTTGCTCCCAAGACTGATCTCCGGCGAGCTGCGCATCAAGAATGTCGAACGATTTATGGAAAACATCAACGAGGGAACGGAATGAGCGAAACGGCTGGCCTCTCACTGGCAGCCGCCTACTCGGGCAGCGAACAGCAGGTTCGCTGGGCAGGGAACGCGGTTGAGGACAAGGATGAGTTTGCTGACTACCTACGGAAGGTCGTCGCGCCACGCGTAACGGACAGCGCTTCGGGTTTCGCGGCGGACCTCCGGGCCCTTGCGACGACCGGCATGGCGACCGAATTCGTCGAGCACGCACTGAAAGCTGTCCCCAAACCAAAGGGTTGGGAGGTTGGTGAAGCCTTAGCCGAATGCGTGCTCGAAACCAACGGTGGCCGGGAGGTCCGTTGGCCCTGGAACACCGCGCGCGACAGGCGCACGCCGCGCGCCAGCCTGCCGGGGGCCGACCTGGTCGGCTTTTGCCTGGAGGGCGACGAGGTCCTGTTGTTGTTCGGTGAGGTCAAGACCTCCTCGGATGCCAACACGCCGCCTGGGGTGATGTCTGGCGGCAGCGGCATGATCTGGCAGCTTGAGGAGAGCGCTTCCCGCCTCGACATACAACTTTCACTTTTGCAGTGGTTGCAGGCTCGCTGCAAGGAACAACCATACCGGGACTATTACGAGCGGGCGGTCTCCCGCTATCTGGCCTCTCGGGGAAGGGAACTGCTGCTGGTCGGGATCCTGGTACGTGATACCTCGCCGAGTGAGCAGGATCTCAAGGCACGCGCCAAGACCCTTGCCAAGAATCTCGACGCGCCCATGCGGGGTGAACTCATTGCCTGGTATCTACCGATTCCGATCAAGGAGTGGGCAGATCTGTTGGAGGAGGCAGCGGCATGAGCAGTACCTCCTGGATCATCCAGTCCTTGGGTGAAGGTCGTCTGGATGAGGCTAAGACCGAGGCGACGCGCCGCAGATTGCTGGCTGCCCTCGGGGCGGCGGGCGACCATGGACTGGATGATGCATCGCTGCAGTTTGTCTCCGATACCTTGCTCCTGCAGGTACTGGAGCACCTCGATGACGAAGATGTGAGCGAGCTTCGTCATGCGGCGGCGGGGGCTTTCGAAGTGGCGCGCGTTCTACCGTTGGCAAAGGAGCCGATCGATGCTGGTGAGGCGTTGCTGCGCGTTAGCTGTTTGGGTTTTCTCGCTGATCGCGGTGCCGATGTGCGTCGTATGCTTGTCGATGGCGCATTGCCAGACTTATCGCTCGACGCAGAGGACTGGGGTGAGCGCGTCTGGGCCTCCATCATGGCACTCTGGTTGCGGCTGATGCGCAAGTCCGGCTGGGATGACCTCGATACTGTACAGCAACTGGTGGCCCGCCTCCGGGATGAGCAGCGGCAGTATGAACCGGCCTACCTCGAACAAGCAGAGCAGCAACAGGATGCGCGTCCGGCCTGGTCATTGATGACCGCCTACCACTTGGCCAAGGCGGCGGAGCTCCTTGGTACCTATCTGGTTCAGGGCGTGGTCGATGGCCACTATGACATCCGTGAGCAACTGGAAGCCCAATTCGACCGAGCAATCGCCACTTCCGGCAGTGGTTTGTCCATGGCCCGGGAAACGCTGGCGCGCCTGCTGGCGCGGACGTCGCGGACCATGGTCGACAACAGCATCTGGACGGTCACCCGGGCAGTCAACAGCCGGGTGACGAAGTTTGTGCAGTCGCTAACCGACCGGGGGCGTGCGCAACCCATCTTCGAGATGCTGCCCCCACAACGTTGCACCTTGCGAGAGGAGGGGCTGCTGGGGTCGGGTCACCGTTCTGTTGTGGTAAGTCTGCCCACATCGAGCGGAAAGACCTTTATCGCCGAATTCCGGATGCTTCAAGCCCTGAATCAGTTCGAGCACGAACGCGGCTGGATCGCCTATCTGGCACCGACCCGGGCATTAGTGAATCAAATTGCGCTGCGCCTTCGCCGGGACTTTTCGGGCTTCGGCGATATTGTCGAGAAAGTCAGCCCAGCGCTGGAAATCGACGGCCTCGAAGCCGACATGCTGACCGAACAGGATGAAAAGCGTCAGTTCCGCATTCTGGTGACCACGCCGGAAAAACTGGATCTCATGCTGCGAAGCGGATGGGAAGAGAAGATCGGTCGCCCTCTCACGCTCGTGGTTGTCGATGAGGCACACGGGCTGGCCGGTGATTCGAGAGGACTGAAGCTCGAATTGCTGCTGGCAACCATCAACCGGGAGTGCCGCTACGCCCAGTTCCTTCTGTTGACCCCATTTATCCGCAACGCGGGTGATATCGCGCGTTGGTTGGCGCCGGATAGCCACAAGCATATCGAACTCGGGATAGACTGGATTCCCAATGACCGAGTGATAGCGATCGCCCGACCGACACAAGGGGAAAAGCGCGGCAGCTTTAGTGTAAAGCTGGTTACGCAACACACGTCGCGCAATACGATGGATATCCCGGAATCACTGACTATCAGCAATGCGCAGCCGCTGGGCCTGCGCTGGTCAGATGTTAGCCATTCTCCTGGCAAGCTGGCGGCGGCAACGGCTCAATCGATTAGACACCGGGGCACCGTCATCGTGCTGGCGGATAAACCACGTAACACTTGGGGAATCGCCAATGCCTTCAAGCACGATGACAACCGGGTTGAACCTAACAACGAAGACTTTGCACCTATTCGTCAGTTCTTTGCCGACGAAATGGGAGAGGATTTTCCATTAACTTCCCTCATTGAGTATGGCATCGGTGTTCACCACTCGGGTCTTTCTGAAGATACCCGAACGCTCGTGGAGTGGATGATGGAACGCTCCATGTTGAACGTGCTGGTGGCGACGACAACCATCGCACAGGGAGTGAATTTCCCAGTGTCGGGGGTTGTGTTTGCCAGCCATCAATATCCGTATGGCCAAGATATGCCGCCGGAGGACTTCTGGAATATAGCCGGACGAGCGGGCCGCGTCGATCAAGGGGATATCGGCATTGTAGCTCTGGCAGCTCCCGATGACGCAAAGGCTGAACAGCTTAAGCAATTTATCGCCAAACAAGTGGGTGAGCTGAACTCGACCCTCATAGATATGGTGCAACAAACCGTAGGTCAGGGCGGCTTGCTACGCCTTGAGACGCTTGCTTGGCAGCCAGGCTGGTCAGCATTTCTACAGTATTTGGCGCATACATATCGGCAGATTGGGGATCATGAGCGATTCGCCGCTGAAGTTGAGCAGGTGCTTCGCGGCACCTTGGGCTTTCAGGCGCTACGAAAGAGTCATCGAGGGTGGGCAGATGCTTTAGTACAAGGCGTCTACAACTATGCCGAACGTATCAAAGGCAAGCCGCTGAAGCTAGTTGACTCCACAGGCTTCTCCTGGGAGTCGGTGAGCAATACCCTGGTTCGGCTAAATGAGTCCAACTTGTCCGACGCCGTCTGGTCGCCGGACCTATTCAGTACGCGCCAAGGTGATCTCCAGCGCATGTTAGGCGTATTGCTACAAGTGCCGGAGTTGCGTGATTCTCTCCATTATGTCACAGGCGGGCGACAACCCAATGGAAATAAATTAGCCAGAATCATCTGCGATTGGGTGCAGGGGAAACCGTTGACGGAAATGGCCGTTGAACATTTCGGGACCGATGAATCGGGGCGCACCAGGGATCAGGCAGATGCGATGTCTCAATGCTGTCGCAGTGTTTTCGGGAAGCTGACTCAGACCGCGTCCTGGGGGTTGTCAGCCTTACAGGCATTAACCCTTGGTGATCGGCTTGATGAGTTGTCCGCTGATGATCAGCGGCTCATACGAAATCTCCCGGCCCGGGTTTATTATGGCGTCAATTCAGATGAAGCCGTTGCACTTCGTTTGCTTGGCGTGCCACGAACGGCAGCACAGCCACTGGCGCGCACGCTCAAGCTCAGCGGCGGTGATTCCCTAGCTGATGTACGAGCGAAACTGCGAAGCGCCAAAGTTGACGACTGGAAAAGCGCCCTTGGGCCTCGCGGCGAGAGTTATCATCGGGTGTGGGCAATCATTGAGGGCAAGGCATGACGCTCGACTGGTGCCCTGGGATCCGCCTGGCTTGTAGCCACTGGCGCGATACTCCTATGTTGCAGCAAACCTTCGAGGCACTGGAACGCTCACTGGAACAGAATAATGACTCCTGCATCGATTGTTCTAAAGCCGTTGTTGAAGTGATATGCCGTGTGATCGTAGAGAGCTTCCATTCACCTCTGGCATCGCTCAAGCCACCTCAGGAAACACCTTCCCTTTCTGATTGGCTAAGTGCGGCCGTACGAGCCCTAAAGCTCGGCGACGTTCGTGATGAGAAGTTCAAGAAGTTGGTATCTAGCCACCATAAACTTGCTGATGCCTTGAATGACTTGCGTAACAAAGGAGGCCCTGTCAGTCACGGCAAAGACCCTTATCTCGCGAGATTAGCTGCGCACCACCAGCGCACAGCCGTACTAGCCGCAGACGCTATCGTCGCTTTCCTCTATGAGGCGTATCTGGAGGCAACACTTGATCCCATTAGTTCGCGCGAGCCATGGGAGCACTTCGGCGAGGATAACGAATTGATCGATGCGCATGTGGGGCTGGCCGTGGAAACCGACGACGATGGTCTCACCAGCCTGCGATTCCTGTTACCGGGAGGTGATGCCCTGCCGCTGACGATCGAAGTCAGCCGCTTGCTGTATCAGCTCGACCGCGAGGCCTACGTGGAGGCCCTAAACGCGGCCCGCAACGCCAGAAGCACTGAAACCGCAGAGCCTGCAGCTGGCCCCGGACAGAATATGGAGGCAGCAGGCTGATGGCATTTCTTTCCGAAGCCCAACTGGAAACCGCGCTGCTGGAACGGCTCGCAGGTCTAGGCTTTGCCTGCGCCTCGGACGAGATCATTGGCCCCGATAGCAAACACCCGGAGCGGGAGGCCTATGACGAGGTAGTGCTGAAGGATCGGCTTGAGACCGCTATCGCGCGTCTGAACCCAAACTTTCCGGCCGAGGCACGAGCCGACGCCGTCCGCCGCCTCACGCAATCCGAACTTCCCAACCTGCTTGAGGAAAACCGCCGTATTCACCGCCTACTCACCGACGGCGCAGATGTAGAGTATTACGCCGAGGACGGTGTATTGACCGCCGGCAAGATTCAGCTACTCGACTTTGAATGCCCAGAGCGAAATGACTGGCTAGCGGTGCAGCAGTTCACCGTGGTGGCAGGTCATTACAAGCGCAGGCCGGATGTGGTGGTGTTCATCAACGGCCTGCGCCTGGCGGTCATCGAGCTGAAGGCCCCCGGTGGCGAAACGGCCACCCTGACCGGGGCCTTCAACCAACTACAGACGTACAAACAGCAGATCCCAGCACTGTTTCGCACCAATGCCTTGCTGGTGACCTCGGACGGGCTGTCTGCGCGGGTGGGCTCACTGTCGGCCGACCTCGAGCGCTTCATGCCCTGGCGCACCACCGATGGCACACGTATCGAGCCCAAGGGATCTGCAGAGATAGGTACCCTGGTCGAGGGCGTGTTTGAGCCGAGGCGATTCCTCGATTTGCTGCGGCACTTCACCGTGTTCAGTGAACGCGCCGATGGCCTAGTCAAGATCATTGCAGGCTATCACCAGTTCCATGCGGTTAGGAAAGCGGTTGCGTCCACGCTACGAGCCAGCCAGAAGGATATCCAAGCGGAAGATCCAGCCGAGTATGGCCTGCCTAGCGTGGACAGCCAACCTAAAGGTGATCGTAAAGCTGGCGTGATCTGGCATACACAGGGTTCCGGCAAAAGCCTGCTGATGGCCTTCTATGCGGGCATGCTGATCTTTGAGTCCCGCATGGAGAACCCCACACTGGTGGTACTCACGGATCGCAATGATCTGGACGACCAGTTGTTCGCCACCTTCGCCAGCTGCCGCGACCTGATCCGCCAGACACCGATTCAAGCCGAAGGCCGGGAGGACCTGCGTGAATTGCTGAATCGGGCGTCCGGCGGTGTGATTTTCACCACATTGCAGAAGTTTGGGGCTGTCGATGAGCCGCTGACCACCCGCGCCAACGTGGTGGTGATCGCCGATGAAGCCCACCGAAGCCAGTATGGTTTCCGAGCCAAGATCGACGCGAAGACTGGCGACGTATCCTACGGCTTCGCCAAGTACCTCCGTGATGCGCTACCCAATGCCTCCTTCATCGGGTTCACGGGGACCCCTATCGAGGCTACCGACGTCAATACGCCGGCCGTGTTTGGCCACTACATCGACATCTACGATATCAGCCGCGCCGTTGAAGACGGCGCCACGGTGCCTATCTACTATGAGTCCCGGTTAGCCCGTATCGAGCTGGACGAGGACGAAAGGCCGCTCATTGATGCCGAGATCGACGCCCTGCTCGAAGGTGAAGATGAGGGCAGCGCCGAGCGCACCAAGCAGAAGTGGTCCACCGTCGAGGCATTGGTGGGTAGCGACAAGCGCCTGGCGCTAGTTGCCGCGGATCTAGTGCAGCACTTCGAGGACCGCATTGCCGCACTGGATGGCAAGGCGATGGTGGTGTGCATGAGCCGTCGTATCTGCGTGGCACTCTATGACCAGATCATCAAACTTCGCCCCGACTGGCACAGCGATGACGTCAACGAAGGGGCCGTGAAGGTCGTAATGACCGGCTCAGCCAGTGACCCAGCAGAGTGGCAACAGCATATTGGCAACAAGGCCGGGCGCGATCTTCTCGCCAAGCGCGCGAGGGACCCCGGCGACCCCCTTAAGCTCGTGATCGTACGGGACATGTGGCTGACCGGGTTCGATGCCCCCTGCATGCACACCATGTATATCGACAAACCGATGCGGGGACATGGGCTAATGCAGGCCATCGCCCGGGTGAATCGCGTATTCAGGGACAAACCGGCCGGACTGGTGGTCGATTACATCGGCATAGCGCAGAGCCTCAAATCTGCCCTCGCGCAGTACTCCAAGCCAGATCAGGACAAGACCGGCATCGACGAAGCCGAGGCAGTGGCGGTGATGCTCGAGAAGTACGAGATCGTGCGCGCCATGTTCCATGGACTCCACTACCTGGACGCACTCGATGGCACGGCGCAGGAACGCCTATCGATGATGGCCGCTGCGATCGAATGGATTCTATCCAGACAACAGGAGTGGGCAGCTACAGAAACCACGCCGGAGGGTAAAAAGCAGGCCCATCGGCGCTATGCCGATGCCGTGCTTTCCCTTTCCCGCGCATTTGCCTTGGCCTCCTGCTCAGATGAGGCGCGAGAGATCCGAGAGGAGGTAGGGTTCTTCCAGGCCGTGCGTGCCGCCCTGGCGAAGTCGTCCGCCACCAATGGCAGTTCGCGCCAGGACCGGGAACTTGCCGTGCAACAGATCATCAGCCGTTCGGTAATATCCACCGAGATCGTCGATATCCTCGCGGCCGCAGGGATCCAGTCGCCGGACATCTCCATCCTGTCGGACGAGTTCTTGCGGGAAGTCCAGCAAATGGAGAAGAAAAATCTGGCGCTGGAAGCCCTGCGCAAGTTGCTCAACGACAGTATCCGGTCCCGCAGCCGAACGAATGTCGTGGAAACCCGAGCCTTCACCGAGCGATTGGAAGATGCCATCGCCCGGTACCACGCCAATGCAATCACCACCGCCGAAGTTCTCCAGGAGCTGATACAGCTTGCCCACGAGATCCGGGCTGCCCGGGCGCGTGGGGAGGAAGAAGGCCTCTCCGAAGAAGAAATCGCCTTCTACGACGCCCTCGCAGAGAACGAATCGGCTGTCGAGGCTATGGGCGATGACCAGCTTCGGGTCATCGCACACGAACTCCTTCTGAGTCTACGGAAAAACGTAACGGTCGACTGGGCCCACCGAGAGTCGGCCCGAGCACGCATGCGTGTTCTCGTGAAACGGATACTAAGGAAGTACGGCTATCCACCTGATCTCCAGGATGCCGCCGTTCAAACGGTCCTACAGCAAGCTGAAGCGCTCTCTTCCGCTTGGCAACCACATAGTGTGCATACGCAGTAGCTGATCATCCAAACACTCAAATACTATGATCAACCAACATCCCGACCACCTGCGACATCCGGATGAGATTTGCAGCACGGACCCACGCAATCGCTCTTACGACCTGACTCTTCATGACATGCACGAAGTGGCGGCAAGACTGGCACTGAATCAGTCGGTTCCGGAAGATATCGCCGTTCAATTCGAGACATCAAAGAATGTCTATCTCTATTCGTGGTTCGTGTACCGGTTCTATCCAGTGGCTCGGCTGCATGCATTAACCGTATTAGAACTCGCGTTACGCAATCGATTTGAGGCGGAGCTACCAGACAGTTACCGTGGATTTAAAGGCAGGACAACACTAAAAAAGATGATTCAATATGGCAAAGATGTCGGTGTTCTACAGAATGAAGCGTTCGAGAGCCATCGACACAGGGCGGAGGTTCGAGCAAGGACACGTCATTTTTTCGAGATGGTTGAATACATGTCGAACAATGACATCGAAACAATGGAGGTCGATGAAAGCAAGATTGAAATCACCGATGAAGACCGGGCCTTTGACACCCTAGGAATGCTCATAGACAGCCTACCGGCGATTCGTAATCTACATGCGCATGGAAGCACACATTTGGATAACGATGCCTACACCACGCTGAAAATCGTATCCGAGATCATTAATCAGCTGTGGCCCTTGGATGCCGGCGCAAGCGATACACCGAAAAACGAAACCGGTGAGCCAGACGCATAAACACTAATGTCAGGACATGGGCCTTGGCCCGGAGCGCACCCTAAACAGTCGCAATGTACGAATCAGTTCCTGTCGCCAGTGGCGCTCGGCCGCAAATGGCTTCCATGCAGCCCGATGGAATTCCCAAACGATGTACCCCCATAGAGCCAGCAGCACGGCCAGCGCCGGAACCGCTTCATAGGCGGCACCGATTACCGCCCATGAACGAAGCGTCAGGAGCATGAGGACCCCCACGCTTAGTGCGAGCAACACACAGCCCACCGCAAAAGCGACCCACGGCGACCGAATATGAAGCCCTTCATCTTGCTCGGAGCACCGCAAATCGCCCGATCGCATCAGATGGCGGATATCTCGAGGTCCCATGATGCCGGCGTCCCTGAGATGATTGATGTACTCCCGAAGCCTGCGCCCACCTTCGCGACCGTATAGGCAGGCGAATCTCGCCGATTCATAGGGCTCCGAGGCGGCTGCAAGCCGACCATACTCGTTATCCTGGAGATCATCGAACTTCCCGGAAGCCAGCCGCCGATACCGAATCGACGCCTTTAACCCCGGAAGCCCCCACCGCCAGTACCACGGGGAATCGGCCGGAATGACGTCGTCGGGATCTGACGCTCTCCGAAAGAGGCGGTGAAATCCACTCATCTGCAGGCCCTATTTTGCCTTGGGTATCTTTCCAATCAGCCCGGGAATCGAGGTGACGTCAACCTTCTCAGCCTGCCGTCCGCTGTATGCCGCACAGAGGACCTTGAAGAACTCGCGACGCGACTCCAGCGGCAACAGGTTACCTTGGGCATCAGTCCCGATAGCGTCGACAACATCATAGATCTCATACAGGAGTTCCGGCGGAGAGAACCGAAGCTCCGGGCCAGCGCTCCCCCGACTCCCAAACAGAATGTAGAACACGTCCAGCCCCAGATCGGCGATCGCGGAGAGGTACTTGAGATTAGGGGTATTGGTCTCTCTCTCATACAGGTACTGCGTCATCCGATTGATGCCGATCTGTTCAGCCAACTGAATCTGGGTATAGCCGTGCGCCTCCCGCTCCTGGCGTAAACGGGCCGCTAACCCCGGCTTGAAGGGGTTCTTGCTATTTAATTTATTATCATTACTTGCATTGTTCATACTTTTATTATATTTGTTATCGAAATTTATGCAATCTCGTCGAATTTAATGGCTCAAACACCCGAAAAGATCCGTGAGGAGTTTGCGCGACACGGCCTTAGCGTCGCCGAATGGGCCCGACATCATGGGTTTTCGCCGGCCCTGGTCCACCAGGTCCTCGCCGGGAAGCTACGGTGTATGCGGGGACAGTCCCACGTCATTGCCGTGCGCCTGGGCCTCAAGAGCGGAGTCGTAGGCGAGGTGGCAGATCTGCCGTTTTATGAAGGGGAAAATCAGGAATGCGCCGACAGCACTGATAACCATCGACCGAAATAGAACAGGCCCGCACATGGCGGGCCTGTGATTTTTGCGGATAACGGAGTGCGTTACCCACGATTCGCACTCCAAGTATCGTCCTCCGTTATCCCACTGTCAACAACTGCCCCCGGAGCGCAGAGAGGGTGCTTTGCGCCTGCTCCAGGCCCGGGACGGCATGGATAACGAACGGAGGATCACGATGCACTTGGAACGCCACTTCGTGCCCTTGAGGCACCCCGCGGCCGGCCCCTCAACAGGACCTGGCGGCTGCAATCCCCACGGTCCCTCGAAATAGGGGGCCGCCATGCGCAAAAAGCACCCACAAACGGAGACTCCCGCGCAGAGGCGGCCGCGGAACATTCGAACCGACGTCCCTTACCGCGGGGTCGGTGGCATTCCGATGCCGAACGGCGAGGACTTCCTCCAATGGGAATCCTATCTCGAGCGCCTCGCGTTACGCACCCTCTTGCTTTGTTCTGATATTACGGTCGTTGGCACTCAACCGTCGATTCCATACCGGACCGACACTGGAGCTGTCCGCAGTTATACACCTGACATACAGATTGAGCTCGCTGGAAACACCATCTTTGTTGAAGTGAAACCGCTAGCTCGGCTGCTGGAGAATGACACACGCGAACGCCTGAGCACACATGCGCAGATGATCAATGACCAGGGCTTTGCGCTCCACTACCTCACCGATGATCAACTGGATAAGACCAGCGTTGTCAGTCGCAACGTAAACTTGCTTGCTGGATATATGAATCGACGTCTACCCGACGAGGATATCGCTCGCATCAGGAGATGCGCGGAGTCCCAACCAACGATAGGCGAGTTAGTCGACCCTTCACGCCCCGAGGCCAGCCTGGCCGCCGTCTACATCATGATCGCCACGAAACGGCTCATGGTCAGCTTCAAACATCCCATCACCCAGGAGTCTCGGGTTTCACTTCCACATCACGGACATGAAGGACTTCTCTATGCGCAAGTTCGCAATTCGGGTCGGCATGGTAGTGTTCTGGAACGACTGGTTCTGGAAGGTGGACCGGAAGCTAATCGATGCCTGGCGGCTGAATCGGCTCGGGGACAACAGCGTATCCATCGTCGACCTCAGACATTTTGGTGACCTGCTGGGTCGTGGAGAGATTGTTGTGATATCCGAGCAGATGAACTCACCCTTGCTATCGCTCTCGCGTGACGGACTTATGGCGCTCGCGAAACAGCTCAAATATGCGCACTTGGAATCGGAAATGGACGGCATTTCCGCGAAAGCAATCGGCGCCGCGCCATTTTCCCGAAGCCGGAGATAGCCATGGCAGCGCGTACACTACTTACGGAAGGCCTGGTCATCTCGCGTGATGGCCTCTCCTATGAACTGCGTCGCCGTATTGGGAGCCGCCTCCAGTTTGAGACGATCCAGACAGGTGAAATCATCGATCTGACAGAGGCTAGTTTTTTCGACGAGCTGCAGTCTCGTCGCGTCGTCATCATCCCGGTTGTCTCAACAGAAAAAGAGCTGGCATTGCATCCTGATCAATTGGAGCGGCCATATGATCCACCTCGCGTCATGGACCTATCCGAGATCGAGAACGAGAAGGCGAAAGCCGATCTCATGTTACGTATTCGATACATTCTCCACATGCGACGACTGGGTATTTCGCGCGGCTGCCTCGACCTACTCAAGGACGAGATCCCCCGTGCCGCCTCCGATTTGAAAGACGAAAAACCGCCAGCGGCGTCGACTTTAAGTCGCTGGATGCGCATCTATGCGGACAGCAATGACGATCCATATTCCCTGCTTGATCGCCGCGCGATCCCTGCCGAGCGTAAACGGCGCTCGAGTGAGCATCAACAGATCATAGACGACATTCTTGAAGAGCAATACTTATGCACCCACTCGCAGCCTGTATCTAGTATTTATCATGAATATGAGCAACGTCTGCGCACATTCAATCAATCACTGGTCGAAGCTAATCGCCCTATCGAAATCAAGATTAGCGAACGCACGCTATATCGCATCGTCGGAGAACTCGACCGATACGAAGTCCTCGTTGCGCAACATGGGCGTGCCGAGGCCCGACGAAAGTGCCGCCTGATTAAAGGTCACTTACCAGCCGACTATCCGCTTGAGTATGTCGAAATCGATCACTCCCTAGTCGACCTTTTCGTCATTGACGATCAACTATTCATACCCCTCGGCCGCCCATGGATCACGATCATTCGAGATCGCTTCTCAGGTGCCATTATTGGGCTATATATTTCGTTTTCCGGGCCCCGGGTTGACTCTATCTTTGGAGCACTTAGACATTCCATCTATCCACACACCAACACCCCCGCTTTTTTTCACGATATCGAGAATCAACTCCCATGGGGACTTGCCACCACTTACGTCACTGATCGCGGTGCTGACTTTCTCTCCGAGCGTTATCGTTTGGCAGTTCTACAACTCGGTTCACACTATGAGTACTGTGCCGCACGAACGCCGTGGTTCAAAGGTCCTGTAGAGCGCTTTTTCCGGGAACTGTCTTACCTACTCGAGACCATGCCAGGAAAGACGTTCCCTCGACTGGATCTCCGCAAAGACTATGATCCTGCTAAACACGCTGTTGTGCGCTTCACTAGCTTTGTCTGGATACTATATAAGTGGGTGTGTGACATCTATAACAATTCGCTTTCGGAGCGAAAGCACGGTCGGCCGCTCGATCTTTTCAACGAGGGCATCGAAAAGGTGCCCCGCGTATTCCCGCACAACCCGGAAGTCGTCGAAACCCTACTAGGCACACGGCATTCCGGCTCTTTACGTCACGATGGCGTTCGCAAGCACCATTTGCATTACGGTAACAGCACGCAGCTTGCGGACCTGTTTCGCTGGAAAGGCGGAAAATCATCCAAGGTGACTTTTCATCTAAATGAGAATGATCTCGGCCAAATCCGCGTTCTGGATCCCCGTACTCGCGAGTTTTTCCCCGTCCCGTGCTTAAGGCCCGAGTATGCTGAAGGCCTCTCCCTTCTACAGCATAACCTGATTAGGGACACAGCGAGGCGTAACTATGGCGACAAAATAACCGATGAAAGCCTGTGGAAGTCCCGCGAACTCATTCAAGCACAGATTGTGGATGAGTTGGAACGCAAATCGACATCACCCAAAAAGCAACTGGCGCGGTACGCGGGCATAAACTCTAACCAGGTCATCGCCGGCGAATCGAGCTCGATCATCACTGCTGTCGAAAAGCCTGTTTCAGCTCCTTCCGACCCAGGAGACAGCAGCGACTTGGGGCCTTCGATCACTACCAAACCGTCATTTGGCTGGTCGGTACTCTAGGATGCAGGCCCGCAATCTCTCCCTTGCATTATCGAATAGCAGCTCTTCCGGAGAGCGTGTTGCTCACTCGATAACACCGGCCGAACTGCGTGAGCAGGCCCTCAAAGGAACGCCGCAGGAGCGGGCGGAGTTCGTCCGAACTATTACTGTTCCGCACCCGCAGTTTGCAGAAGGCCTGAATATCCTAGAAGAAACCTTGTCGCGGTCCTCGATACCGGACCCCGGCGGCGTCCGTATCGTCGGTGCCAGCGGTCTCGGCAAGTCCTTCATATGTCGGCACTTTCTTCAAAAACACCCCACCATCATCGGCGATGATAGCGTATCGATACCGGTCCTCTTTATCCAGTTAGAAGCCTCTCTCTCGGGGCTGGACTTGGTACGTCGTCTCCTGGTCGCCCTTGGCTTCCCCTTTAGCCAAGGGCAGAATCGCGTCGACCTCAGCGATTTGGTTTCTGAAGGTATGCGAACCCGGAACGTACAATTCTTACTCATCGATGAGGCCCAGGAGTTCGCGGAAGGGCGCGGAGAGTCTCGCGCTAGTGTTATAGGGAATACACTCAAACGCATCTACGACAACACCGATATCCCCCAAGGCTTTCTCGGAACCCCTTTGCTCGATCGATTCTTTCATATCTGCGACCAACTGGCGTCGCGCATTAGTGCAGAACACCGGCTTGTGCCGTTCGAGTTTGATGCGACATTCTATGGCGTGCTTGATGCTTTCGACGAGGCGCTTCCCCTAGAGAGGCGCTCCTTCCTCAGCGAACGCTATGCGCATCCTATTTACCAGTGTACGAAGGGGAATATGCGCGCCTTGCGTCGCCTTCTTTCGGCTGCAGTGTTGGCTGCATCCATTGAAAACGCTTCCGCACTCCGGAAGACCGATCTTATCGCTGCATTTCGGCAGGTTTTCGGAACGGGATCTCACCCGTTTGTGAAGAGGCGATGAACTTGCTTGGGACTATACCCTTATTATTTACCTGTCGCCCCATAATCGGGGAGTCATTAGTCGGTTTTCTCCTAAGGCTGACCGAGGGAAACGGACTCCGGAACCCTAACCAGATTCTTCAACACTTGAACGGCCGAACATCGCGGCCGCCCGGAGTCTCTGACGTAGGCCGCTTAGCGGAACTTTGCAACTGCCACCCCGACGAAGTTTCTCAATTATTCGGTTTCGGGGTGAAAACCGGTGCTTGGGGTACCATGTGGCGCCTAAACGGCGAACCAATAACAAAACCATATTTTATTTCGTCCCGCAGCCTGGCTTATTGTCCTCTCTGCCTGATATCGGAACCATATTTACGTGCAGAATGGGAACTCACGCTGAATACCTGCTGCCCGATGCACAATGTGTCATTACTTCGCAACTGCCATGAATGTGGTCGCGCTCTACGGTGGAAACGCCCTGGTGTGTCTATTTGCACCTGCGGCGCCAGATTGACCGATGCTATAGCACTGGGCACAGACGGCTTCCCATTATTTATCGCCTCATTGATTCGGCGGGCCATCGATTCTCATTCCTCCCCGACCCAGTGTCGCTCGCTATCGCATGAGATAAGACAAAAACTAGCCAATCTATCTCTCGATGGATTATTCAAGACACTGTGGCTCTTGGGCGAGGTGCTTCCTACTCTCGCGCCCGGCCGCCACAAAGATCGTCTACCAAAGAAATGCAGCACTTCGGATCTCGTGCTGGAGCGGGCTCACACGGTTCTATCACACTGGCCAGAACGGTTTCTCGCAGCGTTGCCAATCAGCAATGATACCAAGACCACGAACTCGGAAGAACACAAGACCAGACAAGAATATAACGCGGTATACGAATACCTATCGGAGGACATGGGCAGTGAGGAGTTCCGCTTCATTCGGCTAGCGTATGAGTATCAGCTTAATCGATCGTGGGGCAGACGAAGGAGGACCATCAGTAGATCTCGCCCCTGGCAGATTGAGTTACCACTGGAGTATTAATGCCCGCTAAGAACGAAACTTTGATTCAGGATGTAGACCCTAATTTCGCCGTCGTTCCGGCTGGCACTTTAATCCCTGAAATGGTGCCTCTTCATAATCGTCTGATTTCCTATAAAGAATTTCTGCCAGGAGAATCCCTCACATCGTGGTTACTTCGGCTCTCTCACGCGAATCGAGTACCAGTTGTTTCTATCAAAAGACTCCTCGAGATCAGCACCCTGATCTCTGACCTAGATATTCGCGCAACTAACAAGCAGTGGATAAATATCCAAGAGTTCCTGAAGACCGACGTCGAGAAGCGTTGCAGCTTCGATGCGAGGCTTATCCGACCCGAGTTCAATCAAGAGCCCTTCATCAAGTATTTCACCAAGGACCACCAGGGGTCAGTACACCGGTTTTGCCCAGCATGCTTGGCGGCGGACACCCCTTACTTTCGTGCTAAATGGCGACTTAACTTTTATGTGATGTGCGAACAACACCATTCGATCATGTTGAATGCTTGCACTTGCGGACACATCCAAAGGCCCGAGTATGCCCCGGATGATTTTCTCGTCAGGACACCAGACGCATTCTGCTACTGTGCTAGTTGCCAAAGAGATCTTCGCAAACAAGAACCCATTCCATTCCCACACGATCACGCATGGCGCTGGCATCAGAACAGACAAAGAAGACTTTGGAAGATTATCCAATATGGATTCGAGCAGGTTGGTAAGAGCGATGCAGCTCGGGCGGTGTCTGGGAAAGAAGCCATTTCTCACTGTCTGAAGAAAGACAAAGGACAATCCGCGCCCCGAATTCCGATGGAATTCTCCTACGAAAGGGTATTCGATGGCGCAATCGCCGATCTATTTGGTGATAGATCCTGAATGCATTATCACAAAAAGAGGGATGGGTGGGGCATGGATACAAAAACAGCGTGCTATGGCCTCTTTCCATTCATGACGTTTACCTCAAACCCCCCACGCATACGCCCTTAGCAAGTGTCATCACCGTAATCGGTTATGATTGGCGTTCCGAGATCTCCGTGGTCGACATGGGCAAGGTAAGCGTCGCCGTAATTTCGTGTCATCCAGTCAATCGCAGCGGCATCATGGCATCAAGATCAACACCAGTGAGCATTGGGTCGAAAACGGCGGTGATCTTGTCGTTCACCAGATTGATCTGACAACATCCGTGCTTCGGCAGCAGCGCTCATTAACCAGCAGTTGCTGACACTGCCGGAATCAGATACGGATGCCATCGCATAGGTCAATGGCCAGAGATGCAGTCTAGATAAGAGAGAATTCGGTAGCCCTCCCGGGCGTGGCCATGAGCAGGGCCGAGACGCCTGGCACGTGCCTGTTCTAGGTCGAGATCCAGTGAGTCATAATTGTTCGGCCTCCACCGGTCCGACTATAGAGACGCACATAGATCTCGATAACCGCACGGCATTCCTGCACTCCGAGATCAGCGACGTCGAGCCTCGTCAGCCCCTCTGCTGCCTTAAGCGCAGCGGAGCGTTTTCGAGGATTTGCACACTATAGTGCTAGATTTGACCGGGGACAGCATGGCGGCAACAGGGCGAGGCGCCCAGGATAAGGAACGGGCAAACATGTCGATGATGCCGATTCAGGCCAGTCCCAGCTGACTATTCTCAGTAGAGATTCAGACCCTTCGAGTTAGGTGATAACGCCGTGCTCGAGGCGGCCGATAAGGTCGCGTACAACTTTGGTTCCATCCTTAAATTCTAGGAGTTCCAGCGGGGCTCGCCCACCCAAGGCCTTTGCGGGCGTACGCAACCAGCGTTCGGCTGCGACCTGATCACCATCGAATAGCTGCAGGGCCGCTTGATAGATATCTGCTCGGAGCGAGCTCATGGCTTCAGTTTACGCATAGCGATGTCCCGGAAACCACTGATTAACTGGTAATAGATGAATATTACACTGATTGTCGGTGTTATCAGAATACTGAACATCACTATGCCAAAGTATCCTACGAGTAGATGCTGTTTGCGATGAACTCTATCCGCAGTTCCGACGGGCTCTGCGACCACTTCATTGACACCGTTGATCAAGTGCCTTGAATCATACCGAGAGCTTTTGAGAGTCAGTGCCACCACATCGGGCAAGGAGATAGGAATATCAACCCGATCACCCTCCGCCGTACGTTTAGAGACGCCCCCGTTGTCCTGAATTCTGGATAGGTTGGGTTCCGCCGCAAGCTCACGAATCAAAGCCGACTCCACTCGCAGCAGCCATGCCCGGTCGACGTCGATTGGCGCGACTATCAAGCACGTACGCTCAAGTTGAGAACGCGCCGTACGGTAGAAGTCGATCCCTATGGCTAAAGCTTCGTCGGTTGACATCGGCTTATAGATTACCGACTTGCGAGCATCGGCCAGACTCTCAGCATCGTACACCCAGTAACTACCGGTCATATGCAACCTTATATGCTCGCGGGTTCGGTAAAGAACCTGCTCTGACATACCCACATAGTAGGGGAGCACGCGATCTCCAGCATCAATGCACCATACGTAAACCCCCGAGAACTCCTCAGGAAATGCGGAAAAAAGGCTGTTATCACCGAATAATCGGTATGGGCCTTGAAAACCTATAAGCTCTGTCGAACGACATAAGCAGCCCCAAACGCGAATTAATCGCAGTTACAATAGTAATCCAAAAGGGTGGACCGACGACCTTTTTTATCCACAGCTTATCCTCCGGTTATTTCGGCAAAACCGTACTATTAACGCTTGAATTCTCAGTAAGAACCCCCCATCTTGAAGTGGTCGATCACAGACACTTGAGGAGCATGATTATGTCCGGTGAAAACCAAAACCATCCTAACAAACCCGATCATCCCGATGTTCCAAAAGGGCCGCCGGATAACCGGCCCCCGGAACAGCCGCCTCGCCCGAAGGGCCCGCGTAAAGTCGCCTAATGTCAGCCCCCTGGTATGATCGGTGGCCCGAGATCTGGAAGCGGGAAAAGGACGCCCTGGCCACAGCTGGTTACGAATTTGAGGAAGATGGAGACCAACGAGCCAAAGGAAGGCTCGTTCTTCACTTGGTCTTCCCGCATGAAGGACAAGACTACAGAATCGAAGCATGGTATCCACCGGACTTCCCTTTCTTCCCTCCCGAAGTATTCTCTCGCGATCTCCCGAACGGCAGGCACATCGAGGACAGCAGCGGTCTCGTGTGCATGTTGGAAAAGCCGCTCACACACTGGCATACAAGCGACACGCTTGCCGGGTACCTCGCGGAGCAAATCCCGAAACTGATCGTCGAACATCAACACCCTGATGGGTATCTCCCTGATGAAACTCAAGAGGGGTTCCAGGTCAGCGGACAAATGCTGTATCACCCAGGCTCCTTCGTTGCGGTCGACCAGTATTCGATTGATAAGAGTATCCGTCGAGGCACGATCACGTTTACCTGCCAGGAAAAGCCGATGGATATGCGCGTAGTTCGCGCCGCGGCCATGCAGATTTTGGATGAGCAAGCAAATGTAATCGGAACGCTCGATGATTCCATTACGACCAATCCGATGCTCAAGGGTCATACGTTTCATGGACGGTGGGTCCGGCTTGATACTCCTCCCCCGAATGGCGATGAAAAACGAGTTCTTACTCATGTACTGACACACTACCCGGATCTATTGAAGCCGAAGTATCAAGGTGGACCTGATATCGTCGGCGTACTTTTCCCTGACGAGATTGAGGCAGGCAAGACTGAAGAACATTGGCTTTTTATTGTGCGCCAAAAGGATCTGCGCAAGGGAAAAAAGAACAGACACCGGGAAGAAATTTACTATCTAGCTCGCGCTGATCGAGTTGATCGAAAGACTTGGCAGGCTCGGATACCGATGCTGAGCCCATTAGCCAACAAAAAGATACTTCTAGTTGGCGCCGGCGCTATTGGTTCTGCTATTGCCTATCAGTTGGCACGTGCGGGAATTGGTCGACTTCACATAGTGGACGGCGACCATATTCAATTCGCCAATACTGTTCGCTGGCAGTATGGCTTTGCTTGCACGGGACACTTAAAAGCGTTTCAGTTAGCCCAAATACTAAAGATCGAGTACCCCTTTTTGGAGGTCACGGGATTCGCTGGATTCATTGGCGAGGCAAAGCGTGCTGATTCACGAGGAGAGGCGGCGGTCCTCGATGACGCACTCCCTGAAGCCGATCTCGTGATTGATGCAACCGCGGAGTACTGCATTACGCATTTCCTGACGGAATACGCTCGAGAAAGGAATATTCCAATCTTAGGAGCCAGCAGCACCTATGGCGCCCGTGGCGGCTTGATTTGGAGGATCGTACCCGGCAAGACCGAAGGATGCTGGGGATGTCTTGAGCGCCACACAGGGGCACTGATCCCGCACCCCGTAGAAGACAAGAACCCGCCACATATCCAGCCGCTGGGTTGCTTTCACCCGGCATTCCCCGGAACGGGAATGGACCTTGATCAAGTCAGCCTTAACGCCAGCCGACTGGCTGTCAGCACGCTTTGCCGCCAACATCCTGAAGCCTATCCAGATACTAGCTACGACTGGATGGTGATCAATCTCTGGGACGATAGCGGGAAGATTACGGCCCCCACGATCAGCACCGGGGAAATTCCGCGCCACCCAGAGTGCCCTAGCCATGATTAGGAAATCGACTGGCTTGGTATGGCTACAACGTGAAGTCGTCGAGACGATCGAGGCGCTTGCCGACCATTGTTACCCATACGAAGTTGGCGGCATGCTATTAGGGTATTGCACGGATGATCCGCACTTAGTGGTGACCCATATCATCGGCCCGGGACCGCTATCCAAGTCGACTCGGCATGGGTTCGAGCCTGATGACGGGTTTCAGCAGGACGAGATCACAAGGCTATTCGAACAAACAAAAGGCACTGCACTCTATCTTGGGGACTGGCACACTCACCCCCATGGGCGCCCGATAACCAGCTCCACAGACCGCAAAACGCTCCACCAGATAGCTCGCACCACGGACGGTGCAGTCGCGCCTCCAATTATGGGCATATGGGGGGGATATCCGGCCCGCTGGACACGAGCACTTTGGCAGCCATCGAAATACAGTTCCTGGTGGCCCACATGTGGCGTCGTGGAAGTTCAGTCAAAAGTATTCGACTAAGCACCCCCTCAATCGCTACTTATTCGCCAAGCTCGCTACAAATTTCCAAACCTTGCGGTTAGCAGGACCTCGCAAATATGCCACTCTTTTTCCCTGCCGGAATGGCCCGGCAGACGAATTGGAGAGAACCCTATGAGAAACGTGGAAAAACTGGAAACATCAACCGCCAACCGTATCATGGCCGGCAATAATCCCAACTGGCCGAGCAGGACCGGCAATCCCTCTGGAGGCGGCCGCGGCAACAATCCGCCTAGAAAAGGGTAAGACCTCGGGATCTCAGTTAGCCCCGGAATCTCGGGGCTAACTCCTTGTGCTTCGCACTCTATGGATTTCGCGCCAAACGGGATAGCGCCCCCAAAGCCAACTCTGAAGGTCCTGATACCCGAAAGGCAAACCCGGAAAAAAAACACTACATTTCGGCAACACCGATTTTACCTGATGTCGTGCCTCGATCAGATGATTGGAGACATACGCAATAAAATTGAGCAGGCGGGAAGCATTTGCCAATAAAACAACGAGTTGTCTTTTTCGGCTGTCATCTTGAAAAAGCGCCGCAATCTCCTCAACCGTCTCAACTGCGGGCTGATGCTTACCGCCCTTCCACCGCTCTAGCGTGGACTCTTCGATTTCGACGCCACAGGAAGCCAGTTCGTCACAAAGCGCGGGAATCGAGCAACAATTAGATTCTCGCAACAGCCACTCAAAGAACCGTGCGGTCGGATTACGCTCGCCCCGAGGCAAGAGAGACTCCAGCGAGACCTCACCTAACGTATCAGCCGAATCCACCTCTATCGCGACGAATATGCTCAGTAACAGCTCCAATCCGACTGACCAACGAACGGCGAACAACTCCTTCCTCTTCCTAGCTTCTGAGAATACCTCTCTCAGTTCGGGCCATAAGGCAGGCGAAAGAGATTCGCTGCGGTGCGCGTCCGCGAAGGCACCGGCGAAATCTTCCCTGTAAAACTTCCCAAGCACTTTAGCCTCGGATCGCTCGATCTCAATGAGGTAGCTCTGCAGATACGAGAATTCTTGGTTTTCTCCGACAACCACAATGCCATTTAGGAAGGATTCCCAAGGTCCTGGAATCGGCTTAGTGGAATCTGCGGCGACAAGTTCTTCTAGCAACGCTTCTCCACGACCACGCAGTGCCTCATCCGAAAGCATCGACACAATCTTGTTCTGGAGGCGCGCGGACGGAGGCTTTTTATTTTCAGCGCAGCGCTCCAACCCCTTCCACGTAGACTCATGCCCCATATCTGCGAACGCCCGACGCATCGAGTGCCCATAGATTCTCAGGTAGTCATTGGGTGCGATCAGGAACAACCCGCCGATTTGAAAGGGGCTTGGCTTGCCTGACGCGGGATTTGGAAAATCCATCTGCCTGATATCCCTGCGTGTAACTTGTTGAATTCGCGAGCCATTTCTCGCTATCAACTTAAATGGCATGAATCCCGTCGACTATCAAATTCATTGACAAAAACGGGCTTATTTGTGATGGCGAGAGTCTGAAAAACCCCTTAGAAATCAAAGAGGTCAACTATCGTTTTTATTGGCGCTCGACAACCGGGTCAGCGCAGGCGCCGGTCGTCGCCCGGCTCGTCGCCCACCTCGCGGTACTCGCCATCGTAGGTGTGTCCGTCGTCCGGCCCGCCGCGGCGCGGGCCACGTGGCGCCTGGCCGAAGCCCCCTGCCTGCACCACGACGCGGCGGGCGAGCCACTGCGCCAGGGCCAGACGGCTGGGCGGGAACAGGCAGAGGAAGCCGAGCGCGTCGGTGAAGAAACCGGGGGTGAGCAGCATCGCCCCGCCCACCAGCAGCACCATGCCCTCGATCAGGGTGGTGGCCGGCAGCTCGCCACGGGCCACGCTCTGCTGGAAGCGCGCCAGGGTGGAGAGCCCCTGCTGGCGCAGCAGGGCCGCCCCCAGCACGGCCGTGAGCACGACCAGGAAGACCGTCCAGCCGGCGCCGATCACGCTGCCCACCTGGATCAGCAGGTAGATCTCGATCAGCGGAATGGTGAAGAACAGCAGTAACAGCAGCGGAAACAGGCGCATGCGGGCCCCTCGAGGGGTGGGGGATGAATGGAATGACTGGAGGTGGGGCCGACGTGGCCGGTTTTCAAGGCCTGCCGAGGACGACAGCCGCTCAGGCCAGCCCCTCGCGGGCCAGCCATTCGGCCAGCGCGGCCTCCTCCTGCTCGAGTTCGTGGGCGTTCACCAGGCCGCGGCGCAAGGCCACGGACACGGCGCGGGCCCGCATGTTGAAGGCCTCGCCCACACCCTCGGCGGCGAACTGGTCCTGGTCCACCGCGAGCTTCGCGTAGAGCGACTTGAGCCGGCTCTGCACCCCGCGCCGCGACAGGTAGCGGCGCCGGCCGATCATGTTGTCGGTCAGGCCCAGGGCGATGTCGATGAGCACCTCGTATTCGACGTCGGTCACGGCGCTGCCGGCCTTGCGCGAGCGCGCCTCCACCGGCCGCACGCGCGGGTCCAGCCAGCACTGGGCATCGTCGAACACGGCCGTCACGGCCCGCGCCAGGGTCTCGCTGGGATTGGACTTCAGCACGTAGCCGTAGACGGTCTCGGGCGGAATGATGCCGGACAGGGCCCGCAGGTACATCTCGTCGTCGAACTGCGACCAGAACACGATGCGTGCCGTGGGACGCGCGGCCCAGAGGCGCTCGGCCAGGTCGATGCCGTTGAGCCCCGGCATCTGGATGTCGCTCAGCACCAGCGGGTCGGCCAGTGCGCTGGCGTGGGCCAGGGCCTCGGTGCCGTTGTCGAAGAAGGTCACCACCTCGCCGGCCAGCGCGGTGGCGAGGAATTCGCGGTCGCGGGGATTGTCCTCGGCGACGATGATCTCGCGCTCAGCCATGGGCCTGCCTCACGGATGCGGCGGGGGTGACCGCATTCAGCGGCACGCGCAGTTCCAGACGCGCGCCCTGGCTGAAGCGCGAACGCCCCCAGTTCACGGCGGCGCCCAGGGCGCGGGCGCGCCGTTCGATGTTGAGGATGCCGCGGCCCTGACCGCGCACCGCCTCCACGTCCATGCCCCGGCCGTTGTCCTCCACCGTGAGCACCAGGGCATCCCCCTGCAGGCGCCCGTCGATCTCGTAACGGCTGGCATCGGCGTGACGCACGATGTTGTGCACGGCCTCGACCAGGATGCGGTACAGCCCCAGGCGGGCGAAGGGCGTGAGGCGCCGCTCGGCAGCGCGGTCGATGGCGAGATAGAAGGCCGGCTGGCCCTCCCCGCCCAGGCGTTTTTCCAGGTAGGAGCGCAGGGCGGCCTCCAGCCCCAGGATCTCGAGGGTCTGCGGATGCAGGTCGTCGATCACCCGCCGCATGTCACCGGTCAGCTCCTCCAGCCCCTGGGCGAGCCCGTGCAGCCGGCGCCGCGTGGTCTCGTCCAGCCCCGCCACCTCGCTCAGCCCCCGCGCCTCGCGCATCAGCCCCGTGATGTCGGCCAGGGTCTGGTCGTGGATGTCCATGGCGATGCGCCGGCGCTCCTCCTCGGCCCCCTCGAGCAGCTTCTCGGAACCGACCACGTCCACCAGACGGCGGGTCATGTTCTGCATGCAGGCCGAGAGGTCGTCGAGCTCGTCGCGCCCGAACACCAGCGAGGTGCTGCCGGGCTCATGCAGCTCGCATACCGCGCCCGCCTCCTGGGCCAGGCGCTGCAGGCGCCGCCGGGTGGTGCGCACGGTCCACAGGCTGGCGACCACGGCGATCAGAATGCCGGCCACCAGGGTGATGGTGGCCACGATGCCGAGGCTGCCGGTGAGGCGGTTGACGTTGCGGTAGTACTCCGTGAAGGCGTAACGGCGCTGCGCGAGGAAACTGCTCTGCACCTCTTCCAGCCGCGGGATCAGCTCGGCCAGGGCGATGCGGGCCCGATCGGTGTCCAGCGGTTCGCTGTAGCGGATGTCCTGGTCGATCTCCTCGATGAAGCCGCGTGAGTCTGCGCTCAGGCGCTGCCAGTAGCCCGGATAGGCCAGCGTCTGATTGAGCTCCCGGTACTGGTCGAGGTAGCGGAAGTGAAAGTCCTCCAGCGCCGCCACGTTGCCCCCGTCGGTACGCCGCGTCCAGTCGATGTAACCGGCCACTTGGTCGAGGTTGACGGCCCCGCCCACGGCGGCACCGGCCGTCTCCACCACCCGGGTCCACTCGCGTACCGCCTCGTTCTCCGCGCGGATCGCGTTGAGTTCGTACTGCAGGTAGACGATGAGCGCGAGCAGCAGGACGATGATCAGCGCCGGGGCCAGCGCGACCTGGAATTTGAGCGGCAGGCGCATCCCGGTTACTGGGCGAACTCGATGTCGGTGCGTACGGCCTCGATGCCGGCGCGGGCGCACTCGTCGTCCACGTCACCCGTCACCTTGCGCCGCGGGGCACCCGAGACACCGATGCCGCCCAGGTGCAGGCCACCCGCCTCCACGGGCACGCCACCCCCGATCAGCAGCACCCGCGGGGCGTGATTCAGCGTGGCCATGTCGCCCATGGCCAGCGTCGGCGTCTGGAAGCTGTTGGCCGCATAGGCCTTCTGGATGGCCACGTCGATGGTATGCGGCCCGGCCAGCGGGTCGCGCACGAAGGCCTGCAGGTTGCCGCCGCGGTCCACCACCGCCACCCCCACCGTGTAGCCCATCTCGGCACAGGCCTCGGCCGCGGCCACCGCCCTGCGGTTGGCCGTCTCCAGGCTCAGCCCCTGCAGGGTCACCAGCGGGCTGTCGGCATGCGCCGCCGGCCACATCATGCATGCCGCCAGCAGCGGCGCCCATTTCAGCTTGCCCATGCCTGTATCCTCGTGTGTATGGCCGCGAACCGGCCGGAAAATATGCGTTCTGTAATATATAGAGTGCGCGCGCAGCCGCATAACGTGCAAATGCACAGTGCGCGATGGACAGATGCGACTGGCAGGCACCCGAATGCTTAGAGATAATCGTGCCCCACGAGAGAGGATGGAATCGCCATGAAAACGACCCGCCTGCTGACATTCCTGGCCCTGCTCGCCTGGCTGGCGCCGGCCCTGGCCACGGAGACCCCGCGCGACCCCTATCAGCACTTCTTCCAGGACACCTTCGGTGACTTCCAGGAAGAGCTGGAGATGGCCCGTGACGAGGGCAAGAAGGGCGTGCTGATCTTCTTCGAGATGGACGAATGCCCCTTCTGCCACCGCATGAAACAGTACGTGCTCAACCAGCCCGCGGTGCAGGACTATTACCGTGAAAACTTTCGCATCTTCGCCGTGGATATCGAGGGTGACATCGAGATCACCGACTTCCAGGGCAACCTGACCAAGCAGAAGGACTTCGCCTTCAAGCAGAACCAGGTGCGCGCCACCCCGGTGTTCGCCTTCTTCGACCTGGAGGGCAATCGCGTGGCCCGCTACACCGGCGCGCCCTCCGGCGTGGAGGAGTTCATGTGGCTCGGCGAGTTCGTCGCTGACGGTCACTACAACGACACCACCTTCATCAAGTACAAGCGCGACAGGCGCGCCGAGGCCCGCGCCCAATGAGAGCCGGTCGGCTCGCCGGCCGGTTCGCCGCCCCCCTGGTCCTGGCGTCCGTGCTGACGGCGCCGGCCCTGCGGGCGGATGACGTCGAGCCGCTGCCCGAGCCGCTGACGCTGGACCACGCCCTGTCGCTGGTCGAGGCGCCGCATCCCGACCTCGCCACCTCGCGTGCCGCACTGGAGGCCGCCGAGGCCCGGCGCCTGGGTGCCGCCGCCACCAACGACTTCGCCGCAGACCTCACGCTGGACGCCCGCTGGGTGGAACCACCGGACGTCGCCACCTACCCCGACGAACACAACGACTCCCGCGCCCTGCTCACCGTGCGCAAGGAGCTCTACGACTTCGGCCGCACGCGCAACAGCGTCGAGGCCGCCGAGGCGGGGGTGCGCGCCAGCGAATGGCTGCTGCGCGAGGCCGAGGCCCGGCGGCGCCTGGACATCATGCGCCGCTTCCTCGACGTGATCCTGGCCGACATCACCTTCGAGCGCGAGACCGAGCGCATGGCCACCGCCTACGTCGCCATGGACCGCGCCCGCGACCGCAACGAGCTGGGGCAGGTGTCGGACATCGACCTGCTGCAACTCGAAGACGAATACCAGGCCACCCGCATGAGCCGGCAGGCGGCCCTCACCAACCAGCGCGCCACCCGCTCGCTGCTGGCCCAGGCCCTCGGGCGGCCGGCCAGCCTGCCCTCGCGCCTGCTGCCGCCAATGCTGCCCGGCAACGACGCCGAGCTGCCGGACTACGAGACCCTGCTGGCCGTGGCCCAGCGCAACAATCCGCGCCTGCTGGCCGCCCGCGAGGCCCTGGCCGACAGTCGCCAGCGGCTGGCCGCCAGCCGGGCCGAGCGCCGCCCCAGCCTGCGCAGCGAACTCACCGCCGGGGCCTACGAGCAGGAATTCGGCTCGCGCCAGCCCTTCGTCGCCAGCCTGGTGCTGGACGTTCCGCTGTACACCGGCGACCGCGTGAATGCCGCGGTGGCCGCCGCCCGCGCCGGCTTCAACCGCAGCCAGGCCGAACTCGAACGCACCGACTACTGGCTGCGCCAGCAGCTGCTGGAGACCTGGCAGGAAATACAGACCCTCAGGGCCCAGCGCGAGCAGGCCCTGGTACGCCGCGACTACCGCGACCTCTATCTCGACCGCAGCCGCGCCCAGTACGAGCTGGAGATCAAGACCGATCTCGGCGACGCCATGGTGCAGCAGTCCGACGCGCGCCTGCTCACCCACCGCACCGAATACGAACTGGCGCTTGCCTGGGAACGGCTGGCCTGGCTCACGGGGGAACCCTCGCTGAGCCCGCTGCTGCCCCCGGGCGAGAAGGCGCCGTTGACCGCAGACGAGGCCAACCCATGAAACGGATGCGTCATCTCATACTCCTGCTCGGCATCACCGCCACCGGGGCCTTTGCCCAGGATGTGGACGCCACCCTCGACTGGTCCCAGCGCGTGGCGCTGAGCACACCCGCCTCCGGCGTGGTGCGCGAGATCAGCGTGACCCCCGGCCAGCGCGTCGAGGCCGGCGCCCGGCTCGGCCAGCTCGACGACCGCCGCGCCCAGGCCGAACTGCGCCGCACCAGTGCCGACGTCACCCGCCTCAAGCTGACGCTGGAGGAGGCCGAACGCGAGCATCAGCGCGCCGAGGAACTCTACGAGCGCACCGTCATCGCCGAGCGCGACCGCCAGCTTGCCGAGATCGACCTCGCGGTGGCCAGGGCCGACCACACCGCCGCGGTGGCCGCCCACCAGCGCGCCCGGGTCGACCTGGAGGACACACGCCTCGTCGCGCCCTTCGACGGCGTGGTGCTGACGGTACACGTCAGCCCCGGCGAGACCATCAGCAACGCCCTGCAGGTAACCCCCATGGTGACCCTGGCCAGCGACCGTCCCATGCTGGCGCGTACCTGGATACCGGAGGCAGCCCAGAGCCGCCTCTCTCCCGGCCAGGCGCTGACCGTACGCGTGGCGGGCGAGCGCCTGACGGGCAAGGTACAGGCACTGGGCCTCGAGGCCCGGGAAGGCGGCGACGAACCGCTGTATGAAATAGTCGTGGCCTTCACGCCGTCAGACAGGGTACAGCTGCGCGCCGGTCAGGCCGCCGTCATCGAACTGCCCTGACGCCCCACCAGGCCTCACCAGGAGCCGCCAAACGCCATGACCAACGCCCTGCTCGTGCTCTGCACCCACCCCGACGCCGATGACGCCGAGGCGCTGGCGCGCACGCTGGTGGGCGAGCGGCTGGCGGCCTGCGTGAACGTCCTGCCGCTCATGACGTCCATATACCCGTGGCGGGGCGAGATACAGCGCGAGCAGGAACACCAGCTCGTGATCAAGACGCGCGCCGGCGCCTTCGATGCACTGGCGGCACGGATTTGCGAACTGCACCCCTACGACGTCCCGGAAGTGATCGCCGTCCCCGTAACCCACGGCCTTGCGGCCTACCTGAACTGGATTGACGAGAGCACATCATGAAGAATCGCCTCACCCGCCTGCTGCTTCTCCTGCTCGCCCTGCTGCCGCTCGCCGCGGTCGCCCAGGTCGAGGGGGAACTCCTCGACCCCGACGTCGCCTTCCGCTTCGAGGCCCGCGCCGTCGATGCCGACACCCTGGTCGCCGAATGGGAGGTGGCCGAGGGCTACTACCTGTACCGTGACAAGATCCGCTTCGCCATCACCGGCGGCGATGCCGTGCTGGGCGAGCCGGCCATTCCCGCGGGCAAGCTGAAGCAGGACGAGTTCTTCGGCGAGGTGGAGATCTTCCGCGACCGCGTGCGCATCGAGATCCCGGTCAGCGCGCAGTCCGAAACCATCACCCTGGAGGCACGCTCCCAGGGCTGCGCCGACATCGGCGTGTGCTACCCGCCCCATACCCAGACCGCCACGCTCACGATGCCGGCCGGGGACCCGGCCGATCGGACGCAGGCGAATGACGCCGTGGCCGAACTCACCGGCCTGGCCCGCGACATGGGCGGCCAGGAGGAAGGCGAGCTGCTCGACCCGGACGTCGCCTTCTTCCACTCCGTAGAGGTCGAGGCCGGCGAACAGGCCCTGATCGCCCGCTGGAAGGTCGCCGAGGACTACTACCTCTACAAGGACAAGTTCGAATTCCGGCTCGAAGGCCCCGATAGCGTGAGCCTCGGCGAGGCCGAGTACCCGCAGGGCAAGATGAAGGACGACGCCTTCTTCGGCCGCATGGAGGTGTATGTCGGCGAGGTGGCCATCCGCCTGCCGCTCAACCGCCCGGCCGAGGCCGTGGAGGGCCTGACCCTGGTGGCGAAATCCCAGGGCTGCGCGGAGATCGGCGTGTGCTACCCGCCGATCACCAAGACCACCGACTTCGACCTGAAGCCCGCCTCCGCCAGCAGCGCCGCCCCGGCGGCCGCCAGCGGCGCGTCCTTCAGCGACCTGGACTTCGGCAGCGTCGACAGCATCATGCAGGTACTCACCGGCGGCAGCCTCGGCCTGATGCTCGGCATCAGCCTGGTGCTCGGCGTGCTCATCGCCTTCACCGCCTGCATGTACCCGATGATCCCGATCCTCTCCAGCCTGATCGTGGGCCAGGGCGAGAAGATGACCGCCGGGCGCGGCTTCCTGTTCTCGCTGGTCTACGTGGAGGCCATGGCCGTCACCTTCGGCGTGATGGGCGCCATCATGGCCGTGATCGGCGCCGGCGTGGGCATCCAGGCCTATTTCCAGAGCCCGTGGCTGCTGATCCCCTTCGCCATCCTCTTCATCCTGCTGGCGCTGGGCATGTTCGGCTTCTACAACATCCAGGTCCCCTCCTTCATCCAGAGCCGCCTGAACGCCCTCAGCAACCAGCAGAAGGGCGGCAGCCTCATCGGCGTGGCCGTCATGGGTGCGCTCTCTGCGCTGATCATCGGCCCCTGCGGCGGCCCGGTGCTGGTGGCGGAGCTGGCCTATGCCGGCGCCAGTGAAAGCATCGTCAAGGGCTTCCTCGCCCTGTTCGTGTTCGGCAACGGCATGGGCCTGCCGCTGCTGGTGGTGGGCCTGACCGGCGGCAAGCTGCTGCCCCGCGCCGGCACCTGGATGAATGCCGTCAAGGCCGTGGCCGGGGTGATCCTGCTGGCCGTGGCCATCGTCATGCTCGAACGCATGCCCGGTATCTTCCCGGTGGGGCTGACCATGACCCTGTGGGCGCTGCTGTTCATCCTTGGCGGCGTGTACATGGGCGCACTCGAACCCATCAGGGAGGGCATGAGCGGCTGGTGGCGCTTCTGGAAGGGCATCGGCCTGGTGTTCGTCTTCTACGGCTTCGTCGTGCTGCTCGGCGGCATGACCGGCGGCTCCGGCGTCACCGACCCGCTGCACGGCTCGCGCCTGCTGGGCGGCGGCACGGTGATGATGGCCCCGGGCGCCGGCGGACAGTCCCAGGCCGGCGTCACCCAGGGCAAGCTCGAGTTCAGGACCATCAAGACCCTGGCCGACTTCCGCGCCGAGGTGGACAAGGCGAACGCCGCCGGCAAGACGGTGATGCTCGACTTCTATGCCGACTGGTGCACCTACTGCAAGCAGTTCGAGAAATACGTCTTCACCGACCCGGGCGTGCAGGCCGCATTGTCCGACACCGTGCTGCTCAAGGCCGACGTCACCGCCACCGACCGCGAGGACCGCGAGCTGATGGAGGCGCTGGGCGTGTTCTTGCCGCCGGCCATCCTGTTCGTGGGCGCCGATGGCGAGGAGCGTCGCGACCTGCGCGTGGTCGGCTACATGGAGGCCGACCGCTTCCGGGCCCGCATCCAGCAGGCCTTCGGCAGCAACTGACCCCGTCATCCAACGCCAACCGGAATCACAGGCAACGCCATGCAACAGCAAAAGACCGGCAACACCGGCTTCATCATCGCCCTGATCGTCGTCTCTCTCGTCTCGGTGGCGGCCGGCTACGGCTTCTACAGCCTGAGCCAGGACAACGCCGCCCCCGACCCCGTGGCCACCGCCAGCCAGGCCGGCGGCCTGCCGGCCATCGACAGCCAGCTGATCGGTACGCCGCGCCCCGACTTCACCCTGCCGGACCTCGAGGGCAGGGACCGGGCCATCGGCGAATGGGACGGCCAGATCGTGCTGGTGAACTTCTGGGCCACCTGGTGCCCGCCCTGCCGCAAGGAGATGCCGGCCTTCATGGAGCTGCGCGAGCAGTACAACGCGCAGGGCTTCGAGATCGTGGGCGTGGCCATCGACGATCCGCAGCAGGTGCAGGACTTCATCGACACCCTCGGCGTGAACTACCCGGTGCTGCACGGCGACGTGGACGCCATGGAGATCGCCAAGGCCTACGGCGACCGCTTCGTCACCCTGCCCTACAGCGTGCTGCTGGACCGCGAAGGCAGGATCCGCTTCATCCAGCCCGGCGAACTGCACAAGGACGTCCTCGAGGCCGAGATCCAGGCCCTGCTCTGACAGGACCGAAAACACGCTCGCGGGCCAGGTCCGCCTGGCCCGTCACATTGTGAACCCCATCGCATCTTCCGGGGTTCATGTCCCGAACGGCGGCGAACGTGCGTAAACTCTGCCGCTTATGGACAAGTCACCAGGGATTGGGCAGAATGCCCCTTCACGACCTATACTCCGTGGTCGTTTCCCGCTTTGTTTCCGGAAATTCGCCACCAGATAGCGCCCATTCATGGCCAAATTGCTGCTACTCAACGGTCCCAACCTCAACCTGCTCGGCACCCGCGAGCCGACGGTATACGGGGCAGTCACGCTCGAGCACATCGTCGAGACCCTGAGCGGCCGCGCGCAGATGGCCGGGCACCAGCTGGAGGCCTTCCAGAGCAACGCCGAGCACGCCCTGGTGGAGCGCATTCATCAGGCCGGCCGCGACGGCGTCGACTTCATCATCCTCAACCCGGCCGCCTTCACCCACAGCAGCATCGCCCTGCGCGACGCCCTGCTCGGGGTGGCCATCCCGTTCATCGAGATCCATCTCTCGAACGTGCACAAGCGGGAAAGCTTCAGGCATCACTCCTATTTCTCGGACATTGCCGAAGGGGTGATCATGGGCCTTGGTGCCAAGGGCTACGAACTGGCCCTGGAAGGGGCCATCGCCGCCATCAACCATTCGAATTCCTAAGGGCATTGCAAATGGACATTCGCAAGATCAAGAAACTCATCGAACTGCTGGACGAGTCCGGCGTCGCCGAAATCGAAATCAAGGAGGGCGAGGAGTCGGTGCGCATCAGCCGCGCCACCGCCCCGATGCCGACCTTTGCGCCGCCGCCCATGCCGGCCGCCGCCCCCGCGCCTGCCCCGGCTGCCGCCCCCGCGGCTGCCACCGCGGCTGCCCCCGCGGCCGACGAGCCCCCCGCCCTGCCGCCCGGCCACGTGGTCAAGGCGCCGATGGTCGGCACCTTCTACCGTGCCCCCTCCCCGGGCGCCAAGCCCTTCGTCGAGGTCGGCCAGAGCGTGGGCGTGGGTGACACGCTGTGCATCATCGAGGCGATGAAGATGCTCAACCCGATCGAGGCCGACAAGGCGGGGGTGGTGAAGGCCATCCTCGGCGAGAACGGCCAGCCGGTGGAGTTCGGCGAACCGCTGTTCGTCATCGAATGATGCCCGCCGCGGTGCCTCGCAGGCCCGCGCCGGACCACCGCCCACACGTCATGCCAACCGGATACGCAAGACCAGCCTATGCTCGATAAAGTCGTCATTGCCAACCGCGGCGAGATCGCCCTGCGCATCCTGCGCGCCTGCCGCGAACTCGGCATCAAGACGGTGGCCGTCCATTCCGAGGCCGACCGCAACCTGAAACATGTACGCCTGGCGGACGAGTCCGTCTGCATCGGCCCGGCCTCTTCCACCGAGAGCTATCTCAACGTCCCGGCATTGATCAGCGCCGCCGAGGTCACTGACGCCACCGCCATCCACCCGGGCTACGGCTTTCTCTCCGAGAACGCCGACTTCGCCGAACGTTGCGAGTCCAGCGGCTTCATCTTCATCGGCCCGCGCGCCGAGACGATCCGCATGATGGGCGACAAGGTCTGCGCCAAGGAGGCCATGATCAAGGCCGGCGTACCCTGCGTGCCCGGCTCCGACGGTGCGCTCGACGACAACCCGGACGAGAACATCCGCAAGGCCCGCGAGATCGGCTACCCGGTCATCATCAAGGCCTCCGGCGGCGGTGGCGGCCGCGGCATGCGCGTGGTGCATTCCGAGGCCGCGCTGCTCAATGCCATCTCCCTGACGCAGTCCGAGGCCCTGGCCGCCTTCGGCAACGGCCAGGTGTACATGGAGAAATTCCTGGAGACACCGCGTCACGTGGAATTCCAGATCCTGGCCGACGAGCACGGCAACGGCGTGCACCTGGGCGAGCGCGACTGCTCCATGCAGCGCCGCCACCAGAAGGTGGTCGAGGAGGCCCCTGCCCCCGGCATCACCGCCGAGGAGCGTCACCGCCTGGGCGAGCGCGTGCGCGAGGCCTGTCGCGAGATCGGCTATCGCGGGGCCGGCACCTTCGAGTTCCTGTACGAGAAGGGTGAGTTCTACTTCATCGAGATGAACACCCGCGTGCAGGTCGAGCACCCTGTCTCCGAGATGATCACCGGCGTGGACATCGTCAGGGAACAGCTGCGCATCGCCGCCGGCGAGAAGCTCGCCTTCACCCAGGAGGAGATCCTGTTCCGCGGGCATGCCATCGAGTGCCGCATCAATGCCGAGGACCCGGAGACCTTCATGCCCTCGCCCGGCACCATCCAGAACTTCCATGCCCCGGGCGGCCCGGGCGTGCGCGTGGACACCCACATCTACAACGGCTACCCCGTACCGCCCTACTACGACTCGATGATCGGCAAGCTGATCGTCTGGGGCGAGACCCGCGAGACGGCCATCGCCCGCATGCGCGGCGCGCTCGACGAGATCGTGGTCGACGGCATCAAGACCAACATCCCGCTGCAGCGTGACATCATGGCGGATGCGCATTTCCAGGCTGGTGGAACCGACATCCACTATCTGGAGAAGAAACTCGGCGGCCAGAAGTAGCACCGCCATGCCCTGGCAGGAGCTCACCCTGCGCCTGGCGCGCGAGCAGCTGGAGGCCGCCGAGTCACTGCTGCTGGCCGCCGGCGCCGTCTCCGTCACCTATCGCGACGCCGAGGACCAGCCGGTGCTGGAACCCGCCCCGGGCGAGACCCCGCTGTGGGACCAGGTACTGGTCACCGGCCTGTTCGAGGCCGATGCCGACCTTGCCACCCTCACGGCCCTGATCCGGGCACAGCTGCCCGCCCTGCAGGCGCTCGACACCCGCCAGGTCGAGGACCAGGACTGGGAGCGGGCCTGGATGGACGACTTCCGTCCCATGCGCTTCGGCCAGCGCCTGTGGATCTGCCCGAGCTGGGACGAGCCGCCGGCGGGCGATGCCATCAGCATCCTGCTCGACCCCGGGCTGGCCTTTGGTACCGGCACCCACCCGACCACCGCCCTGTGCCTGGAATGGCTGGACGCCCACCCGCCGGCCGGCCTCGAGGTCATCGACTACGGCAGCGGCTCGGGCATCCTCGCCGTGGCCGCCCTCAAGCTCGGCGCCGCCCGCGTGACCGCCGTGGACATCGACCCGCAGGCGCTCACCGCCACCCGCGACAACGCCGCGCGCAACGGCGTGGACGATGCGCGCCTGCATATCGACTACCCCGAGGGCCTGGGCGAGAAGACCACGGCCGATCTCGTCATGGCCAACATCCTCGCCGGCCCGCTGGTCGAACTGGCCCCGGTCATGGCCGGCCGCGTGCGCCCGGGCGGCGCCATCGTGCTCTCCGGCATCCTGCGCGAACAGGCCGACACGGTGCGCCAGGCCTATACCGCCTGGTTCGACATGGACCCGCCCGCCTTCCGCGAGGACTGGACGCGCCTCACCGGCCGGCGGCGGGACGGCTGATGCACACGGCCCGGCTTGCAGTAGACTAGACCCATGTACGTCCAGTGCCCCCGCTGTGAAGCCGTGTTCCGCGTCCGCACCCGCCTGCTCACCCAGGCCGAGGGCATGGTGCGCTGCGGCGAATGCGAGCACGTCTTCAATGCCATGGACACCCTGCTCGCCGTGCCGCCCGAGGCCCCGGCCACGCCACCGGAACAGATCCCCCTGGCCGCGGTGGCGCCCCCGGCACAGGCAGGGGAGGACGAGCCGGCACGGGACATCCCCAGCATCCTCGCCGAGGACCTGCGCCCCGCCCGTGCCCATGGCAGCACCCGGGGCCGGCTGGCCTGGGGACTGGCCAGCCTGCTGCTGATCGCGACCCTGGCCGGCCAGTACACCTGGTACGAACGCGAGACCCTCTATCGCTACCCGGCGCTGCAGGCACCGATCGACCGGCTCTGCGAGCTGACCGGCTGTACGTCGCCGCAGCCCCGGGACGTGAGCCGGGTGGAGCTGGTCAATCGCCACGTCTATTCCCACCCCAACATCGAGGGGGCGCTGATGATCACCGCCACGGTGGTGAACCGGGCCCCCCATCCCCAGCCCTACCCCCTGCTCGGCATGCGCTTCTCCGACCTGCAGGGCCAGAGCGTGGCCGCACGCCGCTTCCTGCCCGAGGAATACCTCGCCAGCCCGCCGCCACCCGGCAGCCTGATGGAACCGGGCGTGCCGGCCATCGTCAACCTCGAGATCGTCGACCCGGGCGAGCGCGCCCTGTCCTTCGAGTTCGACTTCCTCTAGTCCGGCCAGCCCTGCCTCGAGCAGTCCGGCGCGCCGGGGATGCGGCGCCCCGTCGCGCCCGGTATCATGGCGGGCTCGCGGAGACCACGACCATGCACATCGGCCCCTACCAGCTCGACAACCGGCTCATGCTCGCCCCCATGGCGGGCGTGACCGACCGCCCCTTCCGGCAGCTCTGCCGGCGGCTGGGCGCGGGCCTGGCCGTCTCCGAGATGGTCACCGCCGACAGCCGCCTGTGGCACAGCAGGAAGTCCCGCTCCCGCCTAGACCATGCCGGCGAGGATGCCCCCCGCAGCGTGCAGATCGCCGGTGCCGACCCGGCCATGATGGCCGAGGCCGCCCGCCTCAACGTCGCCTTCGGCGCCCAGATCATCGACATCAACATGGGCTGCCCGGCGAAGAAGGTCTGCAACCGCGCCGCGGGCTCGGCCCTGCTGCAGGACGAGCCACTGGTGCGCGCCATCCTCGAGGCCGTGGTGGACGCCGTGGACGTCCCCGTCACCCTCAAGATCCGCACCGGCTGGGACCCGGCGCACCGCAATGCCCCGCGCATCGCGCAGATCGCCGAGGACGCCGGCATCCGGGCCCTGGCCGTGCACGGCCGCACCCGGGCCTGCGCCTACGGCCCCACGGTGGAATACGACACCATCCGCTGCATCAAACAGACGGTGGCCATCCCGGTGATCGCCAACGGCGACATCGATTCGGGCGAAAAGGCGAAGCACGTCTTGGAATTCACCGGGGCGGATGCCATCATGATCGGCCGGGCAGCACAGGGGAATCCGTGGATCTTCCGCGAGATCGCCCACCACATCGAGACCGGACAGCCCGGCGGCACGCCCGCCTGGGACGAGGTGCGCGAGACGCTGCTCGGTCACGTGCAGGCACTGCACGGGTTTTACGGCGAACACGCCGGGCTGCGCATCGCGCGCAAGCACATCGGCTGGTATCTCAAGGGGCGCCCCGGGGGCGAGGCGACCCGCCAGCGCATCAACCGGGCCGACCGGGCCGATGAGCAGCTCGCGCTGATCGCCGCGTATTTCGATCACCCGCAGAACCATAACGAGACTCTGGCCGCATGAGTGCACATCTCGAAGCCGTGCCAACCAGGGAAAACGCCGGCTCACACGACATGGACGCACCCCCGCTCGCCGAAGCGGTGAAACAGGCGCTCGAGCGCTACTTCCAGCATCTCGACGGCCACGCGCCGGGCGAGCTCTACCGCATGGTCATCGAGGAGGTCGAGCGCCCGCTGCTCGATTGCGTGATGCGCCACTGCGGCGGCAACCAGACCCGCGCCGCCGAGCACCTCGGCATCAACCGCGGCACCCTGCGCAAGAAGCTCCGGCAGTACGGTCTCGAATAAGCCCCGGCCTGCCCGCCGGGTCGGCCATGTCGGCTATAATGTCGACCTTTTCATTCACACCCCAGCGGAATCCAGCACCATGAGCGCAGCCACGCAATGGCCCGTCACCCGGGCACTCATCAGCGTCTCCGACAAGACCGGCGTCGTCGACTTCGCCCGCCACCTGCATGACAGTGGCATCGAGATCCTCTCCACCGGCGGCACCGCGAAGCTGCTGGCCGACAGTGGCATCCCGGTGGTCGAGGTCTCCGAGCACACCGGCTTCCCGGAGATGATGGACGGCCGCGTGAAGACCCTGCACCCGCGCATCCACGGCGGCATCCTCGGCCGGCGCGGCGTGGACGACGCGGTGATGGCCGAGCACGACATCGTGCCCATCGATCTCGTGGTGGTGAACCTCTATCCCTTCGAGGCCACGGTGGCCCGTCCCGACTGCTCGCTGGCAGACGCCATCGAGAACATCGACATCGGCGGCCCGACCATGGTCCGCGCCACAGCCAAGAACCATGCCCACGTGAGCATCATCGTCGATCCGGCCGACTACGCCCGCGTGGAGACCGAGATGAAGGCCAACGACGGCTGCATCTCCCGCGAGACCCGTTTCGACCTGGCGGTGAAGGCCTTCGAGCATACCGCCCGCTACGACGGCGCCATCGCCAACTACCTCGGCCGCATCCGCTCCGAGAGCGAAAAGGACGACTTCCCGCGCACCTTCAACCAGCAGTTCCGCAAGGCACAGGACATGCGCTATGGGGAGAACCCGCACCAGCGCGCCGCCTTCTACGTGGAGCACGAGCCCAAGGAGGCCTCGGTGGCCACCGCGCGCCAGCTGCAGGGCAAGGAACTCTCGTACAACAACGTGGCCGACACCGACGCCGCGCTGGAATGCGTCAAGCAGTTCGAGGCCCCGGCCTGCGTCATCGTCAAGCACGCCAACCCCTGCGGCGTGGCCGTGGGCGAGGACATCCTGGTCGCCTACGACCGCGCCTATGCCACCGACCCCACCTCGGCCTTCGGCGGCATCATCGCCTTCAACCGCCCGCTGGACGCGCACACCGCGCGCACCATCGTCGAGCGCCAGTTCGTCGAGGTGATCATCGCCCCCGAGGTGGAGGCCGAGGCCCTGGAAGAGCTGGCCGCGAAGAAGAACGTGCGCGTGCTGGCCTGCGGCCAGTGGGCCGCCCCCGTCCCCGGCCTGGACTTCAAGCGCGTCAACGGCGGCCTGCTGGTGCAGGACCGCGACATCGGCATGGTCGCCCCGGCCGACCTCAAGGTCGTCACCCGGCGTGCGCCCAGCGAAGCCGAGATGCGCGACCTGCTGTTCGCCTGGAAGGTGGCCAAGTTCGTCAAGTCCAACGCCATCGTCTACGCCCGTGACCAGCAGAGCGTCGGCATCGGTGCCGGGCAGATGAGTCGCGTCTACTCGGCCCGCATCGCCGGCATCAAGGCCGCCGACGAGGGGCTGATCGTGGAGGGCTCGGTGATGGCCTCGGATGCCTTCTTCCCCTTCCGCGACGGCATCGACGCCGCGAAGGAGGCAGGCATCACCGCGGTGATCCAGCCCGGCGGTTCCATGCGCGACGACGAGGTCATCGTCGCCGCCGACGAGCACGACATGGCCATGGTCTTCACTGGCATGCGCCACTTCCGCCACTAGCCGGTACGGCAGTCCGCCCGTCAAGCCGCGCCAGGGGCCGCCCCGGCGCGGTTTTTTCGTTATAGTGCGGGGGACCTCCACCTTCCCATTCACCGACAGGCGGAACGCAACGCGGATATGCGCAGCCACGGCATCGCCCTACTCGTCATGCTGCTGCTGGTGGGCCTGCTCATCGGCGGCATCACGGCGCTGCGCTACCAGGCCTTCGCCGACCAGCACCAGGCCATCGCCCGGGAGGCCGTGCGCGGCATCACCGCCGAGCTCGCGCGCCTGATCGGCGAACAGGAACGCCTGGTGGGGGTGTTCACCCAGGACCACCAGCCCCTGCTCGATGCCTTGGTCAGGGCCCCGGATGACCCCGACCGCTACCTGGCGCTCTCGCGCCAGGTGGTGCGCTATTTCCCCGACGCCTCCACCTATGCCATCGCCAACCCGCAGGGCGAACTGGTGGTGCACGACGTCGACTTCCTGGGCGGCGAGCTCTGCCTGCAGGATATCCGGGAATTCGACGCTGCCGGCCAGCAGCGCCAGCGCGTGCACCCGAGCATCGACGTGTACCACTTCGACCTGCTCGGCGAATTCCGCGTCGACGGTCGTGACTACATCCTGCTCGTCAGTTTCAATGCCCGCATCCTCGGCGACCTGCTCGGTCACATGCAGACCCCGGACCACGAGCGCCTGCTGGTGCTGGCCGGCGAGGAACCCCTGATCGAGGCCACCCCGGCCGGCCCGCGCCGCGATTTCGTCCGCGACGACTACCGCCTGACGGACGAGGAGGCGGCACGCGTACTGGCACGGGACAACGTGCCCGGCACCCGCTGGGAGGTCCTCGGCCTGCACGCGCCGCGGCTCTTCACGACCATGCGCAACCGGCTGCTGGCCGAGGGCCTGCTGGTATTCGGCATCTTCGCCCTGCTGGCCGGCGTGATGCGTCACTTCCTGAATCGCGCACAGGGCCAGCGCGACCGCGCCGAACGTCTCAAGGACGAGTTCCTCGCCGTGGTCAGTCACGAGCTGCGCACGCCCATCACCTCCATGCTCGGCTCGCTCGGGCTGATGGTGAACGGCGTGGCCGGTGAACTGCCGCCCCGTGCCCGCGAGCTCAGCCGCCTGGCCCTGGCCAACGGTGAACGGCTGCTCGGCCTGGTCAACGACATCCTCGACATCCAGCGCATCGAGGCCGGTCGGCTCGCCATCGAGCGCCGCCCACTCGCCCTGGGCCGGCTGGTCTGCGAGTCCCTGGAACACAACCGCGCCTATGCCGAGCGCTTCGGCGCCGGTTTCCTGCTCGAGGACCAGGCACCCGGTGTGGTGGTGCATGCCGATCCGCAGCGACTCTCGCAGGTGCTGGACAACCTGCTGTCCAATGCCGTGAAGTACGGCCGCGAGGGCGACCGCATCGAGGTCGTGATCACGGCCGACGACGATCATGCCCGCGTGGCCATCCGCGATCACGGCAACGGGGTATCGCCGGCGCTGGCCGAGCGCATCTTCGAGAAGTTCACCCAGGGAGACACCTCGCCACGGCGCCGGCGCGACGGCACCGGGCTCGGACTGTTCATCGCCCGCACCCTGGTCGAGCAGCACGACGGCCGGATGGGATTCGAGAGCGCCCCGGGCCGGGGCAGCTGCTTCTGGTTCGAACTGCCGCTGGCCCAGCCGGTGGCGAGACAAAGCGCGGCCGGGCCGCTAGACTAGCGGCCTGCTGCAAACCAACCAGAACGGAAACAGCCCATGAAGGTACTGATCATCGGTGGCGGTGGCCGCGAACATGCACTTGCGTGGAAGGCCGCGCAGTCTCCCCGGGTGGAACAGGTATTCGTCGCCCCCGGCAATGCCGGCACGGCCCGCGAGGCGAAGGTGCGGAACGTGGCCATCGGCGCCGAGGACATCCCGGCCCTGTTCCGCTTCGCCCAGGACGAGGCCATCGACCTCACCATCGTCGGCCCCGAGGCCCCACTGGTGGCCGGCGTGGTCGACACCTTCCGCGACGGCGGCCTGCGCATCTTCGGCCCCAGCCGTGACGCCGCCCAGCTGGAGGGCTCCAAGGCCTTCACCAAGGACTTCCTCGCCCGTCACCACATTCCCACCGCCCGCTACGGCGTGTTCACCGAGATCGACGCGGCCGTGGACTTCATCCACGACCACGGCGCCCCCATCGTGGTGAAGGCCGACGGCCTGGCCGCCGGCAAGGGCGTGATCCTGGCGCAGACCCAGCAGGAGGCCATCGATGCGGTGAAAGACATGCTGGCCGGCAACGCCTTCGGCGAGGCCGGACACCGGGTGGTGATCGAGGAGTTCCTCACCGGCGAGGAGGCGAGTTTCATCTGCATGGTCGACGGCACGAACATCCTGCCCATGGCCAGCTCCCAGGACCACAAGGCCCGCGACAACGGCGACCGCGGCCCGAACACCGGCGGCATGGGGGCCTACTCGCCGGCGCCGGTAGTCACGCCCGAGATCCACGCGCGCATCCTGCGCGAGGTCATCGAACCCACCGTGGCCGGCATGGCCACCGAGGGCAACGTCTACACGGGTTTTCTCTATGCCGGGGTGATGATCGCGCCGGACGGCACGCCCAAGGTACTGGAATACAACTGCCGCTTCGGCGACCCGGAGACCCAGCCGATCATGATGCGACTGCGCTCCGACCTGGTGGCGCTCTGCGACCTGGCCATCGACGGGCGGCTCGACGCGGCACAGGCCGAGTGGGACCCGCGGGTGGCGCTGGGCGTGGTGCTGGCCGCCGGCGGCTACCCGGACGACTACGCGAAGGGCGACGTGATCCATGGCCTGCCCGGGCAGGACGCGCCCGATGCCAAGGTCTTCCACGCCGGCACCGCCGAACGCGACGGCGAGGTGGTGACCAATGGCGGGCGCGTGCTCTGTGCCGTGGCCCTGGGCGAGACCGCCCGTGAGGCGCAGAAGCGGGCCTACGAACTCACCCGGCAGATCGACTGGTCGAACGTCTACTACCGCACCGACATCGGCTACCGCGCGGTCGCCCGCGAGGCCGGGAGCGCCTGATACGGGGCCTGGGGCGTACGCCTCAGGCCTGCAGCAGCTCGTCGAAGCCCTGCACCAGCGCCCGCTGGTCCGAGACGTTGGAGAACAGCGCCTCGCTGTTCTCGTCCAGGGCCTGGGCCATGCCGAGGATGGCATCGGCCTGGTCCTTGATGTTGAGGATATTGCGGTTGATCTCCTCGGCCACGGCGCTCTGTTCCTCCACCGCGGTGGCGATCTGCGTGTTCATGTCGTTGATCAGCTGCACCGAATCGGCAATGCGCCCGAGCGACTGACCCGCCTCGCCCATGGACTCGCTGCTTTCCTGCGCCGTGCTGCGGCTGTGTTCCATCGCCTCCACCGCGTTGCGCGTGCCTTCCTGCACCCCGGCGATCATGTCCTGGATCTGCCCGGTCGCCTCCTGGGTGCGCATGGCCAGTGAACGTACCTCGTCGGCCACCACGGCAAAGCCGCGGCCCTGCTCGCCGGCACGCGCGGCCTCGATGGCGGCGTTGAGCGCCAGCAGGTTGGTCTGGTCGGCGATCTCGCGTATCACGTTGATGATGCTGCCGATCTGACCGCTCTGCTGGCTCAGGGCCTCCAGGGCATTCGCGGTGTTGTCCACCTCGCGCGTCAGGGCGTCGATGGAATGAATGGCGCGATCCAGCACCCGCTTGCCGTCGTGGGCCTCCTCGTTGGCCGCGTGCGCCGCCTCGGCCGCCTGCGAGGTGTTGCGGGCCACCTCGTTCACGGTGGCCGACATCTCGTTCATGGCCGTGGCCACCTGCTCCACCTCGGCATGCTGCTGGGCGATGGTCTGGGTGGTCTGCTGCACCTGGTCGCGGCCCTGGTGGGCCACGTCCTGCAGGTGGGCCGCGCTCGCCCCGATACGCCGCAGGATGGTGCGCTGGTTGGCCTTGAGCATGTGCAGGGCGGCCTCGGCCTGGGCCATCTCGTCCAGGTCCCCCTCATAGACCTTCTGCGTCACCGGGTTGTCGGCGATGCGGCGGGCATGGGCCCCCAGGCGCTTCAGACGGCGCAGGGCGACGGCAATGCCCAGCGGCCCGGCAACGGCCGCGCCGGCATAGGCCAGCCAGGTGCCGAAGGGGGCCGGCAGCACGGCCTGCACCGCCAGCATGGCGCCCAGCAGGACGAAGAAGCCCAGCGAGAGCCGCACCGTGGTGTGGTGATAGAAGCGGCGGGTAAAGCCCACCCGGCCCTTCCACACGCGCCGGTAGAGCTTCTCGGCACGGCGCACCAGGGCGCGATCAGGCTTGACACGCACCGACTCGTAGCCGGCCACCTGGCCGTTGCGGAAGATCGGGGTGACATGGGCGTCCACCCAGTAGTGATCGCCGTCCTTGCAGCGGTTCTTCACCGCCCCCACCCAGGGCCGCCCGGCCTTGATCTCGTCCCAGAGGTTCTGGAAGGCCGCCGGCGGCATGTCCGGATGGCGCACCACGTTGTGGCTCTTCCCCACCAGCTCGTCCGCCTCGAACTTGGCCACGCGACAGAAGCCCTCGTTGGCGAAGGTCACGCGCCCCTTGAGGTCGGTGGAGGAGATCAGGGATTCGTCGGCCGGGTAATCGACCTCCCGGCCGGTGACGGGCAGATTCGTTTTCATGACGTGTGCTGTGGGTCCATTTTCGATGATGGGCGGTTAACCGGTTTAGCGGCCCGCTGGGCAGAATCTTGACCGAAATCGGGCCAATCTGCACCAGGCTGGTGCAACAGGCGCTGTCACGCCGCTGTCGTTCCCGCCCGCTAGACTGGGTGGACTAGAATACCCCATCGGCCAGGGGCGGCGGTTGACGCCCATCGGGCCGATCGGGCCGCTGGCCCCGAACTTGCACCATGCTGTCATGGCCACATCCCAGGAGTCGCCGCATGAACCATCCGGAATCCGTCGTCGACATCGAGCACCAGCCGCTGGCCAGTGACGTCGACACGCTGCGTCAGAACATCCGCGACCGCCTGATCCACATCGTCGGCAAGGACCCGCTGCACGCCACCACCCGCGACTGGCTGCATGCGGTCTCGCTGGCCGTGCGCGACCGGCTCATCGAACAGCGCATGTTCACCAAGCGCTACCACCAGGAAGAAGACGTCAAGCGCGTCTACTACCTCTCCATGGAGTTCCTGCTCGGGCGCATGCTCATCAACAGCATGCTCAACCTCGGCATCTACGACGCCTGCGTACAGGCCCTGGAGGACCTGGGCGTGGAGCTCACCGACATCGAGGGCCTGGAGACGGACGCGGCGCTGGGCAACGGCGGCCTCGGCCGTCTGGCAGCCTGCATCCTGGACGCCATGGCCACACTCTGCCTGCCGGGCTACGGCTACGGCATCCGCTACGAATTCGGCATGTTCCACCAGGAGATCCAGAACGGCCAGCAGGTGGAACACCCGGACAGCTGGCTGCGCTACGGCAACCCCTGGGAGTTCCCGCGCCCGGAGAAGATCTTCCCGGTGTATTTCTACGGCACGGTCTCCGAACACATCGGCATCAGCGGCCAGATCGACCGCTTCTGGGACCACGGCGAAGAGGTGCTGGCCATGGCCTACGACATACCGGTCCCGGGCTATGGCAAACAGAAGAACGTGAACAACCTTCGGCTGTGGTCGGCCAAGGCCACGCGCGACTTCGACCTGCGCTACTTCAACGAGGGCGACTACATCCGCGCCCTGGAGGACAAGAACCAGTCGGAGACCATCTCCAAGGTGCTCTATCCCAACGATGCCACCGCCATGGGCCGCGAGCTGCGCCTCAAGCAGGAGTACTTCTTCGTCTCGGCCTCACTGCAGGACATCCTCGACCGCCACTGCGTGCGCGAGGGCCTGCCGGTGGACACCCTGGCCGACAAGGTCGCCATCCAGCTCAACGACACCCACCCGGCCATCGCCATCCCCGAGCTGATGCGCCTGCTCACGGATGTCTACCTGCTGCCCTGGCACAGGGCCTGGGATATCACGCGGCGCTGCTTCGCCTACACCAACCACACGCTCATGCCCGAGGCACTGGAGACCTGGCCGGTGAGCCTGCTCGAGCGCGTGCTGCCGCGGCACATGCAGATCATCTACGACATCAACCATCACTTCCTCAACCAGGTGCGTCACCGCCATCCGGGCGACAACGACATCGTGCGCCGGCTGTCCATCATCGACGAGGAAGGCGGGCGACGCGTGCGCATGGCCTATCTCGCCGTGATCGCCAGCCACCGCGTCAACGGCGTGGCCGCCCTGCACAGCGAACTCATCAAGACGCAGCTGTTCCCGGACTTCCACCGTCTGATGCCGGAGAAGTTCATCAACATCACCAACGGCATCACCCCGCGCCTGTGGCTGAACCAGGCCAATCCGGGGCTGCGCCAGCTCGTCGACGAGCACATCGGCGAGGACTGGATCCTGTCGCTCGATCGCCTGCGCGAACTCGAGCCGCATATCGAGAACGCCAGCTGCCGCGAGGCCTTCCGCCAGGTCAAGCAGGCCAACAAGCGCCAGCTCGCTGAGCTTATCCTGCGCAAGACCGGGCAGGCCGTCAGCACCGCGGCGCTGTTCGACGTGCAGATCAAGCGCATCCACGAGTACAAGCGCCAGCTGCTCAACCTGCTGCACGTCATCGCGCTCTACAACCGCATCCGCGACGGCCAGGCCGAGCACCGCGTGCCGCGCGTGGTGATCTTCGCCGGCAAGGCCGCCCCGGGCTACGCCGTGGCGAAGAAGATCATCCGCCTGATCCACGACGTCGCCGATATCATCAATCACGATCCACTGGTGGGTGACCGTCTGAAACTGATCTTCCTGCCCAACTACGAGGTGTCGCTGGCCGGCGTGATCATCCCGGCCGCCGACCTCTCGCAGCAGATCTCCACCGCCGGCACCGAGGCCTCGGGCACCGGCAACATGAAGCTCGCGCTCAACGGTGCGCTCACCATCGGCACCCTGGACGGCGCCAACATCGAGATTGCCGAGGAGGTGGGCGAGGACAACATCTTCATCTTCGGCATGAAGGCCGACGAGGTGGAGGGCCTGCGCGCAGAGGGCTATCGCCCGCGGCTGTATTACGAGAACAATGCGGAGCTGCGGCGGGTGCTCGACATGATCGGCACGGGCTTCTTCTGCCCCGAGGAGGCCGACCGCTATCGCGACCTGGTCGACAACCTGTTGAACGTGGATCACTACATGCTGCTGGCGGACTTTCCCGCCTACGTGGCCACGCAGGAAAAGGTGGACGAACTCTACCGCGACCCGGATGCCTGGACGCGCAAGGCCATGCTCAACACAGCACGCATGGGCAAGTTCTCCATCGACCGCACCGTGCGGGACTATGCGCGCGAGATCTGGGACACGGCGCCGCGCTGCTATATCGACAACGGCATCGCACCGCACACCTGAAACAAGGACGCCCGCAATAGCGGGCGTCCTCATCTTCTTCGGTCTGGACCAGGCCGGGCGCTAGCGGCTCTTCATCGCATCGAAGAACTCGTCGTTGACCTTGGTCTGCGAGAGGCGATCGAAGAGGAACTCCATCGCCTCCAGGTCATCCATCGAGTGCAGGAACTTGCGCAGGATCCACAGCTTCTGCAGTTCCTCGGTACGGGTGAGCAGTTCCTCGCGACGCGTGCCGGAGCGATTGATGTTGATGGCGGGGAATACGCGCTTCTCGGCGATGCGGCGATCCAGGTGCACCTCCATGTTGCCGGTACCCTTGAACTCCTCGTAGATGACCTCGTCCATCTTCGAGCCGGTATCGATCAGAGCGGTGGCGATGATGGTGAGGCTGCCGCCCTCCTCGATATTGCGCGCGGCGCCGAAGAAGCGCTTGGGGCGATGCAGGGCGTTGGCATCCACGCCGCCGGTGAGCACCTTGCCCGAGGACGGGATCACGGTGTTGTAGGCGCGCGCCAGGCGGGTGATGGAATCCAGCAGGATCACCACGTCGCGCTTGTGCTCGACCAGGCGCTTGGCCTTCTCGATGACCATCTCGGCCACCTGCACGTGGCGGCTGGCCGGCTCGTCGAAGGTCGAGGACACCACCTCGCCACGCACCATGCGCTGCATCTCCGTCACCTCTTCCGGCCGCTCGTCGATGAGCAGCACGATGAGATAGCACTCGGGATGATTGGCGGCGATGCTCTGGGCGATGTTCTGCAGCATCATGGTCTTGCCGGCCTTGGGCGGCGAGACGATCAGGCCGCGCTGGCCCTTGCCGATGGGGGAGACGATGTCGATGACGCGGGCAGTGATGTCTTCCGTGGAGCCGTTGCCGAGCTCCATGCGCAGGCGTTCTTCGGGATGCAGCGGGGTGAGGTTTTCGAACAGGATCTTGTTCTTGGCGTTTTCCGGGGTCTCGAAATTGATCTCGGAGACCTTGAGCATCGCGAAGTAACGCTCACCCTCCTTGGGCGGCCGGATCTTGCCGGAGACCGTGTCCCCCGTGCGCAGGCCGAAGCGGCGTATCTGGCTGGGCGAGACGTAGATGTCATCCGGCCCGGCGAGATAGGAGCTGTCCGCCGACCGCAGGAAACCAAACCCGTCCTGGAGGATTTCCAGCACCCCGTCGCCGAAGATGTCCTCGCCGCTTTTCGCGTGCGCCTTGAGGATGGCGAAGATGATGTCCTGTTTACGGGCACGCGACATGCCCTCGATCCCCATGCTCTTGGCAAGTTCCAGCAAGTCGGCGGGGGGTTTCTGCTTCAGTTCGGTCAGATTCATAGGAAACGGGTTTTGTTGGTTCAGGGATGGTGTGATACGGAAGAACGGCGTCAGCCAGCGCGGAACCGGCCGGGGGCCTTGATGATTTCAGTTGATTCTATGAGGTGCAGCCGGGGACGGAAGGATTGTAGTTGTCGTGGCTGCGGGGATTAAGCTAGCACGGTTACCGGGCGAGGTCCAGCCCCGGCGATACGCCGGGGCCGTCGCGATGTATCGGCTTACAGGTTCTGGTCGATGAAGGCCGTCAGCTGGGACTTGGACAGGGCGCCCACCTTGGTGGCCTCGACCTCGCCGTTCTTGAACAGCATCAGGGTGGGGATACCGCGGATACCGAACTTGGGCGGGGTGGCCGGGTTCTCGTCGATGTTGAGCTTGGCGACCTTCAGGCGGCCCTCGTACTCATCGGCGATCTCGTCCAGGATCGGCGCGATCATCTTGCAGGGACCGCACCACTCGGCCCAGTAGTCGACCAGGACGGGCGTATCGGACTTGAGTACGTCCGCATCGAAGCTGTCGTCCGTCAGGTACACCATCTTGTCGCTCACTCGTCTCGCCTCCGCTAGAATCCGTGTACACGAAACCCGCCCGGATAATTGATATAGTGTCAGCGGGATAGAAAACGCCGGTCTCGTCGGCCGGCGTGTCTTTTCACGCATTTGATCCCATACGGACCAGATTTTCAAGTCCGGGGGATACACACACGCACAAGGATCCCATGGGCGATACGCACCTGAGCGACATGACCTTCCAGGCCCTCGACCTGCCCGGCGAGGTACTGCAAGGCGTTGAAGAGGCGGGATTTTCCCGCTGCACCCCCATCCAGGCCGGGACCCTGCCGGTGGCGCTGAAGGGCCACGACGTGGCCGGCCAGGCACAGACCGGCACGGGCAAGACCGCCGCCTTCCTGGTGGCCATCTTCACCCGTCTGCTGCGCCAGCCCGGGAGCGCCGAGCGGCGCGCCAACCAGCCGCGCGCCCTGGTGCTGGCCCCCACCCGGGAACTCGCCATCCAGATCCACAAGGACGCCGAGGCCCTGGGGCGCCACACCGGCCTGAAGCTCGGCCTGGTCTACGGCGGCGTGGACTACGACAAGCAGCGTCAGCAGCTCGTCGACGGCATCGACGTGCTCATCGGCACCCCCGGGCGCATCATCGACTACTTCAAACAGCACGTCTTCGACCTGAAGGCCGTGCAGGTGATGGTGCTGGACGAGGCCGACCGCATGTTCGACCTCGGCTTCATCAAGGACATCCGCTTCCTGCTGCGCCGCCTGCCTCCACCGGACCAGCGGCTTTCCATGCTCTTCTCCGCCACGCTGTCCTACCGCGTGATGGAACTGGCCTACGAGCACATGAACAACCCGGAACTGGTGAAGATCGAGGCCGAGCAGGTCACCGCCGAGCGCGTGCGCCAGGAGGTGTACTACCCCGGCAACGAACAGAAGATCCCGCTGCTCATCGGCCTGCTGCGGAAATACCGCCCGGAGCGCAGCATCGTCTTCGTCAACACCAAGCGCGTGGCCGAAAACGTACTGGCCTGGCTCACGGGCAACGGCTTCAAGGCCGCCCTGCTCTCCGGCGACGTCCCGCAGAAGAAGCGCCAGCGCCTGTTGTCGGAATTCGGCGAGGGCACCTACGACATCCTCATCGCCACCGACGTGGCGGCCCGCGGCCTGCACATCCCCGACGTGACCCACGTCTTCAACTACGACCTGCCGCAGTCGGCCGAGGACTACGTGCACCGCATAGGCCGCACCGCGCGTGCCGGCGCCGAGGGGGATGCCGTCAGCTTCGCCTGCGAGGACTACGCCTTCCACCTGCCGGAGATCGAGGAATACATCGATCAGAAGATCCCCATGGCCATCGTGGAGACGGAACTGCTGGCCGAGCCCCTGCCCGCGGCGAAGATCGAGCGCCTCGGTCGCGGCGGCAAACCACCCGGCAGGGCCGGCCGGCCCGCGGGGGGGCGCCCGGCCGGCGAGGGCGGCCCCGGCCGCCGGCGGCGCCGCCGGCCAAAGGCGGAGAACTAGCACCATGGCCGCGCCAGCGAGCGAGATCGCCAGCGTCATCCAGCTGGCCGTGGCCCCGGTCTTCCTGCTGGCTGGTATCGGCGCCTTCATCAATGCCTTCTCCAGCCGGCTGGCCCGCATCGTCGATCGCAGCCGCCGCCTGGAGGAACGCCTGGCCTCCGTGAGCGACACGGCCCGCGTCTCCGCGCGCAGCGAACTGCGCCTGCTCGGCCGGCGCGCCCGCTGGATCTATCTCGGCATCAGCCTGGGCGTCACCTCGGCGCTGACTGTCTGCCTGCTCATCATCAGCGCCTTCGTCGAGCACTTCCTCGGCCTCAACCTGGCCAACCTCATCGGCGCGCTGTTCGTGCTCGCCATGCTCGCCCTGGTCGGCGCCCTGCTGGCCTTCCTGCGCGAGGTCTTCCTCGCCATCCGTACCCTCGCCATCGGCGGCGACTAGGAACCCGTCAACCGGCGGTCTGACTGGCGATTCGCCCCGTCTTGGCTATGCTCATGTCTTCGGCCCGGCAGCCGCCGCCCCTGGCGGCACGCCGCTTGCTTACCTGCCAGGGTGGGCGCCGGACGGACAGGCCGCCGGCCAGGACATGACCGCCAGGACGACAGGAGGACAGCATGAGCCAGGACACCCTCGTTGCGTCGACACGCCGCCAGCAAAGCAGCAGCATGCAGCTCTTCACCGGCCTGCTGGCACGGGCCGACATCCGTGTGAACGGCTCGCGGCCCTGTGACATCCGCATCCACAACCCGCGCGTTGCACAACGCACCCTGACCCAGGCCAACCTCGGCCTGGGGGAATCCTATATGGACGGCGACTGGGACTGCGATGCACTGGACCAGTTCTTCGACCGCATCCTGCGCACCAAAGTGGACCGGGCCGTCTCCCCCCTGCGTCTTTTATTCCACGCCCTGCGCTTCCGCCTGCTGAATCTGCAGACCGCGCGGCGCGCCTTCCAGGTGGGCGAACGGCACTATGACATCGGCAACGACCTCTACCGTGCCATGCTCGATGAGCGCCTGACCTACACCTGCGGCTACTGGGAACAGGCCACCACCCTGGAAGCGGCCCAGGAGGCCAAGCTCGACCTCATCTGCCGCAAGCTCGACCTGCGGCCCGGGCAACGCGTGCTGGACATCGGCTGCGGCTGGGGCAGCTTCGCGAAGTTCGCCGCCGAACGCTACGGCGCACAGGTGGTCGGCATCACCATCTCCCGCGAACAGGCGAAGCTGGCACGGGAACTGTGCGGCGACCTGCCGGTGGAGATCCGGGTGCAGGACTACCGCGCGGTGAAGGAGCGCTACGATCACATCGTCAGCGTGGGCATGTTCGAGCACGTCGGCCACAAGAACTATCGGGAATACATGCAGGTCGCCGCGCGCTGCCTGAAGCAGGACGGCCTGTTCCTGCTGCACACCATCGGCAAGAACCTCACCGCCACCACGCCGGACCCCTGGATCGACCGCTACATCTTCCCCAACGGCGACCTGCCCTCGCTGGCGCAGATCGCGCAGGCCGTGGAGGACGTCTTCGTGATCGAGGACCTGCACAACTTCGGGGCCGACTACGACCGCACGCTCATGGCCTGGTTCGAGAACTTCGACGCCGCCTGGCCCCGGCTGCGCGACCACTACGACGAGCGCTTCTACCGCATGTGGAAGTACTACCTGCTGAGCTGCGCCGGGGCCTTCCGCTCCCGCGACATCCAGCTCTGGCAGCTGGTGCTGTCACCCGACGGCCGCCGCGGCGGCTACCGGCGCCCGTTAGGCGTTAGGCCAAAAGTTCAGGCGCCACAGAGGGCACAGCGTACACAGAGGTAAACCGGGCTGGCTCTTCCTCTGTGATCTCTGTGTCCTCTGTGGCCAAACCGTTTTCACGTCACGCCTCACACCTCACTTCCCCGGTGGATACTGCGCCAGGATCCGCTGTACCACGTCGTTGACGACCTCGTCGCGCGCCTCGGGCGTGGGGGTATCCGCCAGTGGGCGTACGCCGGTGCCGCGCCAGATCAGCTCGCCGCTGGCGGGGGCGACGAAGTCGATGAGCAGCGTCCCCTCGTCGTATTCCCGCGATCCATAGGGATAGTCCAGCCCGATGGCCACCCCCGTGCGGCTCCACCAGTAGCCGGTACCGAAGGTCACGCTCGAACGCGAGGTCTCGATGCGGTCCTCCACCAGGGTGTGGTAACGCACCAGCAGGTCGGCCTGCGCCGGCTCAGCCACGAAGCGGTAACCGCGCGCGGCGAGCTGCGACTCGATGGCCTGCTGGATGCGCCGGTGCACCAGCGGATCGTCCAGGCGGGGATCACCGGTCTCCCGATGCCGCGGCTCATCCCAGGCAAAGACCCGGTAGGCGGAAAAATCGGCCGTCTTCGCGTAGTCCTGGGTGACGCGCACGCTGGAACAGCCGGCCAGCAGGAGCAGCAGCGAGACGAGCAACAGAGGACGCAACATGGGGGCTTCTCCTTCAGCAACCGTCGATGCGCTCATCCTACGCCCACAGGCCAGCCATCCGCCAGCGTGTCGCCGGACATCTGTGATGGTGTTCGGCGCAGGTCTTCATTCCGGCCACCGGAGCGGTTAGGCTGCCGTCTTCAATCCACGGATGCGCGAGGAGTAAAACCATGGCACGGCTGGTACACACCATGATCCGCGTACTGGATCTCGACCGCTCGGTCGACTTCTACCGCACGGCCCTGGGCCTCGAGCTGAAGCGCCGCCTGGACTTCGACGACTTCAGCCTGGCCTATCTCGGCAACGCGGAGAGCGACGTCGAGCTGGAGCTCACCCTCAACCACGGGCGTACCGAGCCCTATACCCACGGCAGCGGCTACGGCCACATCGCCGTCACCGTCGACGACCTGGATACCGAGCACGCCCGCATCCGCCAGGCGGGCTTCGCGGTCAAGGACATCGTGGAGCTGAAGGACGGTGAGCGCCTGGTGGGGAAATTCTTCTTCATGCACGACCCCGACGGCTACGAGATCGAGGTGATCCAGCGCCACGGCGACTACCGCTAGGCCAGACTATTTCAGGCGGGCCGCCAGGCGGGCGTAGTCCACCCGCGCCTGCTGGCGCGCATCCACCGGTATCGCGCGCACCCGGCGGACCTCGTCGAGCTGCGCCCAGGCGAGCGCCCGGCGCAAGGCCTCGACGTCCAGCCCGCGCATCCCTTCCACCAGCAGGATGCGTCGTCCGGCGTGGCTGATCATCGCAGAGCGCTGCACCCCGTCCAGGAAGCTGGCGGCACATTCCACGCTGAAGGGATACAACCGGCCCCGGCTGTCGTCGATGCGCGAGCGACAGCGACCGACCAGCCACAACCGGCCCTCCGCGTCGAGATAGCCGGCCTCGCCGGTACGGTGCCAGCGTCGCCCATCCACCTCGAACTTGCTCTCGACATCGCCCTCGGCATTCAGGTAGCCGGCCACCAGGTGATCACCACAGGCCACGACCTCGCCGATCTTGCCCGGTGGCAGGGCCTCGGCCGCAAAGCGCTTGCCGTCATAGGGGCCGATGGGCGCCCCATAGCGGTCGCGAATCACCCGCAGCGTCAGGCCGTCCACCGGCTTGCCGGTGAGCAGACCGCCACCCGCCTGCATGGCCGCGAGATCCACCTGGCGATATTCCCGGTACATCACGCGCGTCAGCGGCAGGGCCTCTGCACCGCCATGCACGGCGGCGACCACGGCCCCGTCGGTCGCGTGCTGTATGCGGGCCAGGGCAGGCGGCAGGACCGGTGCCCCGCCGACGTGTATATGCGTCAGGGGCAACTTGCGGCCAGACCGCTCGCAGTATTCGACCAGGCGACGAAACAGGACCGGGGCGCCCGCACTGCGCCGGATATCGAAGGCCTTCAGCAGCTGGAACACTGTCTGCGGTGCTACCCGGGCGGGGGCATGCAGCGGGGCGGCGGGGATGACACTGGTCATGCCCGAAACCAGGTTGGCGAGCGGGACCAGCGGCTGGGTGGAGAGTTCGCACTCGCCAGGACTGTGATCCAGCGCAGCGGCCAGGGCCGCCTGTGTGGCGATCAGGTCGTCATGCGAGCGCAGTACCCGGCGCAATACGCCCTGCTCGTTGCGCACCAGGGTAAACAGGGCGGGCGCCTGGCCGCCGGCGGCCAGGTCCTCGAGCCGCGGCTGCTGGCGTGCCTGCGACAGCGCCACGGCACCGGGCACATAGCCGTCCACGGCAAAGCGTCGCAGCCGACAGAGCCTGGGCGAGACCAGGTGGCGCAGCAGATCGCGACGCCCGGCGACCAGCGCCGTCGGCTCGCCCAGCCGGCAATAGGACGCCACCGTCTCCCGGCCGGCCGCCGGGTCCAGCACCATCGCCACGGCCCCGAGCCGCAACAGCGCCAGCAGCACCACGTAGAGCTCGTAGCCCATCGGCTGTACCACCAGCACCCGGTCGCCCGCACCCAGACCCTGGGCGCGGAACAGGGCCGCCGTCCGTGCGCCGTCCGCGGCGAGCTGGCGATAGGAACGGATGCGGTACCGTGCCCCCCGCACATCGATGATGGCGGGCTGCCCCGGACGCACCGAGGCCTGCTGCTCAAATAGCGCGACGATGTTCATCAATAGCTTGTAACCGGCATGTCCGCGTGCGGTCTGCCGCCAGTATCCGCTGGCCGGGCAACCGCTCGCTTGTTGTTATGTCTGTTGTTCTTGTAGCGGCCACAGTCATCGACGCCTGAGGCGGCACGGGACCATGGCCTGACCGCAGCTTATCACCGGTTATGGCCTCCGGGGCCCCAGCCCGTCGTGCAAACACCCCCGCTCGGGCGATTGCCGTCAGCCATCGCGGCGCGCTCCCGCCTCCACCAGCTGGGTCAGCAGCATGCTCGCCACCACCCCCGCGGCGAACAGATACAGCCCGTAGTGGATGGTGATACGCGCCGTGCCGCCGAACTGCAGCATCACCACCAGCCAGGCCACCACGAACACCTCCAGCATCGACCACTTGCCCGTCTGCGACAGCCAGCGCCGGATGCGTGCCTCATGCGCGGGCGGAACCGTTCCGCCGATCAGCCGGTACAGCAGCAGGAGCTTACCGGCCGGCAACAGGAGGCTGAACCCGCTCACCACCAGAAACAGCCCCCACTCCCCCGCCTGCCAGAGACGGCGGATACCGCCGAGCAGAGAGAGGGTGTCGTCGAAGATCCAGAAGGTGGTGAAGGTGAACATGGGTGCCACCGCACCGGCCACGAGCAGGATGCACGCCATCAGCCAGAGGGCCAGATGCAGTCCGGTTGAGTTCAAAATGCTGGGCATGGGCGCATCATAGCGCGATGGTCGGCGGCGGGCGCGGCATGGATGCCGAATTCGTCCACCGAACGACATCAGGCCTTCATATGGACGGACGAGACTGGAGGTTTTCAAGCCGAACCGAAGGTGGGATATGAGCAACCGCCCGAACATCCTCTGGCTCATCGCCGACGATGCCGGCTGGGAAGATCTCGGCTGCCTCGGCCACCCCACCCTCAGAACGCCGCACATCGACAACCTGGCCGAACGCGGCCTGCTGTTCACGCAGGCCTTCGTCACCAGCCCCCAGTGCAGCCCCAGCCGATCCAGCCTCTGGACGGGCAAGTACGCCCACACCATGCGCACCGAGGACCTGCATACCCCGATGCCGGACGACGAACCGATCCTCGCCGACCGCCTCAGGGAACAGGGCTATTTCGTCGGCAACATCGGCAAGCTGCACCTCGGGCCGAAGGCCCGCGGCCGCTTCGACTACTACAGCCCATGGGCCACGGCCTGGCCACGCTTCTTCAAGCAGCGGCCAGCCGACAGGCCCTTCTTTCTCTGCGTGGGCTACTACGAGCCGCACCGGCCCTATGCCCTCAAGCTCACCCGCGCTAGCTACCCGCCGGAGGCCGTGAAGCTGCCGCCTTACCTGCCGGACTCGAAGGCGATACGCACGGACTTCTCGCGCTACTACACGGCGATCACCGCCATGGACGCCAAGATCGGCGCACTGCTCGCCTACCTGCGCCAGCACGACCTCGAACGCTCCACGCTGGTGGTGTTCGTGAGCGACAACGGCCTGCCCTTCCCGCGCGCCAAGGGCTTTCTCTACGACCCCGGCATCCGCGTGCCGCTCATCGTCTCGCAGCCCGGCACCTATGCGGCAGGCACACGCGACCAGCTCACCACCCTGCTCGATCTCGCGCCCACCATGGCCGAGCTGGCCGATACGCGCATCGCCGAGGACACGCGGGGCATGAGCCTCGCGAACGTGCTGAACGATGCCGGCGCAGCGGGGCGCGAGGCCATCTTCGCTGAGCGCAACTGGCACGACCTGGATGACCACAGCCGTGCGATACGCACGACGCGCCACAAGTACATCCGCAACGAGTACTTCGAGGACCCCATGCCGTTTCCCTCGGACATAAACCGCTCGCCCACGCTGAAGTGGATCCGCGGCGCCCTGAGCCAGGGGCTGCTGCCACCGGAAGACCGGCTGCCGATCACTGGCCCGCGCCCGCCGGAGGAACTGTATGACCTCGAGGCGGATCCGAACGAGTTCCGCAACCTGGCAGCCTGCGATGACCACGCGGCCGTGCTCGTCGACATGCGCGGCCGACTCGCGCAGTGGTCACGCGAGACGGACGACGTCTCGCCGGAAGCGCGTGTACCGCGAAAGCGCAGCCCGCTCTCCTGGTTGGCCTGAGATTTCTGCAAGCCGAAAAAAGCCCACCGCACGCGGTGGGCTTTTTTGAACCAGGCACTCTCTTTCAGCGAGAGATTTTGACCGAGGGCACGGCACGGCGTCGAACGAGCAGCGCAGTCACCATTCCAGGTAATGAGCAGGCAGTCGGCGTCGCAACACCGCCATCGGTCAAAAGATCCGCTAACAGTCGCTATCAGGTGTGCTGGGCACCGTGATAGAGGTTCACCACGTGGCGGGCTTCCGCGAAGAACAGCCAGCGCTCGGCGATGATGCCGAGGAAGGCCGAGACCGTGGCCCACACGACGATGCCAACACCGGCCTGACCCGCCAACACCAGGGCCAGCAGCAGGATGGGCAGGCCGAAGCCCAGGGCGAACACCAGGGTCTTGAGCGCGGTGACCACGCTGTGGTCGGGCTCGTAGCCGAATTCCTCGGTGAGGAAGGTGCCGGCGGTGTGCCCGGTATCCAGCAGGCGCACGGCGGCGCGGGTGAAGCCGGTGGCCGTGTTGATGGTCGGGCCGGTGACCTTGGCCACCCAGAAGTAGTACACGGCCTTGGCCAGCGCGGCGATGGCCAGCAGGGTGACGGTCAGGCCGGTCACGCCCATCACGTCGGCGCCTTCCTGGTAGGACAGGGCAGAGACCATCAGCAGGCCGCCCAGCGCCAGACCCATGAAGATGTAGTTGGCCGGGGTAAGCGCGGTGTTCCACTGGCGGATGGTCTTCAGGCAGCCGTAGATCATGCCGGTGCTGAAGATGGTGATGACGGCCAGCGCGGCGCCGATCAGGCCCATGGCGCCGAAGAAGCCGCTGATGTCGGCACCCTGCAGGAACACGCCCAGCAGGTAAAGCAGCGCGAAGGGATAGAACAGCACGGCGAAGACGCCTTCACGCGACAACCAGGAGGTCTTGAAGCGGAAGAAGGCGCGCCAGGCGTTCTTGGGATTCGCCAGGTGGAAGGTGGAGGACATGAGGCCCACCGCCACCAGCACGATGCCGATGATCCCGGCCCAGAGAATGGTCTCCTGGGTCATGTCCACCAGGCCGAACACGTGCAGGATGGCCAGCAGCGTGAACAGCCCGAAGCCGGCACCGGAAGTGACGGTAAAGAAGATGACGGAAAATGCTGGATGCATGGTTGCTTCCCTCTGAATTCGTGAACCGTTGCCTTAGCGCGCAATGGCCTTGTTGACCCACTGCTTCACCGAGCTGACGAGGTCGGTCTTGCGGACGTCGTCGGTCGGGATCGGCGTGGTCAGGCGCGGCGGCAGGTAACGGTTGGTCGGGTTGTAACCGAGCTCCGGCATCAGCTGCATGCCGGCACGCTCGCGCACGAGCTTGCTGACCTCGGAATTCGGGTCGTCGAAGTCACCGAAGTAGCGCGCGTGCGCCGGGCAGGTGATGACACAGGCCGGCTGGCGATCGATCTCTTCGAGCTCGTCGTCGTAGATACGGTCGATGCACAGCGTGCACTTCTTCATGGTGCCGCTCTCGCGGTCCAGTTCGCGCGCGCCGTAGGGGCAGGCCCAGGAGCAGTAGTTGCAGCCCATGCACTTGGTCTGGTCGACCAGCACCACGCCGTCCTCGGCGCGCTTGTAGGAGGCACCGGTGGGGCAGACGGTGACACAGTCCGCGTCCTCGCAGTGCATGCAGGACATGGGGAAGTTGATGGTCTTGTTGTTCGGGTAGTCGCCGATCTCGTAGTGACGGATGCGGTTGAACCACACGCCCGAGGGATTCTCGCCATAGGGGCGATAGTCGGTCAGCGGGCCAGTGGTACCCGAGGTGTTCCACTGCTTGCAAGCGGTGGCACAGGCGTGGCAACCCACGCAGGTATCGATGTCGATTACAAGTCCGAGTCTCATCGGTCTTCTCCGTAATGCTTTGTTCGGATGCCCAGGGCGGCCCCTGCCGGGGCCGCATCTCCTCGATGCATTAGTCCTTGCGCCACTTCTCGCCGCGCGTGAGGACGTCCTTCATGTCGCGCACCAGGCGCACCGGCTCGTGCGCGTGGTAGCGCAGCACGTCCGGCGACTCCTTCATACCCGGCAGCGGCTTCATGGTGTCGAAGGTCGGCCAGGAGCCTTCCTCACCCGGGGCGGCCGGCGTGATCTTCACGCGCAGGTCATACCAGGCGGCCTGGCCGGTGACCGGGTCGGAGTTGGTGACGTTGTCGTTGGCGTCGCCCTTCTTCGGCAGCAGCTCGCTGATGAGGTGGTTCATCAGGAAGCCCTTGGTGGATTCGTTGGCGCCCTTCTTCAGGCCCCAGGCACCGGACTGCTTGCCGATGGCGTTCCAGGTCCACACGGTGTTGGGCTCGACGCCCTCCATGAGCTTCACCTGCACGCGGATCTTGCCGTTGTGCGACTCCACCCACACCCAGGACTTGTCGGCAATGCCCATCTTGGTGGCCTGCTGACGGTTCATGTACAGGAAATTCTGCGACATGATCTGGCGCAGCCACACGTTCTGGGAATCCCAGGAGTGGTACATGAACATCGGACGCTGGTTGACCGCGTGGAACGGGTACTCGTCCTCGTTGATGCGCGACTGCTCGATCGGCTTGTACTGCTCCGGCAGCGGGGTGAAGTAGTCACGCAGACGCTGCTTGTGATGCTCCTGCGTCGGCATCGGGCCGTCGTACAGGCCCATGCCGGCGAGGCGGAACTTCTGCAGGGTCTCGGAGTAGAGCTCCATGATGATCGGATCGGTGGAGCCCACCCAGCCGGCGTGCTTGGCCAGCTCGAGGTAGTCCTTGTTGGCGAAGCGGTAGTAGCGCACGTTTTCCGGCAGATGGTAGGCGAAGAACGCCTGGTTCTCGATGTAGCGATCCCACTGCTTCGGGTTCGGCTTGCCGCGCAGATGCACCTCGTTGCCGTTCTCGTCCAGGCGCCAGCCTGACAGGAAGCCGATGCCGGGTTCCTTCTCGAAGTTGACGATGAAGTCCTTGTAGTCGGCGAACTTGCGCGAACCGTCTTCCTTGGTGAAGGCCGGGAACTTGAGGCGCGAGGCCAGCTCCACCATCACCTCCTGCCACGGACGGGTGTCGCCCTCGGGCTTGAGGATCGGCTGGCGGATGGAATCGGCCGCGGTATCCGGCTCGGAGATCGGACGGTCCAGCATGGAGATCGTGTCGTGACGCTCCAGGTAGGTGGTGTCCGGGATCACCAGGTCGGCGAAGTTGACCATCTCCGAGTGGAAGGCGTCGGCCACCACCAGGAACGGGATCTTGTACTCGCCGTTCGCATCCTTCTCGCGCAGCATGTCCTGAACATTCTTGGTGTTCATGGTGGAGTTCCAGGACATGTTCGCCATGAAGAAGATCATGGTGTCGATCGGGTAGGGATCACCCTTCACGGCATTGGTGATGACCATGTGCATCATGCCGTGGTTGGCCATCGGCGCATCCCAGCTGTAGGCCTTGTCCAGGCGCAGCGGGTTGCCTTCGGCGTCGATCACCATGTCTTCCGGCGCCTTGGGGAAACCGAGCGGCGGCGACTTCAGCGGGGTGTTCGGCGCCATCTCCTTCGCCGGCTTGATGTTCGGCGGGATGTGCTTGGGATACGGCGGCTTGGCCAGGTGACCGCCGGGGCAGTCGATGGAGCCGAGCAGGATCTGCACCAGGTGGATGGCACGGCAGGCCTGGAAGCCGTTGGAGTGGGCCGAGATGCCGCGCATCGCGTGCATGGACACCGGACGGCCGATGAACTTGTCGTGCTTGCGGCCGTGGACGTCGGTCCACTCCACGTCGACGGTGATGGTCTCCTTGAAGGCGACGTGGGCCATTTCCAGCGCCAGGCGCTCGATGGTCTCGGCCGGCACGCCGGTGACCTTCTCGGCATTCTCCGGCGAATACTCGTCGGAGAGGTACTTCTCGGCCAGGATGGTCATCACGGTCTTTAGCGGGGTGCCGTCCGGCGCGGTGTACTCGCCGAACAGGGCCGGCTTGATCTCCGGCTGGGTGGCGTCCACCGGGGCATTCTTGTCCTGGTCCCAGGCCTGCGGCTTGCCGTCGGCATCGCGGTAGAACAGGCCGTCGCCCTTCTGGCCCGGAGTGTTGACCACCAGCCAGGGGGAGTTGGTGTAGCGGATGAGGAATTCCCAGTCGAACTGGTCGTTCTTCAGCAGCACGTGGATGAAGGACAGCGCCAGCATGGCATCGGTGCCCGGGCGCACGCCGATCCACTCGTCGGCGATGGCCTGGTAGCCGGTGCGCACCGGGTTCACGCCGACGAACTTGGCACCGCGGCGCTTGAGCTTCTCCAGGCCGATCTTGATCGGGTTGGAGGCATGGTCTTCCGCCACGCCCCACATCATGAAGTACTTGGTGCGGTCCCAGTCCGGATCACCGAACTCCCAGAAGGCATGGCCCATGGTGTAGAGGCCGCCGGCCGCCATGTTCACGGAGCAGAAACCGCCGTGCGCGGCCCAGTTGATGGTACCGAACTGGGTGGCCCACAGGCCGGTAAGGGCCTGCATCTGGTCGCGGCCGGTGAAGAAGGCCAGCTTCTTCGGGTCGGTGGCGCGGATGTGCTCCAGGCGCTTGGTCAGGGTGTCCATGGCCTCGTCCCAGGAGATCTCCTCGAACTCGCCGGCACCACGCTCGGTGCCCGGCTTGCGGCGCAGCGGGGCGCGCAGCTTGGCCGGGGACTGCTGCTTCATGATCCCCGAGTTGCCCTTGGCGCAGAGCACGCCCTTGTTGACCGGGTGGTTCCGGTTGCCCTGGATGAAGCGGACCTTGTTGTCCTCCACCGTGACCTTGATGCCGCAGCGGCAGGCACACATGTAACAGGTGGAATAGTGGACTTCCTGTTTCTTGTGGTTCTCGAATTCGGGTAATGCGCTCATGCAAGCACCTCGGTAGTCTCGTTCGTTCGGCGCGCCACGCGCCGGGCGCGCAAAATTCCGCAGTCAAGTCTGCGGGCCCGGCTGCGCAATGACAAAACAGTGTTTTTTATTTGGTGATAAACCGAGTCTATCAAGACTAAAAATCTTTAATAACCCCGCCTTATGACCGGCGGGTGACCTTTTATAGACCATCACGGGCCGCATGCTAAGCCCTTGTTTTCATGAGGTCTTCATTGCACGTCCCCGGGGCTGGGTTATACTCGCCGCCTGATTCCCGGCAGACTCCCGCGACCCAGGCATGCCCCAGACCCTCACAGACCAGTTCGGCCGCCGCATCGAGTACGTGCGCCTCTCGGTGACGGACCAGTGCGACCTGCGCTGCTTCTACTGCATGCCCAAGGGCTTTCGCGACTTCGAGGAGCCGGCGCACTGGCTGAGCTTCGACGAGATCGAGCGCGTGATCCGCGCCTTCGGCGAACTGGGCGTGAAGCGCGTGCGTCTCACTGGCGGCGAGCCGCTGGTGCGCAAGGGCCTGCCGGGGCTCGCCGCCCGTCTGGCCGCCCTGCCGGGCATCGAGGACCTCTCGCTCTCGACCAATGCCACGCGCATGGGCAAACACGCCGCGGCGCTCAAGGACGCGGGCGTCACCCGCATCAACGTCAGCCTCGACACGCTGCAGCCCGAGCGCTTCCGGCAGATCACCGGCGGCAAGCTCGAGAAGGTCCTCGCCGGCCTGATGGCGGCCAAGGCCGCGGGCTTCCACCCCATCAAGATCAACATGGTGGTGATGAAGGGCGTGAACGACGACGAGGTCGAGGACATGGTCGCCTTCTGCATCGAGCACGACTTCACCCTGCGCTTCATCGAGACCATGCCGGTAGGCGACACCGGGCGCGAGGCCAGCAGCCAGTACGTCGACCTGCAGGAGGTGAAGACCCGCCTGGCCCGGCGCTTCGAACTCATCCCGGGCGTGATGCCGGGCGGTGGACCGGCGCGCTACGTGCAGGTGGCCGGCACCGACCTGCGCATCGGTTTCATCACGCCCATCTCGCAGCACTTCTGCGAGACCTGCAACCGCGTGCGCCTGGCCGTGGACGGCACGCTGTACATGTGCCTCGGCCAGGAACACCGTTTCGAGCTGCGCCCCCTGCTGCGCGCCGGTATCGACGATGACGGCCTGCGCGAGGCGATCGCGAAGGCCATCGACCTCAAGCCCGAACGCCACGAGTTCCGCGAAAAACCCGACCAGGTCATCCGCTTCATGTCCATGACCGGCGGCTGACCGCTCGCCCCCCTGGCCTGATAGCGCATCAGCATATGCGGATATGCCACTGCGCATGAAGCCCGCCTGCCAAACCGATATACTGGCCCCACAAGTGCGTGCCGTACGAGAAAACGCACGGGCCACCACCAACAGGCCAGGTGATTGAACTCCATGTATCTGCATGAAACGCTGGACGCGGCGCTGAGCCCGTCGTCCATGGAAACCCTGCGCGCCCTGGCCAATGCCATGCCGCAACCCATCCTGATCCTCGACACCGGGCATCGGCCGCTGGGCTTCAACCGTGCCTTCCGTCAGGTCTTCGCCATCCCCGAAGGCGCGCTCGATCCCGACGCGGTCTGCGACCTCGTGCCCGCCGACTTCAGGCAGGCCTGCCAGGCGGCAGCGCAGGCGATGGACGTACACGGCGTGCAGAGCTATCACTGCGATATCCGGCTCGCAGACGCACCCTATCGCCTGGACTTCCGGCTGATACAGCTCACGCAGGCCAACCGGCCACTTCCCATCATCGTGGCATCACTGCTGGACGGCACCTTCGCCCTCGATCCCCATGCCCGCCGCCAGGCGGTCTCGGCCGGCCATGCATCGCGGCACGACACACTCACCGGGCTGTTCAACCGCCACGCGATGCAGGAGATCATCGAGAAGACCGTCGGTAGTGCACAGCGTGACCACGAGGCCCTGTCCGTACTGCTGTTCGACCTCGACCGCTTCAAGCTCATCAACGACAACTACGGCAACGCCATCGGCGATGCCGTGCTGGTCGAGACCGTCAACGCCAGCGTCGGCGCCCTGCGCAAGACCGACTGGATCGGGCGCTGGGGCGGCGAGGAATTCATCTGCGTGCTGCCCGGCACCGACCTGCAGACGGCCACCCACCTGGCCGAGCACCTGCGCCGCGCGGTGGAGGTCCTGGACATCGTCGTCCAGGGGCACGAACTCAAGACCACCGTCAGCATCGGTATCGCCAGCTTCCCGGACGAGGCGGACAGCGTGGACCAGTTGCTGGCCGCCGCCGACTCGGCCCTGTTCGAGGCCAAGCGCGGCGGGCGCAACCGCGTGGCCACCAGCCAGCGTCAGATCCCGCAGATCTTCTCCATCGCCGGCGAACTGGAAAACGCCCTCAAGCAGGGCCGGGTGATACCGGCCTACCAGCCCATCGTCGACCTGAACACCGGCCAGGTCGTCGCCGACGAGGCGCTGGCCCGCATCCGCCAGACGGACGGCACGCTGCTGGCCGCCGGCCACTTCATCGAGGCCGCCAATCACCTGCAGCTCACGCACAAGATCGACCACATCATCGCCACGCACAGCATCCGCCGCTGCATGGCCATGCAGTCGCGCAACCCGCGGGGCATGTCGCACTTCGTCAACACCTCGGCCGACCTGCTGCGACACCCCGAACTGGTGGAGGACATCCTGCGCGTCGCACGCGAGGCCTGTGCCGGCTGCTTTGCGAACAGCGACCCCAACTGCACCAAGCCGCTGGTCATCGAGATCACCGAGCGGGAATTCCTCGGCAACGTGCAGGATGCGCGCGACATCCTCGCCCCGCTCATCGACTTCGGCCTGCGCATCGCCATCGACGACTTCGGCTCGGGCTATTCATCTTTCGAGTATCTGGTGGACCTGCCGGTGTCCTTCCTCAAGATCGAGGGCAGCCTGGTGAGACGCGCGCGGGAGGACAAGCGCACCCGCGCGATCCTGCGCGGCATACGCGACATCGCCAAGGAGCTCGACCTGATCACCATTGCCGAGTTCATCGAGGACGAGGCCACCGCCGCCATGCTGCGCGACATCGGTGTGGACTGGGGACAGGGGTACCACTTCGGGCGGCCCGAGGCCGAATAGCAACGACCTCAGAACGTCTGCCTGGTGCCGACATACACCTCGTAATCCGGCTCGCCAACGCCCCAGCCGATGTCGACGCGCAGGTCGGTGCGCACCAGGGAGCGCACCTTCCAGCGCAGTCCCAGCCCCCCTCCCAGTTCGAGATCGGTGAGATCGGGGGCACCTTCCTCGTAGACGTTGCCGACATCGGCAAAGATCACGCCACGCAGGCTGCGGCGACCGAGGATGGGCTTCATGTACTCCAGGTTCAGCAGCACCATGACATCGCCCTCGTGATCGTCGCGGTCGAACCCCCTCAACGTCTTGGAGCTGCCGATGCGGTAGGCATAAATCCCTTCGTCGTAGCCGCGTGCGTAGCCCAGGCGCAACTGGGTGTTGAGATTGTCGTCGTTCCAGGCGACCGGGTAGAGGTAGGCACGATGAAACAGGTCCAGTCGCTGGTAGCCATCGTCGCTGCCGAGATCCTGGGCAGACAGGGCCAGCGTCCAGCCATACTCCATCCCTTCCCGGTGATAGGGGAGTTCATAGACATCGTGGAAGGTCGCGCCAAACCAGGTCTCGACGACCTTGCGATCGACCAGCAGCCCGGCAACCCCCTGGCGATAACTGTAATTCTCCTTGAAGATGCTGCTGCCCACACTGCCGCGCCAGCCGCGGCTAGGCGCACGGCGCTGCAACCAGCGTGACAGGGTCCAGGAAAGGTCGTCACGCTGCAGGTCGTACTCGCCGACACCCAGCAGCGGGTCCACTTCCTCCTGCACGGAATCCACGCGCCGCAACGCGGCCGAAAAACCGAGGTCGGTGCCCGGTATGCGAGGGATCTCGTAGGCGAACTCCTTCTTCACCTCCTCGCGCCCACCCTCGCGCTCGGTGGTCTCGTGCAGCAGCTCCAGCCGCTGGTTGTAACCGAGAAAGTTGTCCCAGGTCAGCTCGAAGCCGTAGGAGTAGTCACCGTCGGCATCCTGATCCACCTTGGGCAGGGGGAGGATGTACCACTTCTCCGACACGTCGAAGACGACCACCTGTGGCTCCGGTGAGCCCGCCGCATCCAGCGGCTCGACACGCGCCCGCACGCGCTTGAACAGCCCCAGGTTCATGATGGCCTGGCGCGAGGCCTCGATGCGTTCGCGGTCGACCGGATCGCCCGGCGCCACGGTCAGCTCCTGGCGCAGGATCACATCCTTGGTGACGTCATTGCCCTCGAAACGGATCTCGGCGATCACGCCGGCGGCATCGACCGGTACGCTGTTGTCGTCGGCAGGCGCCATCGACACGAAACAGCACGACATGGCGAGTGCGCACAACCACCTCAGGCGAGTCCCGCCCACAGCAGAGCCGGGCATACCCGCTTACTTGATCCAGACGGTCTTGGCGTTGACGAACTCGCGGATGCCATGGCGCGAGAGCTCGCGACCATAGCCCGAGGCCTTCACCCCGCCGAAGGGCAGGCGTGGATCGCTCTTCACCAGACCGTTGACGAAGGCGCAGCCGCATTCCAGCCGGCGTGCCACCGCCTCGCCGCGTGCGCTGTCGCGGGTCCACACGCTGCCCCCCAGGCCGAAACGCGAGTCGTTGGCCTGGCGTACGGCGTCGTCCTCATCGCGCGCACGCATGACGATGGCCACCGGGCCGAACAGCTCCTCGTGGTAGGCGCGCATGCCCGGCGCCACCTGATCGAGTATCGATGGCTGGTAATAGGCGCCCTCGCCGGGCACCGGCGCACAGCCGGTGACGGCCACGGCACCGGCGGCGATGGAGTCGCGCACCTGCTCGTGCAGCTCATCGCGCAGATCGCTACGGGCCAGCGGCGCCAGCGTGGTGGCGTCAGCAAAGGGATCGCCCGGTTGCAGTGCCTCCACGGCCTGGCTGAAGGCGGCGAGAAAGTCCTCGGCCACCGCATCCACCACGATGAAGCGCTTGGCGGCGATGCAGCTTTGCCCGGCATTGAGAAAGCGCGAGGTCACCGCCTGCTTCACCGTCCAGTCGAGGTCGGCATCCTCCAGCACCACGAAGGCATCCGAGCCGCCCAGCTCCAGCACCGTCTTCTTGATCTCGCTGCCGGCCACGGCCGCCACGCTGCGCCCCGCGGGCTCGCTGCCGGTGAGCGTGGCCGCCGCCACGCGCGGATCGCGCAGCACGCCCTCCACCTGGCAGGCGGAGATCATCAGGGTCTGGAAACAGCCGTCGGGAAGACCCGCCTCGCGAAACACCTCCTCCAGGGCCAGGGCGCACTGCGGCACGTTGGAGGCGTGCTTGAGCAGCCCCACGTTGCCGGCCATGAGGGCGGGGGCGGCGAAGCGGATCACCTGCCACAGAGGGAAGTTCCAGGGCATGACCGCCAACACCACGCCCAGCGGCTGATAGGCGACGAAGCTCTTGCCCGCATCGGACTCGATGGGCTCGTCGGCGAGAAAGCCCTCGCCGTGCTCGGCGTAGTACTCGCAGGCCAGCGCACACTTGTCCACCTCGCCCAGGGCCTCGCGGTAGAGCTTGCCCATCTCCAGGGTCACCAGTCGCGCATAATGCTCGCGGCGCTCGCGCAGCACCGCCGCCGCCTGCTGCAGCAGCGCGCGGCGCTCGGCAAAGGGGCGTGCCGCCCACACCGGCTGCGTCTTCGCCGCCAGGGCCAGCGCCTCCTCGATGCGCGTCGCCTCCCAGGTGTCGTACTCGGCCAGGACCTCGCCGCTGGCGGGGTTCATGGAACAGAAGCTCATTGCCGACTCCTTTGGTTTTGACTGGGCTTTACTCTAGTATACCCGTCCGGACACTGCGGGCAGTGCCGGATTCCGGCACCGCCCGACCCAACGACCCACCAGTGACAGGAACATCAGAATCATGCATGTACGGAAGGTCTGCGTACTGGGCGGCACGGGCTTCGTCGGCTCGCACCTCGTCGGCCAGCTGATCGCCAGTGGCCGCGAGGTCACGGTACTCACCCGCCGCATCCAGCGTCACCGTGATCTGCTGGTCTTTCCGGGCGTCCGCCTCGTCGAGGCCGACGTGCACGACCCCAGGGTACTGAAACAGCACTTCCAGGGCATGGATGCCGTCATCAACCTGGTGGGCATCCTCAACGAAAAGGGACATGACGGCCGCGGCTTCCGCCGCGCCCACGTGGACCTGCCGCGCAACGTGCTGGAGACCTGCAAGGCCTGCGGCGTGAAGCGCCTGCTGCACATGAGCGCCCTGCATGCCGACGCCGGCAGCGGCCCCAGCCACTACCTGCGCAGCAAGGGCGAGGCGGAAAACCACCTGCACACCTTCAGTGCGCCCGTGGCCGTCACCAGCTTCCGCCCCTCGGTCATCTTCGGCCCCGGCGACAGCTTCATCAACCGCTTCGCCGGCCTGGTGAAGATGACCCCCGGCATCTTCCCGCTCACCTGCCCCAACGCCCGCTTCGCGCCGGTCTACGTGGGTGACGTGGTAGACGCCTTCCTGCAGGCGCTGGAGGATCGCAGCAGCTTCAACCAGCGCTACGACCTCTGCGGCCCGCATGCCTACAGCCTGCGCGAGATCGTGGCCTATGTGGCCCGCACCAGCGGCCATCGCCGCCTGATCATCGGCCTGCCGGACGCCCTCTCGAAGCTCGTCGCCCTGCTCTCGGAATACCTGCTGCCGGGCAAGTTCTTCTCGCTGGACAACTACCACTCGCTCAAGGTCGACAGCGTGTGCCACAACGGCCGGCGCTGCCCGACCTCGCCCGAGGCCGTCGTCCCCACCTACCTGGGCAAGGCCGACCGCAACGCGCGCTACCCGATCCTGCGCGAACGCGCGGGCCGCTAAGTCTGGTCGCCACAGAGGGCACAGAACACACAGAGGTGATTGCGAGGCAGTTTCACGTGGTGTCTGCTGTGGCGGCTATCGTCTTTTCCTCGGCGTCCGCGCTACCATAGTCCGATGCAGATCTACCTCGTTGGCGGCGCCGTGCGCGATGCACTCCTCGGCCGGCCCGTGAAAGAACGGGACTACGTGGTGGTGGGCGCCACCCCGGAAGAGATGGTCGCCCAGGGCTTCCGGCCCGTAGGCAAGGACTTCCCTGTGTTCCTCCATCCCGAGACGAAGGCCGAATACGCGCTGGCGCGCACGGAGCGCAAGACCGCGCCCGGCTACCACGGCTTCGTGTTCCACGCGGCCCCGGACGTGACGCTGGAAGAAGACCTCAGGCGCCGCGACCTCACCGTGAATGCCATGGCCGAGGCGCCCGACGGCACGCTGATCGATTACTTCGGCGGCAGGAAAGATCTCGAGGCGCGCCTGCTGCGCCACGTCTCCCCCGCCTTTGCCGAGGATCCGGTACGCATCCTGCGCACGGCGCGCTTCGCCGCCCGCTACGCCCCGCTCGGCTTTCGCGTGGCCGGGGACACGCGGCAGCTGATGCAACAGATGGTGACGGCCGGCGAGGTCGATGCCCTGGTGCCCGAACGCGTATGGCAGGAACTCGTGCGCGCACTGGCCGAGGACGCGCCCCAGGTCTTCTTCCAGGTGCTGCGCGACTGCGGCGCGCTGGCCCGCCTGTTCCCGGCGGTCGACGCCCTGTTCGGCGTCCCCCAGAACCCGGACATGCACCCGGAGATCGACACCGGTGTGCACACCCTGATGGTGCTCGAGCAGTGCGCCCGGCTCACGCCCGACCCGGCCACGCGCTTTGCCGCCCTCACCCATGACCTCGGCAAGGGCACCACGCCACGCGAGCAATGGCCCAGTCACCGGGGCCACGAGGCGCGCAGCGTGCAGCTCGTCGAGGAGCTCTGCGACCGCTACCGCGCCCCGCGCGAATACCGCGAACTCGCCGTCATCACCGCGCAATGGCACGGCCACGTGCACCGCGCCGAGGAGATCGATGCAGCGGAGATCGTCGAGGTCCTGGAACGCACCGACGCCTTTCGCCGCCCCGAACGCTTCGAGAATTTCCTCATTGCCTGCCACGCCGACAGCCGCGGCCGCACCGGCTTCGAGGACAGCCCCTACCCCCAGGCCGAGCGCATGCGCCATGCCCTGGCCGCCGCACGCGCCATCGACCCGGCCCCGCTGGTCGCCCAGGGCCTGCGCGGTGAGGCACTGGGCGGGGCGATACACGCAGCGCGCATCCGTGCCGTCGAGGAACTGGGCGAGGGGTGAACGGACAGGCCGCCTGACAGGCATGGGCATCGCGTCATGAGGCGAACATCCATGCGCCACAGAGATCACAGAGGTCACAGAGCAAAACCGGCCGGCACACGGATCACCTCTGGGTATCGCGCCTTGCGGGCGCTCCTACACCTGACGTCTTACATCTGGAAACGGGCAGGGACGGTAGGAGCCGAGCCCCCTCGGCGATGACACCCATGCCCGCAAGCCGCCCCATCGGCCGGAGGGCCGGCCTCCTACCGGGCGACCCTAATCCACCAGCGCATCGATATGCGCAAACGCGCTGCGCCCCAGCGCGTGCAGTTCATACCCGCCCTCCAGGCAGGAGACGATGCGTCCCTGCGCATGGCGGTGTGCCACGGCCTGTATCTGCTGCGTGACCCAGCGGTAGTCGTCCTCGCGCAGGGCGAGCATGGCCATGTCGTCCTCGATGTGGCCGTCGAAACCGGCGGAGATGAAGATGAACTCGGGGGCGAAGGCCTCGAGTCGCGGCAGCCAGTGGGCGCTCACCGCCTCGCGGAAGGCCTTGCCGTCGGCACCGGCGGGCAGCGGCACGTTGACGATGTGTGGCGTGTCCGTCTCCGCGCCGGTGTGGGGATAGAAGGGGTGCTGGAAGGTGGAGCAGAACAGCACGCGCGGTTCGTCGGCGAAGATGTGCTCGGTGCCGTTGCCGTGGTGCACGTCGAAGTCCACGATGGCCACGCGCTCGAGCCCATGTGCGGCCAGGGCGTGGGCGGCGCCCACGGCCACGTTGTTGAAGATGCAAAAACCCATGGCCCGGTCACGTTCGGCGTGATGCCCCGGCGGTCGCACGTTGCAGAAGGCGGCGCCGATCTCGCCCTGCATCACCAGGTCCACGCCCAGCACGGCGCTGCCCGCGGCGCGCAGGGCCGCCTCCAGGCTATGCGGATTCATCAGTGTATCGGGGTCGAGCGACACGAGGCCCTCGGCCGGGGCGCGGGCATGGATCTCGTCGACATAGGACGGGGCATGTACCCGCTCGAGCTGCTCGCGGGTGGCCGCCGGCGCGTCATAGTGGCGCAACATCATGTTGAGACCCTGCGCAATGAGCTGGTCCTCGATGGCCGTCAGGCGCTGTGGGCACTCGGGATGATGGGCGCCCATCTCGTGCTTTAGGCATAGCGGGTGGCTGATCAGACCGACGAGCATGGCAGCTCCTTGGATGGGGCCTGCTGTTATAGTCTCTGCAAAGGCACGGAGACGGAAGGCATGGGTCCGCATTATCTCAACAAACTCTTTCGCCCGCACAGCCTCGCGGTATTCGGCGCCAGCGAGCGCGAGAATGCCGTCGGCACGCGCGTCTTCGCCAACCTGCTGGCGGCGGGCTTCAGGGGCGAGATCTACCCCGTCAACCCGAAGCACAAGCGGGTGCAGGGCCGACGCTGCTTCGCCTCGCTGGACCAGATCGACGCCCCGGTGGACCTGGCCGTCATCGCCACCCCGGCGGCGACCGTGCCCGGCATCATCCGCGACTGCGGCGAACACGGCATCCGCGCGGCCGTGATCCTCACCGCGGGCTTTGCCGAGATGGGCCGCAAGGGCGAGCGCCTGCAGCAGGAACTGACGGAGACGGCCCGGCGCTACGACATGCGCATCGTCGGGCCCAATTGCCTGGGGGTGATGCGCCCGGACATCGGACTCAACGCCACCTTCAGCCGCAACAACGCCCGCCCGGGCAACCTGGCCCTCGTCTCCCAGTCCGGCGCCCTGTGCACGGCCATCCTCGACTGGGCGGAGGCCCGCGGTGTGGGCTTTTCCAGCGTCATCTCCCTGGGCGATGCCGCCGACCTCGACTTCGGCGACCTGCTCGACTACCTCGCCATGGACGGCAAGACCCGGAGCATCCTGCTGTACGTGGAGGGCATCCGCAAGGCGCGGCGCTTCATGAGCGGGCTGCGTGTGGCCGCGCGCCTCAAGCCGGTGATCGCGGTGAAGGCCGGCCGCCACGAGGCGGGCTCGCGGGCCGCGGCCTCGCATACCGGTGCCCTGGTCGGCGCCGACGACGTCTTCGACGCGGCCCTGGAGCGTGCCGGGGCGGTACGCGCCCACAGCGTCTCCGAGTTCTTCGCCGCGGCCGAGATCCTGGCCCGCGACCTGCAGGCGCGCGGCAACCGGCTGGGCATCGTCACCAACGGCGGCGGGCCCGGCGTGATCGCCACCGACCGGGCCATCGAGGTGGGGCTGTCCATCGAGCCCCCCTCCGCCGACAGCATCGCGGCACTGGACAAGGCCCTGCCCGAACACTGGTCGCACGGCAACCCGGTGGACGTGCTGGGCGACGCCCCGCCGGAGCGCTACCGCGTCGCGGTATCCACGCTGCTCGCGGACCCGGCCTGCGACGGGGTGCTGGCCATGCTCACGCCCCAGGCCATGACCGATCCGGACGGCGCCGCACAGGCCGTGATCGAGGCCGCCGCCGGCAGCGACAAACCGGTACTGGCCTGCTGGATGGGCGACGGCCAGGTCGAGGCGGCGCGCGAGCGCTTCAGTCATGCCGGCATCCCGGCGTTCAGCACCCCCGAGGCGGCGGTGGAGGCCTTCGGCTACCTGGCCGCCTACGCACGCAACCAGGAACTGCTGCTGCAGGTACCGGGGCCGCTGGCCGAACGCGCCGACGAGCACCGCGCGGCCGCGCGCATGATCATCGAGGCGGCGCTGGCCGAGGGCCGGCAGGTGCTCAGCCTAACCGAATCCAAGGCGGTGCTCTCCGCCTTCCACATCCCGGTGACACGGGCGGTGGCCGCCAGCAGCGCCAACGAGGCACTCATCGCCGCCGAGACCGTGGGCTATCCGGTCGCGATGAAGATCGACTCGCCCGACCTCACCCACAAGAGCGACGTGGACGGCGTGCGCCTCAACCTCGGGGATGCACAGACCGTGCGTACCGCCTACGTAGAGCTGGTGGAGACGGCACGGCGACACGCGCCGCAGGCGCGTATCCGCGGCGTGACCATCGAGCGCATGGTGCGCAACCGCAACGCCCGCGAGCTCATGATCGGCGTGGTGCGCGACCCGGTGTTCGGCCCGGCCATCAGCTTCGGCCTGGGCGGTACCGCCGTGGAGATCCTGCACGACCGGGCCGTGGCCCTGCCGCCGCTCAATGCCCGCATCGTCGAGACCATGATCGGGCAGACCCGCGCCGCCGGCCTGCTGGGCAGCTTCCGCCAGCTTCCGCCGGTCCGGCTGAAGGCCCTGGAAGACACGCTGCTCAAGGTCTCGGACCTGGTCTGCGAGCTGCCCGAGGTGCAGGAACTGGACATCAACCCGCTGATGGCCGACGAGGCTGGCGTGGTGGCGGCCGATGCGCGCATCGTCGTCGCCCCGCCCGGCAGCTCGCTCGACCGCTACGGGCACATGGCCATCCACCCCTATCCCCACGACCTGGTCCAGGACTGGCAGCTGCCGGATGGCACCCGCATCATCATCCGGCCCATACGCCCGGAGGACGCCGAGATCGAGCGCGACTTCGTGCGCAACCTGTCCGACGAGTCGCGCTACTTCCGCTTCATGCAGGCACTGCACGAACTCACCCCGAAGATGCTGGTGCGCTTCACGCAGATCGACTACGACGAGGAGATGGCCTTCATCGCCGTCACCGAGATCGACGGCCAGGAACGCGAGCTCGGCGTGGCCCGCTACAGCACCAACCCCGACCGCGAGAGCTGCGAATTCGCCCTGGTGGTGGACGACCGCTGGCACCACCGGGGCATCGGCTCGCAGCTGATGAAGAGCCTCATGCAGGCCGCCCGCGCCCGGGGGCTCGGGCGCATGGAAGGCGAGGTGCTGGCCGGCAACCGGCCCATGCTGGAGCTGGCTGAATTCCTGGGCTTCTCGCAGCGCCCGAGCGCGGAGGATGCGGAGATCATCGAGGTGTGGCGGGATCTGTAAGGAGACCGGCAAGAAGGTCGGGCGCCCCGGTGGCCGCCGCGCCTTCTCCAGACATCACCAGTGCAGTGGTGCCGCCAGGTCGATGGCCTCGCCCCGCTGGGCGATGCGTGCCGGGGCCTGCAGCGTCTGGCGCAGGTGCTCGGCGAAGGCCGCCTGGGCCTCGGCCTCGCCATGCACCAGCAGCACCGGCGGCCGGCCCTCGAAGTGGCTGTACCACTCGGTGAGCCCGTGGCGGTCGGCATGGGCGGAGAGCCCGTTGATGGTGTGCACCGTGGCCGCCACCCGTACCTGCTCGCCCCACAGCTGCACGAACTCGGCACCGTCGACGATCGCGCGCCCGGGCGTGCCCTTGGCCTGAAACCCCGGAAAGATGATGTGCGTGTTCTTGCGCCAGAGGTTGTGCTTGAGGTGATGCCGGATGCGGCCGCCCGTGCACATGCCGCTGCCGGCGATGACGATCATGCCGGAACGCACGTTGTTGAGCTGCATGGACTGCTTGGCCGTGTGGCTCCAGTGAAAGTTCGGCAACAGGCTCTCGGCCTTGTGCTGCTTCCACAGCTCGCGCGCCTCCGCGTCATAGAGATCGTCGTGCTGCATGTAGACCCGGGTGGCCTCGATGGCCATGGGGCTGTCCAGGAAGATCTGCCAGTGATCCAGCTCCCAGTCGTCGTAGTGCTTGCCGAAGAGGTAGAGGATGTCCTGGGCGCGCCCCACGGCGAAGGAGGGGATGAGCAGGTTGCCGCCGGCCTCGGCGGCGGCCTGGATCGCCAGGCGGATCTCCTCCAGGGTGTCGACGTCGCTGCGGTGCTCGCGGTCGCCATAGGTGCTCTCCAGCAGCACCAGGTCGGCCTCCTTGACCACCCGCGGATCGCGCAGGATGGGCATGTTCTTCTGTCCCAGGTCTCCGCTGAAGACGAGCTTCTTCTCGACGCCGTCCTCACTGAGCCAGATCTCGACGATGGCCGAGCCGAGGATGTGGCCGGCATCGCGCAGCCGGATGCGCAGGCCGCGCACGATGTCCACCTCCTCGTCGTAGTCGATGGCGCGAAACTGCCGCATGGTGGCGGTGGCATCGTCCACCGAGTACAGGGGTTCGAGCAGGGGCAGACCCTTGCGCTCGCGCTTGCGGTTCTCCCACTCGACGTCGCGCTCGTTGAGGAAGGCCGCGTCCTTGAGCATGATCTTGCACAGGTCGCGGCTGGCACGCTGGGTGTAGATCTTGCCGCGAAAGCCGTTCTTCACCAGCAGGGGCAGGCGCCCGGAATGATCGATGTGCGCATGGCTCAGCACCACCGCATCGAGCGCCTGTGGATTGAAGGGGAAGGGCTCGGCATTGCGCGCCTCGTCCCTGGGGCTGCCCTGGACCAGGCCGCAGTCGAACAGCACGCGATGCCCCCCGACCTCGATCAGGTGGGCAGAGCCCGTGACCTCGCCAGCGGCCCCGTATACGGTGAGTTTCATCTCAGGTGCCCTCCTCGCCATCTGCGCCTATCGTCACCAGCACACGGCCGGTGAGGCGCCGGCCCAGCAGGTCGTCGAAGACCGCCGGGAGCTCCTCCAGTGTCACGGTGCGCGCGTGCATGGCATCGAGCCGGCGCGGCCGCAGGTCGGTGCCCAGCCGCGCCCAGATCCGGCGGCGCAGGGCACAGGGACAGTTCGCGGAGCTGATGCCGAGCAGGCTGACCCCGCGCAGGATGAAGGGCATGACGGTGAGATCGAGTCGATGCGAGGCGGCCAGACCGATGCTCGCCACGCAGCCAAAGGGTTGCGTGCGGCGCACCAGGGCCGAGAGGGCGTCGCCGCCCAGGTTGTCCACGGCCGCCGCCCATTCGGTCTTCCCCAGCGGCCCCTCCCCGGCCGACAGCTCGGCCACGTCGCGCACCTCGGCCGCGCCCAGGGCCCGCAGCGTCTCGGCATGCTCGGGCCGCGAGGTATAGGCGGTGACCGTATAGCCACGGGCGGCCAGCAGGTCGATGGCCATCTGCCCCACGCCACCGTTCGCCCCCGTCACGGCCACCGGCCCCGCCTGCGGCACGAGGTGGTTCTCCTCCAGGCGGTGGATGGCCAGTGCGGCGGTAAAGCCGGCCGTGCCGATGATCATGGCCTCGGCCAGGCCCATCCCCTCGGGCAGGGGGCAGAGGCAATCGGCCGGCACGCGCAGGTACTCGGCATAGCCGCCATCCAGTGTCTCGCTCAGGCCACAGCCGGTGACGACCACGGCATCGCCCGGCGCGAAGTCCGGGCATTCGGAGGATGCGACGATGCCGGCCGCATCGATGCCGCCGTTGAGCGCCGAGCGGCGCAGGATACGGCCCCGGCCCGTACCCGCCAGGGCGTCCTTGTAGTTGACGCTGGAGTAATGCACCCGCACCACCACGTCCCCGGGGGTGAGGTCGTCGAGACCCAGGGTCTCGATACCGGCCTGCAAGGGCTCGGCGTCGGCATGGATGCGAAAGGCGCGGAAACGGGCGGGCTGTGTCATGGGAACAAGCATACATGCCCCGCTTTTTCACCGCGAGACACTGGCCGTATACTCGAGGCGGAGAGACGACACCGGGAGGCCCATGACAGACCCCGCCAAGACCCGCCGCACGACCAACGTCGTCGCCGGCCCGGATGTCGGGCGCTGGCGTTGCCCCTGCTGCCAGGAGGACGCCCCCCGCCTGCTGCCGAACGGCATGCCCAACCGGCACCCCCTGCGCCCGGCCGACGCCTGGCTGCACCACCCGGATGTCGAGGCCGCCGTGCACAAAACCGGCGCGCATGCCGATTTCGACATCTGCCTGGGCTGCCGCGACACCGTACACCAGCTTCTCGGCACCCTCGTCGTGCCACGGGGCGAACAGGCCGAACTCCTGAACGCCCGCGGCCTGGCCGGCACTGCCCTCATCGGCGCCGTGCTGCCGGGCATGGAGGGCCAGACCCTCATCCTGGTCTTCGCCGCCGACGGCGAACAGCTCCGGCTCAGCGAGACCATTCCCCTCGGCGACTTCGACCCCGGGCGCATGACCTACCCGGACGAACGCGGCGACATCGACCCGGTGACCTGGGCCGCCTACCAGGACGGCCTCAAGCGGCTGCGCCGCGGCCTGTGAATGCCCGCGGGCCGGCAGGCAAAAAAACGGGCCGCCCGAAGGCGGCCCAAGCTTCCCGTCAGTGCTTGCCTTCCGCGCCACAGGGACGTCGGAACCGGTACGGCGCCGGGAGATGACCGGCACCCGGGCCGCCGAAGACGGCCACGTATGCAAGGATGACGTGATACCCGTCTGTTCTATTCCAGCCCTGCCCGCTGCGACCCGCCCCATTGATCCGCATCAATGCCCCGCCGCGCCGACAGGGGCATAGTGAAACCGTGGCCGGGGCTCCCGGTACACCAGCCATGTCCATCACGAGGAACCCGCATGTTTGCCGAGCACCACGACCTGCTGCACGAATTCCCGGAACACCGTGAGCGCATCCACGCGCTCAAGACCCAGGATGCCCATTTCGCGAAGCTCTTCGACGAATACCACGCGCTCGACCGCGAGCTGCGCCGCGTCCAGCAGGAGATCGAGACCCCCTCCGACGAGGTCGTCGAGGACCTGAAGAAACAGCGCCTGCACCTCAAGGACCAGCTCTACGCCCGGATCACCGCCGCCTGACCCGGGCTGCCACACGGGCAACAGGCATGAAAAAAGCCGGGCAGTGCCCGGCTTTTTTGTTACGCCCCGAAGACCGCCTCAGAACTTCCAGGTGACCTGGGCGCTGAAGATGTCGACGTCTGCCTCGTAGCTGCCGGTCAGGGTGTGCGGACTGATCGCCGATTCCAGCGTGTTGTCGATATCGGCATCCTTGACGAACAGGTGGGCATAGCCGAAATCGAACTGCAGATCGGCCGACGGCGCATAACCGAAGCCCAGCGCCAGCCAGGTACGGTCGTTGCCCGGGATGCGCGGGGTGCGGCGCTCGGCACTCGGGATCGGCTCCTCGTCGTAGGCCACCCCGGCACGCAGGGTGAGTGCATCGCTGTAGCGGTAGTTCATGCCGATGGAATAGCGCCAGACATCTTCCCAGTCCTCGGTGGTGACGGCATCCGGCTGGGTGCTGTCATAGTTCACCCGCAGCTCGTCGAAGCTGCTCCAGCCGGTCCAGGTGACATCGGCCAGCAGGGTGAGCCGGTCGTTCATCTCACGCACATAGCTGAGCGAGGCCATCTGTGGCAGATCGACGGCTGCGGAGGCCGATGTATTTTCAAAGAGCGTCACGCCCGGCGCGACAACTGTTGGGGCAAGGTTGTCAAACTTCGCATCACCCTCCAGCGTATGCGCCACCTTGGAGCGATAGGCGATACCAATGCGCGAACGCTCCGAGTATTCGTAGAGCATGCCGAAGTTGGCGCCGAAGCTGATCCCGTCACCCTCGAGCTCGGCAAAGCCATTACTCGGCTGCCCGACATTGGTGCCGTCAACCGCCGAACTGATCTTCGCCTCGATGTACTGCACGTTGAAACCGACACCCAGCGACAGCTTGTCGGTGACCTTCGAGGCCAGCGACGGATTGATGTTGAGCGTCGCGATCTCGGACTCGATGGCGTGGTAGCGCCCGATCCAGTTGGCATCGTATTTAGAGGCCAGGCCGAAGGGCGTATTGATGCCCAGGCCGAACTTCACATCGTCCCCCAGGTCACGCACGTAGTAGAAGTTGCCGACGATACCCACCTCGTCGGTCGTATCGTCCGGGCCACCACCAGGGACCGTGGAGGTTCCGCTATCCGTATACTCCGCAGTCGGCGCGATGTAGTGCACCGCCACGACCACCTGGTCCTTGCCCAGACGCGTCATGCCTGCCGGGTTGAACCAGACGGTGCTGGCATCATCGGCAATGGCGGCGGCACCGGCGAAGGCGTTGCCCATGCCGCTGGCGCTCTGTTCGATGAGGGCGAAACCGGCGGCGTGGGCACTGCCGCAGGTGGCGCCGATGGCGACGGCCAGCGCGAGGCGGCGGCCGATGGACGGGATATGGTTGGGCATGTCTTCCTCCCTACTCCTGCTCTGATTGTTGGTTTTGCGTCTGTGGTTGAATCGATCAGGTGGTTTCCGGCCCGGCATCCGGCAGGGGACGCGGGCGGCCCTTCTCGTCGACGGCGACATAGGTCAGTCGCGCGTCGGAGATCTTGTGGGTCTCCAGCGCCACCGGGTTGCGCTGGGCATAGACCTGCACATCCACGGTGATGGAGGTGCGGCCGGTCTCGCTGACCTCGGCATAGAGGCTCACCATGTCGCCGACGTAGACGGGCTTGAGAAAGCTCATCTCCTTCACCGCGCGCGTGACCACACGGCCCCGGGCACGCAGTACGGCGGGGATGGAACCCGCGATGTCGACCTGCGACATGAGCCAGCCGCCGAAGATGTCACCGCCGGTATTGGCCTGCGTGGGGGTGGCGGGCACCCGCATCACCGGCTCGGCGTCGGGCAGCCGCTCGCTCACAGCGAGTGCCCCGCGTACATGGCCTCGATGGCATCGGCATACTGTTTGGCGATGCGCGCCCGCTTCATCTTCATGGTGGGCGTGATCAGGCCGTCCTCCACCGTCCAGGGCTCGAGCAGCGGCGTGATGCGGCGGATCTGGGCATAGCCCGGGAACTCGCGCAGCTGGTGCGCCATACGGTTGATCAGGCTCTTCTGCACGAAGCTGTCCTGCAGCACCGCGGGATCGTGCGGATCGACGTCGAGGTCCTCTCGCGCATACGCCTCCCACTTCTCCGCGTTGAGGACCACCAGGGCCGTGAGGAAGGGCCTGGCCTCGCCGATCACCATCACCTGCTCGAACAGCCCGTCGATGGCGATGGCCATCTCCATGTCGGCCGGCGGCACCTTCTCGCCGTTGGCCATGACGATGATCTCCTTGAGCCGGCCGGTGATGAAGATATGGCCCTGCTCGTCCATGCTGGCCTTGTCACCGGTATGCAGCCAGCCGTCGTCATCGACGGTCTCGCGCGTGGCCTCGTCGTTCTTCCAGTAGCCGAGCATCACGGCCGGGCTGCGGGTGAGCAGCTCGTCGTTCGGCCCGATCTTCACCTCCACCCCGGGGATGGCGGTGCCGATGGACTCGGGGATGTTGTCGTCCGGGCGGTTGACGCTGACCACCGGCGAGGACTCGGTCATGCCGTAGCCCTGCAGCACGGTGACGCCCAGGCCGATGAACAGGCGCGCCACCGGCGGCGAGAGCGCGGCCCCGCCGCAGATGGCCAGCCGCAGTCGGCCGCCGAGCTTTTCGTGCACCTTGCTCGCCACCAGCTTCTCGAACAGCGGCCAGGTGGGCAGCAGGGGGGACCAGCCGGCCCGGCCCTGGCTGTATTCGAAGCGCCGCCAGCCCACGGCCTGCGCCTGGCTGAACAGCCAGCGGGCCACGCCCGATTTCTCCTTCAGCCCGTCCATGATCTTGCCGTACACGCGCTCGTAGATGCGCGGCACAGAGATGAGCACGGTGGGCTTGACCGTCACCAGGTCCTCGCCGAGCTGCGGGATGGAGCGTGCGTAGGCCACCTCGGCGCCGACCAGCATGGGCAGGTAGTAGCCGCCGGTGCGCTCCAGGGTGTGCGAGAGCGGCAGGAAGGAGAGGAACACATCGTCGCCGTTGAGCTGTCCGCAGGTACTGGCGCTGTGCGCGTCGAACAGGATGTTGCGATGCGAGAGCATCACGCCCTTGGGACGGCCGGTGGTGCCGGAGGTGTAGACGATGGTGGCCAGGGCATCGGGGTCGATGGCCTCGACCGCGAGTTCCCCGCCGCAGCCGAAGATCCAGTCGTTGAGCGAGACCAGGCGCGGGTCGTGCGGCTGGTCGTCCTCCTCGATGGTGTTGACGCTGACGATGCGCTGCAGGCCCGAGAGGTCCTCGGCCACCTCTTCCAGGCGCTGCCACTGGCGACGCCCCTCCACCAGCAGGAGCTTCGCCTCGGCGTGGTTGATGATGTAGGCGGCGTTGTCCGGCCGGTCCTCGAGATAGAGCGGCACGTTGACCAGCCCCAGACCGAGGGCGGCCTGGTCGAAGACCACCCACTCGCGGCTGTTGCGCAGCATCACGGCCACGCGGTCGCCGGGCTTGAGATTTTCCTTGCGCAGGGCGGCCTGCCAGCGCGCCACCTCGTTGGCCATCTGCGCCCAGGTGGTGGTCACCCAGGACTGGCTGCCGATGTCGTAGTCGCGGTACGCCGGCTTGTCCGGCGTGCGCGCGACGCGCTCGCGGAACAGCCCCGGGATCGACCCCGCCTCCTCGGGCGCGATCGTGCCTGTGGTCTCGCTCATCACACTCCTCGCTTTGCCACCGGCATGGCCGGCCGGGGCGCTCGTTGTTCTGTCTTCGGGTGCAGCCTGCCCTGATGTGTGAGTTTAGTCTTCCTGACCCGGCACCGTGTGCTGCGCCGTATTACAGCACAGCCGCCCGGCCAATGGCAGGCCATCCGCCCTCAGCGCGCGAGCCAGAGGCGGGTGCGCAGTCCCCATTCGGTGGTATAACCGGTCTCGCGAAAGCGGATCATGCCGTCGGCGTCGATGACGAAGGTGGTGGGCACGGCCTTCACGCCGAACTGGCGCGACAGCTCACCGTGCTCGTCCACCAGCACCGTCCAGTCCAGTCCCTCGGCCGCGAGGTGGGCGTCCACCTCCATGCCGGGCCCGGACTGCATCGCCACGGTGAGCACCGGCCAGTCCGCCTGGATGGACTGGATGCTGTCCTGCTCCAGCCGGCAGATGCCGCACCAGCTGGCCCAGAAATGCAGCAGCACGGGCTGCCCCCGGTAGTCGGCGAGCCGCACGAGCTCGTCCCCGGGCGTGAAACCCGCCAGTGCCGGTGCCTGGCCGCTGGGCATGTCGCGCTGCATCCAGGCCTTCACGCCCAGGTAGACGGCGAGGATCAGCAGCAGCTCGACCAGGATGATCAGCGCCTTGCGTGTACGGGGACGGGTCCGGAGCCAGGCTCGCATCTCAGCGCCTCAGCAGGGTGAGCCAGCGGCCCAGGTTGAGGATGTCGGCCAGCGCGGCGGCCACATAGGTCATGGCACAGGCCGCCAGGACGTGACGGGCGCGCCCCTGGTCCTGCGGCTCGATATAGCCCTCGGCGAGCAGCGGCAGGGCCCGGCCGAAACTCGCGTCGAATTCCACCGGCAGGGTGACCAGGTGGATCAGCACCGCCACGCCGAAGCTCAGCAGGCCCGCCAGCAGCAACAGCCCGCCGGTATGCGGCATACGCGTGAGCAGGGCCACCAGCGGCACCGCGACGAACAGCCAGGAACCGATGCGCTGCGCACGGTGGGCCCAGCGCGCCATCTCGGTGCGCAGCCGCAGCGGCCGGTAACCGGCCTGGTCCTGCAGGGCATGACCCACCTCGTGGGCGGCCACGGCCACCGCCGTGAGGGACTTGCCATGATAGTTGTCTGCCGAGAGCCGCACCGTTTTGTCGGACGGGTCGTAGTGGTCACCCGACTCGGTGATCTCCACCGGCACGGCCTCCAGCCCGTGGCGGTCCAGCAGGTGACGGGCCAGCTCGCCGCCGGTGCCCGGGTAATCGGCACGCGGCGCGGCATGGCGGCGCAGCACCCAGCGCGCCCACATCCCGGGCCCCAGGACGAGCAGCAGCAACAGCAGGCCGAGCAGCAGGAAGGGCATGGATGCCTCAGCGGATCATCAGGGCCTGGCCCGGGCGGGCACGGGTCTCGCGGCGCTTGGGCCCCTTGGCCGCGGCCTTGCGCACCAGCGGGTCCTCGTCTTCCAGCAGGCGGGCACGCTGGGCCTCGGTCAGCAGCGGATTGCGGGCGATGAAATAGCGCAGGTTGGGATCGCGGTCGTTCACGCACTGCGCCACCTGCGCGGGCGTGAGGTCCTCGCGCTTGGCGCAGTTCAGGCGCACGGTCTGGTCCGGATCGGCGAGCAGGATCGCGACCTCCTCGGGCGTGAGATCCAGGCGCCGCGAGAAGTAGGCCTTCACCTGCGAGTGCTGGTCGCGCACGATGTAGTAACGCCACTGCGGGTCCAGGTCCGCGCTCAGCGCCATGTCCATGCGCTGGGGGATGGGAATCGCCTTGTAGGTCCTCAGCTGTTCGTCGTTCATGCCCTGCGGTCTCGTCCTCGATGGATGACTTCAGACGCCAAAAGCGCCCGCGAGTTTGCCCCGAGCACCGGCCGAGCGCAAACCGGCCTTGACATAGTGTACATCTCACACTTTAATCAACGTGTATCATTGACACGAACTGATATACCGACGACCGCCACCCGATGCGCCATTGCTACGATCATCCGCGACCGGCCGTGACCACCGACGTGGTCATGTTCACGATTCGCGAAGAGACACTGCAGCTGCTGCTGATCAAGCGCGCCGCCGAGCCCTTCCAGGGGCGCTGGGCACTGCCCGGCGGCTTCGTGGAGCCCGACGAGGCACTGGAAGAGGCGGCGGCCCGCGAGCTCGCGGAGGAGACCGGCGTCACCGGCGTGTACCTGGAGCAGCTCTACACCTTCGGTGCGCCGGACCGGGACCCGCGCGACCGCGTGATCTCGGTGGCCTACTACGCCCTGGTGCCCTCCGACCGCCTGACGCTGCGCGCCGCCTCCGACGCCGAGGACGTGGGCTGGTTCGCCTTCGACGCCCTGCCGCCCCTGGCCTTCGACCACGACCGCATCGTGCGCATGGCCCACGAGCGCCTGGCGGCCAAGCTCGACTACTCCACCATCGCCCTGCAGTTCATGCCCGAGCGCTTCACCCTGGGTGACCTGCAGGAGGTCTACGAGACCATCCTGCGCGCGCCGCAGGACAAGCGGAACTTCCGCAAGCGCATCCTGGCCCTGGAACAGCTCGAGGCCACCGGCGAGCGGCGCCGCAACGGGGCGCACCGCCCGGCCATGCTGTACCGGGTACGCGACCCGCAGCGGGTGGCGATCATCAAGTGACACGCCGGCGCGGCGAACGGGGCCGCGCCACCACCGACACAGGGCGCCCGCCGGGCGGGCGCGAGGAGCAGGCAACATGAACCAGCCCAACGACATCCCGCTGATCCGCCTGCCGGAGATCCCGAGCACGCGCACCATCGAGGCCCACGTGCCGCACTACACCGGGCGCGAACGCGACGAGGTGATCGCGCGCATCAAGGCGCTGCTGGAAGACCGCGATGCCGTGCTGGTGGCCCACTACTACGTGGATGCCGACCTGCAGCAGCTCGCCGAGGAGACCGGCGGCTACGTCTCCGACTCGCTGGACATGGCGCGCTTCGGCAACGAGCATCCCGCCAGCACCCTGGTGGTGGCGGGCGTGCGCTTCATGGGCGAGACGGCCAAGATCCTCAACCCGGAAAAGCGCGTGCTCATGCCCACGCTGGAGGCCGAGTGCTCGCTGGATCTCGGCTGCCCGGCGGAGCAGTTCATCCCCTTCTGCGACGCACACCCGGATCGCACCGTGGTGGTCTACGCCAACACCAGCGCCGAGGTGAAGGCGCGCGCCGACTACGTCGTCACCTCCTCCATCGCCGTGAGCCTGGTCAGACACCTGCACGAACAGGGGAAGAAGATCCTCTGGGCGCCGGACAAGTACCTCGGCCACTACATCCAGCGCGTCACCGGCGCCGACATGCTGCTGTGGAACGCCTCCTGCGTGGTGCACGAGGAGTTCAAGTCTCGCGAGCTGGGCCGGCTCATCGAGCAATACCCGGACGCCGGCGTGCTGGTGCATCCGGAATCGCCCGAGGAGGTGATCGCCATGGCCGACGTGGTCGGCTCCACCTCGCAGCTCATCCAGGCGGTGAAGGAACTGCCCAACGACACCTTCATCGTCGCCACCGACCACGGCATCTTCTACAAGATGCAACAGGCCGCGCCGGGCAAGACGCTGATCGACGCCCCCACCGGCGGTCGCGGCGCCACCTGCAAGATGTGCGCGCACTGCCCCTGGATGGCCATGAACGGCCTGCACAACCTGCTCAGCGTGCTCGAGACCGGCAAGAACGAGATCCATGTGCCGGAGGACATCCGCGTGAAGGCGCTGCGCTCCACCCAGCGCATGCTCGACTTCGCGCGCAGCCGGCAGAGCGAGGTACTCGGCGCCGGCAATGCCTGAGCCGCCTGGTCCCGTTCGTCGGAACCACGTCGCGCCCTGACCGGCGCGTCATTGACAATGCATCCGGCCCTGTGAAGTAATTGGCCGTTGCGACAACGAGAATAAACGGCGCCATGTCAGACCTATTCAAGGACAAGCCGACGATCCCGTTCGAGGTCTTCAAGAAGCTGGCCTATACCCTGCCACCCGACGAGATTGCCAAGCTGCCCCCGGAAAAGCTTCCGGAGAACATCCCGATCGATTTCGTCGAGGATGCGCCGATCTATTCTCGGGCTGCGCTCGAGGGCCTGATCCTCTCCGCCAACTCCTACCATCTGCAGCAGCGCCTGGCCATGCAGGAAAAGCACGGCGAGGACGTCATCGAGGCACTGGACCGCGCCAAGGCCACCAAGCCCGGCGCCAACGTGCGCGTATTCCGCAACAAGCTCAAGGACCTCAAGGCCCTGCTCGAGCAGTACCAGTCCAGCCGCACCCAGCAGCAGCTCGACCTGCTGTCGAAGAACATCAAGCACATCAACGGCCTGCTCATGGACGTGCGCGCCGAGGTCACCGACATCCTGCGCTCCATGGAACTGCTGGGCGAGGCGATGCAGAACGCCCCCGAGGATGTCGCCACCTTCGAACCGGCCATCGGACGTCTGCGCAACAATGCCGAGATCGTCGAGCGCCTGCTTGCCGAGTACTACCTGCTGCGCCTGAGCATCCTCAACCAGGAGATGCAGACCAAGAACCACCAGGTTGTCGAACTCGAGGACGAGGCCCGCCGCCTGCAGAAGGACATCGACCTGCTGCGCGAGGAACTGGAACGTTCGCAGACCCTGTGGAAGCGTGCGCTGGCGCGCGGCAAGTCCAACACCGAGGGGGACGCCCTGCAGCAGCGCATCTCCGAGCTGGTCTCCGAGCAGAAGTCCAAGGAAGTGGCGATCAACGAGAACGACCTCACCCTGTGGCTGGACGCCATCGTCGACGCCAGCCTGCACCCCTACACCCGCGACCGCGTCATCAAGGTGCTGGCCGATGCCCGCGTGGCCCTCTACAACCTGCTGAACAAATACTGCGTCAACCAGGAGATGTCGGCCCTGCAGATCGCCCGCAACCCCTTCCTGCAGATCGACGCCAAGCAGGCCATCCGCTTCATGCTCATGTCCGAGCAGTTCATCCTCGATTACTTCGCCAAGAAGCGTAACCAGAACACCGCCTGGATCAGCGACATCGCCGAGGTGAAGATGGAAGACCTCGACGCCCTGGAAAAGGAGATCCTCCAGGAGCTCAAGCGCAGCAGCCGCTTCAAGAAGAAGATATAGGGCTGGCGCACCGCCGTTGCAGGGGCCGTCTTCCAATTGATGGCACAGGACGAACGTTCGTAGGAGCGCTGCAAGGCGCGATATGCCGGAATCAGGCGACTGATCGCGCCTTGCAGCGCTCCTACCCTCTATCTAAATACCCTTCAGCTTCACCCCGCCGTGCAGCCAGGCCGCCCACTGCGCGTGCAGGGACACATCCACGCCTTCGGCCGTGGCGGCCTGCTGCAGGTGGCGCTGCAGGTCCTCCAGCAGCTCGGAGTCCATCAGTTCGGGATTGGCCGGCAGGGCCTCGTGCAGCAGGCCGTAGATGCGCTTGAGTTCGTCGAGCGGGTAGTCGGAAAGGGGCTTCATGGGTGGCTCCGGGGCTGTCGATTTCGAGAGGCGACTTTAACAAGCACGGCTAACTGCTTGCAAAATCATGGGTTTTGATTAAGATCGACCCATCGACCGAACCTGTCACGAGGGGTACATCATGTCCAATGTCGCCTACCTGCTGCCCAAACACCAGCGCCCGGTGTGGCCGGCGGAGCTCGAGGACCTGGGCATGGCGCTCGACGCCCTCACCGAGATCCCCCTGCTCGGCACCGTCACCGCCGGCCTGCCCATCGATCTCTGCGAACAGCAGGAGCGCATCGCCGTCCCCTCCGACCTGGTGCGCCGCAACACCTACGCCCTGCGCGTGCGCGGCCACTCGATGATCGACGACAACATCGAGGACGGCGACATCATCGTGGTGGAAAAGCGCGAGAGCGCGGAGAACGGCCAGACCGTGGTGGCCATGATCAACGGCGAGCAGGTCACGCTGAAGAAGTTCTACGTGGAGCGCGACGGCATCCGCCTGCAGCCGGCCAACCCGGAGATGGAGCCCATCATCCTGAAGAACGAGGACATCCAGATCCTCGGCATCGTCACCGGTGTGATCCGCCGGAAATAGCCGATTTTCCCGCCGCCTCCAGCGGCGGGGCATGTCCCCCGATGTACAAACGCAAGGCCCGCATCCTGTTCGTGGACAGGCACGCACCGGCCGCCGCGCTGGCGGCACGCCTGGCCAACGAGCTCGGCGCCGACTGGCTCGAGGGGCGTCATGCCACCCCCGCCTCGGCAGCAGGGCACATGCCCTGGGCGGACCTGCTCGTCCATTTCGACCCCGACCTGCCCATGCAGCTGGCAACACCGCCGAAGACCCTGCGCCTCAAGCACTGGCCGCTCGCGGCCGACCCGGCGCAGCCGGATACGACACTGGCGGCGGAACTGCGCGAACGCATCCGCGGCATGGTCGGTGGGATGCGCATGCTGGCCCGGCTGTCACCGGAAGACGACGACTGATCGGGCCGGCCCTCGCGAGCCGGCAACGATTGGCGCTATAGTGGCGCCGTCGCAGTACAACGATGGAACACCATGACGACACCAAGGATCACGCTCGATCAATGGCAGGCACTGCAGGCACTGGCCGATCACGGCAGTTTCGCCGCCGCCGCCCAGGATCTCGAACTCAGTGACTCGGTCCTGCGCTTCGCCCTGCACAAGCTGGAGGACAAGCTCCAGCTCAAGCTGCTGGAACAGGCCGAGGATGGCCGGGTACAGGTGACCGAGGCGGGCAACATCCTGCTCGACCGCTCGCGCCAGCTGATGGAAGAGGCCCTGAGGCTGGAGACACTGGCGCGCGACCTGCGAGAGCAGGACGACACCCAGATCAACCTGGTGGTGGATACCGGCTTTCCCACCAGCCTGCTGCTGGAGGCCCTGCGCCGCTTCGACGAGGCACGCACGGCGGCCCGCATCAACCTGCGCGAGGTCGCCCCGCTGGGGGTGCAGCGTGCGCTGCGCGCCGGCGAGGCCGACCTCGCCCTGGGCAGCGAGATCCCCGAAGGCTTCAAGGGCCAGCCCGTCACCACCATCGAATACATCGCGGTGGCCCAGCCCAACCATCCCCTGCACGACATCAAGCGCAAGCTGCTGCCCAAGGACCTCGCCCGTCACCTGCAGATCATCGTGCAGGGCGCGAGCGGCCAGTTCCAGAGCAGCGGCGCCTGGGTGCGTTCAGAACGTCAGTGGACGGTGGCCACGCTGCATACGGCGCTCACCCTGGTGAAGGCGGGACTGGGGTTCAGCTGGCTGCCGGCCCACCTGGTGAAACACGCCATCGACCACGGCGAGATCAAGCCGCTCAGGCTGCAGGCCGGCGGCAGTTATCACGTGTCGATGTTCCTGGTGGTACGGGATGCGATGGCCTGCGGACCGGCGGCGGCGAAGCTCGCCGGTATCCTGCAACAGATCAGTGCTGATCCGAAACAATCCGCTCGCGCATGATGTGATCGATGCGCTCGCGCAGCATCATCAGACTGCCGTCGATACCGAGACGCAGCTCGTGGTTGGCGAACTGCAGCAGGGGATAGACCTTGTCCACCAGCAGGTGGGTCTGCTCGGCCAGCTTGCCGGTCTCGCCCGACTTCAGCAGCACCAGGGCCTCTTCCACCGACAGCAGGTTCTTCGGCCGCGGTAACTGCCCCGTGCCGCCGCCACCGGCCGCCACCGGCTCCTCGAAGATCAGCTTGTTGCCGCCGCTGGCCATGGCCTTGTTGAGCCGCGTCTCGGCCACCTTCAGCATCTCGTCGAAATCGAGGTCGGCCGACAGCGTCGGCGAGACCAGGCCCGCACTCATGGTCATGCGGAAACGGGTGTTGCCGATGCGGTAACCCGTCTTCTGCATGAGCTGGTGGATGCGATTGGCGATCTTGCGTGCGGTGTGCTCGTCGGCACCCGGCATGAGCACGCCGAACTGTGCGAGCCCGATGCGGGCCACGGTGTCCTCCTGGCGTACCGAGTTGGCGATGATCCGGGCCACGTTGACCAGGATCTTCTCGGCGATCTCGCGCCCCTTCTTCTTGAACAGCACGTCGTACTTGTCCACCGACATGCGCAGGATGGACAGGGGCTTGTCGTGGCGCAGGGCGAAGGAGATGAGCTCGGAGCCGTGCTGCTTGAAGTAGAGCTTGTTGGCCAGACGCGTGAGCGGGTCGATGGTCGACTGCGTCTCGATGATGTTGCGCGCGTCTTCCAGCTTGCGCGTGGTCTCGTCGAACTTGACGCTGGCCCGGGCACGGGCCTTGAGCTGCATGGCGTCGAAGGGCTTGGTGATGAAGTCGGTGGCGCCGAGCATCATCGCCTGGCGATGCATGCGCTCATCGTCGTTGTGCCCGGTGATGATGACCACCGGCAGCTGGTTGATGCGACTGTGGATGGATTCGCGGATCTGGCGCAGCAGCTCGAAGCCGTTCATCTTCGGCATCACCAGGTCCGAGAACACGGCCTGGATGTCCTGATCCTCGGCGATGCGCTTCCAGGCCTCCTTGCCGTCCTCGGCCTCGATCACGTCGAAGTCCTGCACCAGCAGGCGGCGCATGGCGCGCCGCATCGTCTTGGAATCGTCGACGATGAGGATGCGCTGCTTCTTGATCTCGACCTGTGCGTCGGCCTCCCTCCGGCCTCCCCCGTTTCTGCTGCGCGATGCCCCATGCCGGGGCGTCAACCTAGCAGCATGTTAGCACCCGTGAGCGGGGTTGGGGAGGCACGCCCCGGAACCCCGTCACAGATGCAGGATGGCCCTACTTGGGCTGGCGCGAGGCGCGCTTGCGGTCGTTCTCGGAGAGCATTTTCTTGCGCAGGCGGATGTGGTTGGGGGTCACCTCCACCAGCTCATCGTCGTCGATGAACTCCAGCGCCTGCTCCAGGCTCATGCGGATCGGCGGCGTGAGGATCAGGTTCTCGTCGGTGCCAGCGGCGCGGATGTTGGTGAGCTGCTTGGCCTTGAGCGGGTTCACCACCAGGTCGTTGTCGCGCGAGTGGATGCCGATCACCATGCCCTCGTACACCTCTTCCCCGGGGCCGATGAACAGGCGGCCACGGTCCTGCAGGTTGAACAGGGCATAGGCCAGGACCTTGCCCGGACCGTTGGCGATGAGCACGCCGTTGATGCGGTTGCCGAAGCTGCCCTTCTTCACCGGACCGTAATGGTCGAACACGGAGTAGATGAGACCGGTGCCCTGGGTGGCGGTCATGAACTCGGTACGGAAGCCGATCAGGCCGCGCGAGGGGATGATGTAGTCCAGGCGCACGCGCCCCTGGCCGTCCGGCACCATGTTCTTGAGGTCACCACCGCGGGTGCCGAGCTTTTCCATCACGCCGCCCTGGTGGTTCTCCTCCACGTCCACGGTGAGCTGCTCGTAGGGCTCCTCGCGCACGCCATCCACCTCGCGCAGGATGACTTCGGGGCGCGACACGCCCAGCTCGTAACCCTCGCGGCGCATGTTCTCGATGAGTACGGACAGGTGCAGCTCGCCACGACCGGAGACGCGGAACTTGTCCGGGTCGTCGGCCTGCTCGACGCGCAGCGCCACGTTGTGCAGCAGCTCGCGCTCCAGGCGCTCCTTGATCTGGCGACTGGTGATGAACTTGCCGTCCTTGCCGGCAAACGGCGAGGTGTTGACCTGGAAGGTCATGCTCACGGTCGGCTCGTCGACGGTCATCGGCGCCAGGGCCTCGACCGCGCCCGGATCACAGAGGGTATCGGAGATGAACAGCTCCTCGATGCCCGTGAAGGCGATGATGTCGCCGGCGGTGGCCTCCTGCACCTCGATGCGGTCCAGGCCGAGGAAGCCGAAGATCTGCAGCATGCGGCCGTTGCGGCGCTTGCCGTCACGGTCGACGATGGCCACCGAGGTGTTCGGCTTGATGCGGCCGCGGGTGATGCGGCCGATACCGATCACGCCCACGTAGCTGTTGTAGTCGAGCTGCGAGACCTGCATCTGGAACGGGCCCTCGATGTCGACCTGCGGCGGATGCACCTTGTCGACGATGGCCTGGAACAGGGGCGTCATGTCGCCCTCGCGCACGGTCTCGTCGAGACCGGCGTAGCCGTTCAGGCCCGAGGCGTAGATGACGGGGAAGTCGAGCTGCTCGTCGGTCGCCCCCAGGCGGTCGAACAGGTCGAAGGTCTGGTCCAGCACCCAGTCCGGGCGCGCGCCCGGGCGGTCGATCTTGTTGATGACCACGATGGGCTTGAGGCCGCGGCCCAGCGCCTTCTGCGTGACGAAGCGGGTCTGCGGCATGGGGCCGTCCACCGCGTCCACCAGCAGCAGCACCGAGTCGACCATCGACAGCACGCGCTCCACCTCGCCGCCGAAGTCGGCGTGTCCGGGGGTGTCGACGATGTTGATGTGGTAGTCACCCCAGTTGATGGCCGTGTTCTTGGCCAGGATGGTGATGCCGCGCTCCTTCTCCAGGGCATTGGAGTCCATCGCGCGCTCTTCGAGCTGGGTGCGCTCGTCGAGGGTCTGCGACTGTTTCAGGAGCTGGTCTACCAGGGTGGTCTTGCCATGGTCGACGTGGGCGATGATGGCGATATTGCGGAGATTTTCGATCACGGGACGTTCCGGGGGGCGTAGAATGAAGGTCGCGTATTATACTTGATCGGCGGCGTCAACGCCTGAAAAATCACGACGACAACAAGAAAAAAACGGGACAGCCCACCATGCGCTCCACCACCCACCCGGCCGACAGGCGGCAGCTTCACCCCCGGGGATACCGGCCGCTGCTCTGGCTGCTGATCCTCGCCCTGCTGGGGCCGCTGGCCGCCCTGGCGCAGGAGCCCGCCACGCCGGAATGGACGCGCGAGGCCACCCGCAGCCTGGAAGCGATCGAAAAGCGCCTGCTGCCGGTCGACCCGGAGACGGCCGATGCCAAGGCCATCGGCGACGCCCTGCGTGAGGTCAGCGCCCTGCGTGCCCAGGCGCAGGAGTGCGTGACCATGGCCGAGGAGGGCATCCAGCAGATCGACACCACCCTCGAGTCACTGGGGGAGGCCAGCAAGGGCGAGTCGGCCGAGGTGGCACGCGAGCGCCGTGAACTCGCCCAGCAGCGGAGCGCCCACGAGCAGACGCTCTCCAGCTGCCGGCTGCTGGGCGTGCAGGCCCAGCGCCTCGCCGATGCCCTGTCCCAGGGCCAGCAGAGCCTGCTGGCCCGCCGCCTGCTCGCGCAGGGACCCGACGCCTGGGCCGTGATCCGGGCCAATCTCGCCCAACCGGGCCAGTGGCTCACCTCCTTCATGCAGCTGCTCACGCTGGAGGCGGACCGGGGGCTGCCCAACGCGCGCCAGTGGCTGCTGGCCCTGGCCCTGTTGGTCCTGGGCGCCCTGGCTGGCCTCGGCCTGCGCCGGCTGCTGTTCCGCGGCAATGCCTCGCCCCATGCCCGCGAAGGCATCGCCGCCCACTTTGCCCTGGCGCTGGGCGTGCAGGTCCGGCGCGACCTGCCACGCTGGCTGGCCCTGGCCCTGCCGGCCGGCTTCCTGCTCATCATCCTGCCGACCTCGCCCCCGCCCTTCGTGACCGCGGCCGCGGTGGGCCTTGCATTGTTCGCGCTGCTGCTGTCGCTGATCGGCCTGCTGCTGACCCCCCGCAAACCGGCGATCGACTGGCTCATGCATCCCGCCGGGACGGCCCGTGCCCTGGGTCGCCGCCTCAAGGTGATGGCCGCCCTGGGCCTGATCGGCTACCTGCTGTTCGTCACCAGCCTGCGCCAGGCCCTCACCCCGGACCTCTACCTGCTCGCACGCGGCATCTTCGTCACCGTGCTCATCCTCAACCTGGTGGACATCGTCTGGATCGTGCGCCGCGCGAGCTGGAGCGTGCTCGGCCGCCTGCCCCGCCTGGCACTGATGCTGGCCCTGCTCGGCGTACTGCTGGCCGAATACCTGGGCTATCGCAACCTCGCCGGCTACCTGCTCGGCGGCATCATGGGCAGCCTCTTCGCCATCGCGCTGGCCGTGCTCGCCAGCGTCCTGCTCACCGATCTCTACAACGGCATCGACGAGGGCCGGCTGGGCTGGCAACGCCGCCTGCGTGCCCGCCTGGGCCTGAAGGAACACGAGCTCGTGCCCGGCCTCACCTGGCTGCGCCTGTTCTCGCTGGTGGTGATCTGGGGCCTCCTCGTCATCTGGCTCACCGCCATCTGGGGCTTCTCACAGCAGGGGCAGAGCCTGCTCATCCCCTACCTGCTCAACGGCTTCACCGTCGGCTCGCTCACCATCGTGCCCACCTACCTGCTCGGCGGGCTGCTGGCCTTCGCCCTGCTGCTGAACCTCTCCCGCTACGTCAAGCAGAGACTGATCCCGCGCTGGCTCCGGCACACACGCATGGACCAGGGGGCGCGCGAGGCCGTGGCGGCGGTCACCGGCTACACGGGCATCGCCGTGGCGGCACTCATCGCCCTGTCCATCGCCGGCTTCGAGATGCAGAACCTGGCCATCATCGCCGGCGCCCTGTCGGTGGGCATCGGCTTCGGCCTGCAGAACATCGTCAACAACTTCGTCTCCGGCCTGATCCTGCTGTTCGAGCGCCCCATCCGCCGCGGCGACTGGATCGTCGCCGGCAACACCGAGGGCTTCGTCAAGAGCATCAACATCCGCTCCACCCAGATCGAGACCTTCGACCACGCCGACGTGATCGTGCCCAACTCCGAGCTCATCTCCCAACAGGTGACCAACTGGATGCTGGCCGACCGGTATGGCCGCGTGGTGGTGCCGGTGGGCGTATCCTACGACTCCGACCCGGAGCAGGTGCGCGACATCCTGCTCAAGATCGCCGAGGCACACCCGCTGATCCTGAAGGACCACCACACGCTGCCGGGACCCAACGTCCTGTTCCGGCAGTTCGGCGACAGTTCGCTCAATTTCGAGCTGCGCTTCTTCATCACCCAGGTGGACCAGCGCCTGAACACCATCAGCCAGATCAACTTCGAGATCTTCCGCGCCTTCCGGCGCGAGGGCATCGAGATCCCCTTCCCGCAGCGCGACCTGCACCTGCGCAGCTGGCCGGGACGCGAGGGCGGGGCCGACAACCCCACCCTGCCGCCGCCGTCCTGACCCCGGTTGTTGGCGGCCGTCCGGGGCGCTGGGTATAGTGGGCACACCCGGAAACACGGACAGCCCCATGACCCAGCAAAGCGCCCCTGACCAGGAACCGACCCCCTACGAGCGCCTCGGCGGTGACGCCGCCGTGCGCCGCCTCGTGGACCGCTTCTACGAGCTGATGGACACCCTGCCCGAGACGTACGAGATCCGGCGCCTGCACCCGCAGGACCTGTCGGGTTCGGCCGACAAGCTCTACAAGTTCCTCTCCGGCTGGCTGGGTGGTCCGCCGCTGTACTGGGACGAATACGGCCACCCCATGCTGCGCCGCCGACATCTGCCCTTCCCCATCGGCGAGGCCGAGCGCGACCAGTGGCTGCTGTGCATGAACCAGGCGCTGGACGAGCAGGTGGCGGACGCCGGGCTGCGCGAGGCCCTCAAGCGCGCCTTCTTCGGCACCGCCGACCACATGCGCAACCGCGGCTGACGTGACCACCCCCGCCCGCGCCCTGCCGGGGCTGGCCCGCGCGCCCTTCCTCTTGCTGGCCCTGGTGGCCTGGGCCATCGGCGCGGCCGCCGCCTGCTGGCTGCCCGGCACCGTGCATGGCGGCCACGCCCTGCTCGCCCTGCTGGCGGCGGTGCTCGCCCACACGGCGGTCAACAGCCTCAACGAGTACCACGACTTTCGCAGCGGGCTGGACCTGCACACCACCCGCACCCCCTTCAGCGGGGGCAGCGGGGTGCTCCCCCGCCAGCCGCAGTGGGCCCCGCTGGCCCTGGGCCTGGGCCTGGTCACGCTGCTCGCCAGCGGCCTCATTGGCCTCTATCTCCTGCAGGCCGGCGGGCCGGCCGCCCTGGTGCTGGGCCTGATCGGCGTGGCGCTGGTCGTCACCTACACCCCCTGGCTCAACCGCAACCCCTGGCTCTGCCTGCTGGCCCCCGGGATCGGCTTCGGCCCGGTGATCGTCGCCGGCACCGGCGTGGTGCTCACCGGCGGGCTGGACCCGCGCCTGCTCGTCGCCTCGCTGCCCATGCTGTTCCTCGCCAGCAACCTGTTGCTGCTGAACCAGCTGCCGGACCGGGAGGCGGATGCCGGCGCGGGCCGGCGCCACCTGCCCATCGTCATCGGGGCCCGGGGGAGCCTGTACGTGTTCGGGGGATTCCTGCTGGCGGCCTATGCGAGCCTGCTGCTCGGCTGGGCGGGCGGGCTGTTGCCGGTCGGTGCGCTGGCAGGACTTGCCACCCTGCCGCTGGGGATCGTGGTGTGGCGCGGGGCCTGGCGCCACCACGCGGATGTCGCGCGGCTGACGCCGGTGCTGGGACAGAACGTGCTGCTGGTACTGGGTACCGGCGGCCTGCTGGCCGCCGGGCTGTTTCTCTCGGCCTGATTCTCTCGGCCTGAGACCGCCGGGCCTCAGCGCACCTCGCCGATGGTCTCGCGGGCGATGCGGAAGAGCTCGTCCTCCTCGCCCTCCAGGTTCTTCACCAGCCGCTTCCAGTGCGGGAAGAGGTTCTCCTCCTCGCGATACTCGTGCTTGGCGAGCTGCCCGGAGAGCATGGCGAAGAAGGGCGCCAGCATGCCGGCATCACCCAGGCCCTCGTCGATCAGTTCCTCCATCATCACCGTCTGCTCCAGGATCTGTTCGTGCTCGCGCACCATGATGGAGGTCGGGTCGTCGCCCGCCGGGCTGCGCGGCAGGTCGAAGCGCGGTGCGAGGATCTCGTCCTCCAGGCTCAGGTGCCGGCGCAGGGCGGCGGCGTACTCGCGAAAATACGGCAGTGCCTCCTCGATCCTGTTGGCGTTGGCCAAGTGCAGGGCATTGGCAAAGAGCTTGTCGATGCGCAGGTGGTCGCGGGTCAGCAGGTCGATGAGGTCGGCGGCGTCCACGTCGTCGCGGCGCTTCACGCTCACCGTCCACACCGGCGGCCCGGCCTCCGTCACCTCCCAGTGGATGCCCCGGCGCAGCTGGATCTCCAGGCTCTTCATCAGGACCGAGGGCTCCTCGGCGAGCCGCAGGGTGGCGTCTTCGCCATGGCGCAGTTCACGCAGCGCGTAGAAGGCGTAGCTGTGGGGGGCCATCCCCAGGTCGTCGGCGGTCAGATCGATCAGGCGTGTGGACATCGGCAAACCTCGAATCGGGAATACGTCGGGCAGGGCCAGCACCATACCACCGGCAGGGTACCGGTGAAACGCGGGCATTAATCCCGATCCGCTCCCATCGCGCAAGTAACCCCGGCAAGCTCGTGGACTTGTGCGGGTTGCAGCCCGGATAAAAGATGCACATGATATACATCAAAGAAACACATGACCCCCAGCTGCTACGGTATAAACCGACACCACAGAAAAATCCGGATCACGCATGCACAAGCGCAACCGCCTCTTCATCACCCTGGCCCTGGTCTACGCCCTGATCGGCGGCCTGATCTCGCTCTCCTGGCTGGCCTGGCCGGGGCTCATCCCCGGCAACGTGCCGCGCCTGCACGGCCACGTGATGCTGCTGGGCTTCATGGCCATGATGATCTACGGCGTGGGCCTGCACGTGCTGCCGCGCTTCTCCGGCCGGCCCCTGTTCTCCGAGCGCATGGCCAACGGGCAGCTGTGGGTGAGCAATGCCGGCCTGTGGTTGATGGCCGCGGGCTGGATCGTGCTGGACAACCGCCTGGTGGGGGTCGGCGGGCTGCTGAGCTGGATCGGCATCGGCATGTTCGCCGGCAACATCCTGCTCACCGTGCGTCACTACGGACCGAAGGGGGCATGACCATGAGCAAGACCGAATACCGCGGCTGCGAGCTGCCGGACGACCTGCTCTATGATCTGGACTACGTCTGGGCGCGGCCGGAGGACGACGGCACCTTCACCCTGGGCATCACCGACCCCGCACAGACCATGGCCGGACGCGTGCAGTACTTCCGCTTCCGCAAGGAGGGCTCGCACCGCGAGGCGGGCAAGCCGGTGGCGCGGCTGGAATCCGGCAAGTGGGCCGGCGGCATCCCCACCCCCTTCGACGGCACCATCGTGCGCATCAACCCGGCGGTGGAAAAGGACCCGGGGCTGGTGAACGTCGCCCCCTACAGCGATGCCTGGCTGGTGGTGATGAAGCCCGACGATCCGCAGCAGGCCTACGCGCGCCTGACCACCGGCCCCGAGGCCATGGACGCCCTGCGCGCCTGGATCGACCGCTACGACCTGCAGTGCATGCGCTGCGCGGACTGAGACGGAGGAGCGAGCGATGAAGGTCGAACTGGTGGTCTCCGAGTGGTGCCAGACCTGCCACCAGGCCGAGAAGGTCTGGCGCGGCATCGCCGAGAAGAAGGCCATCGACTTCGCGGTGGTGGACATGGGACAGCCGGAGGGACGCGAGCTCGCCACGCGGCTGCGCATCCGCTCCATCCCCGCCATCGTGCTGGACGGCGAGCTGGTGCAGATCGGTGTGCACCCGGAGGGCGAGTGCCTGAAGCTGGTGGCAGGCGCCCCGGACCGCCAGGCCGGCGGTGCGCGCCACGTGGGCCTCGGTCTCAGCCCGACCAGTCGCGCCGCCATCCTGGCCGCCATGGTCTACCTCTTCATCGCCGGCGGCTTCCTGCCCTTCGGCGGGCTGTTCGGCGAGGGCAGTGCACGGCCGCTGCCGCTGCACCTGTTCACGGTCGGCTTCATGACCTTCCTGGTCTACGGCCTGGCCGAACACATGCTGCCCCGCTTCACCGGCAACCCCATCCGCGGCGGGGCCTGGAGCCTCGGTCAGCAGGGGCTGGCGCACCTCGGGCTGTGGCTGCTGCTGACCGGGTTCGGCCTCGGCCAGCAGGGCCTGTCCGTGACCGGCGCCGTGCTGCTCTGGCTCTCCCTGCTCGTCTTCACCCTGCGACTGTGGCCGGTGCTGTGGCACCGCCGCGGCGGAGACGACAAGACCATCCCCATCCACAACGAAACCTGACAGGACACCCCATGCCGCGCATCTCCCCTTTGTTGCTCGCCGCCTGCCTGGCCCTTGCACCCCTCGCACAGGCCGAAACGGCAGAGGAAGGACAGGGCGTCGTCGACCCCGACCAGCGCGAGGTCATCGCCATGGACCCGGCCGGGCGCGACCTGGTGCTCACCGAGATGCGGATGTTCCTGGAAGGGGTACAGCAGATCACGGCGGGACTGGCCGCCGAGGACATCGACACCGCCATCACGGCGGCCCGCCGGCTCGGCCTGGGCATGGCCCAGGATGTGCCGCCGGCGGTGAGGCAGCAGTTGCCGATGGCGTTCCGTCAGCTCGGCCGCGCCACCCACGCCGACTTCGACCAGATCGCCCTGGACCTGGAGACCCTGGGCGATACGCAGCATGCCCTGCGCCAGCTCGGCGACACGCTCAACAAGTGCGTCGCCTGCCACGCCACCTGGCGTATCGAGCTGGTGGACACGCGCCGCGGCCTGCGGCCCTGAATCGACCCGGTGACCGGGACGCTCAGCTGTTGACGAGGCGGGCCAGCAGTTCCTCGGCCGTGGGCTGGCCGGGGGCGGGCGGCATCTGCAGATGGAAACCCTGCTGTTCGAGGTTCTCCCGCACCTTCGCCGGATCTTCCTGGGCGAGCCGGCGCCCGGGCGTGAGCTCGAACTCCAGTGCGAAGACCGGGGTGCCGAAGAGCTTGAGCAGCCCCTCGGGCAGCCCGTCGAAGACGTCCTTTTCCGGCAGATAGAGATAGGTATCGGCCCGCAGCGTGCTGCGGTAGACATAGACTTGCATGTGGCTGGACCCGAAGCGGTTGATCAGAGGCCGGGCATTCTAGCGCGAATCGCCCGGCCTGTCGGGCCCCGGCCTGTCGGTCGCAGGGACGCCGCCCGTTACTCGCTGGGCGCCGGCGGCGGCAGCACCACCGGGGCGGAGACCGGTTCGGCGGGCGCCGGGGCCGGCTCGGCGGCCGGGGAGGCCTCCTCGGGTGCCGGGGGCGGCGGTGGCGGGGTGCAGTCCAGCGAGGCCGGCACCGGCCCGCGTTCGCGCTCGTAGACCTCGATGCGTTCGAGCTCGCTGTAGCGGTACTCGAAATTCACGATGCCGCCCTGCACGAACTGCTCGATGCTCAGCGAGATGTCACCCGCCGCGGCGAGCCGCCCTTCCACCACCTTGCCGTCCTTCGTCTTCAGGCGCAGCGGCTTGGCCTCGCGCCCCGGCAGGTCGGCCGGGCAAACGGGGTACCACAGACGCTTGACCGTCTCGACGGGGATGGACTGCACGTCCTCCGGCGGCAGCGGCTGGATCTCGAAGCCCTCGATGAAATCGGAGCGCTCCAGCACCGACTCGCTGGTATCGATGCCGGCGGCCTCGACCTCGGCCTTATTCGGGGCCTCGACCTCGCCCTTCGCCTTGACCGGCATCCTGATCTCCGGCACCTCGACGCCGACCTCGCCCCCGACCCGCTTGGCCGTCTGGCTCACGGCCTCGTCGGCCCCGCCGTAGAAGGCCACGGCCACGGCCAGGGCACCGGCCACCAGCAGCAGGAAGCCGTTGCGGGTCTTGTTCTCGGTCCAGGCGGAGGCGACATAGTAGAAGTTGACCACCGGGACCAGGCCGATCAGGCCCATGATCAGGCCGCGCCGGTAGGCCGAGGAGGCGATCATGAGATTGCCCAGCACGAAGACGGCGATGCCCGCCCAGGCGACGATATTGACCAGCGTGTCGTTCATTCCCCATCCCTTTGTATTGCACGCCCGATGAAATCCGGCGAATGACCCAACGGTAATACCAGAATCATGCCACGCACACCACCCTTCAGGGATGAAGCTGTGCGGTCCTGCACCCCTCAGTCCTCGAGATAGGTGTATCCCTCGAGACCGGCCTTGAGCTCTTCCACCAGCAGCTGGCGCTTGTCGGCATCGATGGCGAGCGCATCGACCTTGTCCTTCAGCGCTGCCAGCAGGGCGTCGGTGTCGAAGTGCACGTAGCGCAGCAGCTCGTCGACGGTATCGCCGTACTCGGGCTCCACCAGGCGGTAGCCGTCATCGGTGAGTGCCACGTTGATCGAGTCGGTATCACCGAACAGGTTGTGCAGGTCGCCCAGGATCTCCTGGTAGGCGCCCACCAGGAAGATGCCGATGAGGTAGTCCTCCTCCGGCCCCACGGCATGCAGCGGCAGGGTGGGCTCGATGCCGTCGTCCTCCACGTAGCGGTCGATGCGTCCGTCCGAGTCGCAGGTCAGGTCCTGCAGCACGGCGCGCCGCGTGGGCCGCTGTTCCAGCCGGTTGAGCGGCATGATGGGGAAGATCTGCTCGATGGCCCACACGTCCGGGATGGACTGGAACACGGAGAAATTGCAGAAGTACTTGTCGGCCAGCTTCTCGTTGAGCTCGTCGCGGATCTCGCGCTGCACCCGGCTCTGCCCCTCCATGCCCTCGAGCAGGCGGCGGCAGATGGCGAAATAGAGCTCCTCGGCGCGTGCCCGCTGCTCCAGCGTGAACACGCCATGGGCATACATGGACTGCGCCTCGGTGAGCCAGTGGGCCGCGTCGTGGTAGACCTCGGTGGGCGAGACGCCCCCGGCATTCTCGTACAGCGCCCACAGGTCCTGCAGGATGGCCGGTTCGCCCGACTCGGTCGGCGGGGCAGGCTCGTCCATGCCCAGGCGCTCGATGTCCGTGACATTGGTGATGAGCACGGCATGGTGCGCCGTCATGGCGCGGCCGGACTCGGTGAAGACCTCGGGATGCGGCAGGCCGTGTTCCTCGCAGGTCTCGTGCAGGGTGCGCACGATGTTGCGCGCGTATTCCTGCACGCTGTAGTTCATGGAGCAGTAGTGGCGCGAACGCGTGCCCTCGTAGTCGATGCCGAGCCCGCCGCCCACGTCCACCACGCGGATGTCGGCGCCCAGGCGGCGCAGCTCCTGGTAGAAGCGTGCGGCCTCGCGCATGCCGCGCTGGATGTCGCGGATGTTGGCGATCTGCGAGCCCATGTGAAAGTGCAGCAGGCCCATGCAGTCCAGCATGTCCTCCTCGCGCAGGCGGTGCAGCAGGCGCAGGGCCTGGGCGGCGGAGAGCCCGAACTTGGCCTTCTCGCCCCCCGTGTTCTGCCACTTGCCGGCGCCGATGGAGGCCAGGCGCACGCGCATGCCCAGCAGGGGGCGCACGCCCAGGTCGCGCGCCTCCTGGATGACGAGTTCGAGCTCGGAGGGCTTTTCCACCACGATGTAGATGCGCTGGCCGAGCAGGCGGCCGAGCAGCGCCAGGCGCAGGTACTCGCGGTCCTTGTAGCCGTTGCAGACGATCACGCCGCCGGGACGCGCCAGCGCCAGCACCGCCAGGAGCTCCGGCTTGCTGCCCGCCTCCAGGCCCACGCGGCTGCCGCCGTGGGCGAGGATCTGCGCCACCACGCTGCGCTGCTGGTTGACCTTGATGGGATAGACGGCGGTGTAGCCGCCCCGGTAGTCCACCTCGTCCATGGCCTGGTCGAAGGCGCTGCACAGTGTGTCGACACGGTCGTGCAGCACGTCCTCGAAGCGCACCAGGGCCGGCAGGCGCAGCCCCTGTTCTTCGCGTAGCTCGCCGGCCAGGCGGTAGAGGTCCACCGCGGGGGCGGCGTCGCGCCGTGCACGCATGGCCACGTGACCCGCCTCGTTGACGGTGAAATAGCCACCGCTCCAGTTGTCGATGCCGTAGAGCTGCCGGGACCTGTCGAGTGTCCAGTCTGTCATCTGCCTGACCTTGAGATTGGGGCGACGGTGGCCCGCCGCCGGGATGTCGTGCGTATAATACCGTTTTTGCCCACCGCCATAGGGGAGCGTTTCGCATGTCTCTGGATGATCGCTGGTTCACCGAAATCCACGCCGCCGAGGGTTCGGCGTTTTCGCTGAAGATCAAGGCGAAACTGCACGAGGAACAGACGCCCTTCCAGAAGATCGAGATCTATGACACCGAGACCTACGGCAAGCTCATGATCATCGATGGCTGCACCATGGTCTCGACCTACGACAATTTCCTCTACCACGAGATGATGAGCCACCCGGTGCTGTTCAGCCACCCGAACCCGAAGCGCGTGGTCATCATCGGCGGTGGCGACTGCGGCACCCTGCGCGAGGTGCTCAAGCACCCGGGCATCGAGTCGGCCGTGCAGGTGGACATCGACGAACGCGTCACGCGCCTCTCCGAACAGTACTTCCCCGAGCTCTGCGAGTCCAACGGCGACCCGCGCGCCACGCTGCTGTGGGATGACGGCATCAAGTACGTGAAGGACCTGGCGCCCGGCTCGGTGGACGTGGTCATCGTCGACAGCACCGACCCGGTGGGTCCGGCCGAGGGCCTGTTCTCACGCCCCTTCTTCGAGGACGTGCACCGGGCGCTGGCGCCAAACGGCCTGGTGGTGCAGCAGAGCGAGTCGCCGCTGTATCACACCGACCGCATCATCCGGCCCATGCACGACATGATGCGCGCGGCGGGCTTTCTCGACGTCATGACCATCACCTTCCCGCAGCCGCTGTACCCGAGCGGCTGGTGGAGCGCCACCCTGGCCTGCAAGGACATGCCGGTGATGTTCAGCCGCGAGGAGCAGGCCGAGGAGCTGCCGTTTGCCACCGAGTACTACAACGCCGCGGTGCACCGCGCCGCCTGCGCGACGCCGAACTTCATGCTGAAGAAGCTGATGGGCTGAGGCCGTCCCCTCGCCAGACGAAAAGGCCCCGGGCGACCGGGGCCTTTTTCATGCCGGCCCGGTCAGGCCCGCGCCTGCAGGCGGTCCAGCCGCAGCCGCTGGCGCTCGTCGAACAGGCGCCGCGAGGCCAGCCACAGGGCCGCCAGCACGCCGAAGCCCGTGCCCACCGCGATCAGGAACAGGATCATGATCTGGTACTTCACCGCCTCCACCGGCGGCGCACCGGCCAGGATCTGGCCGGTCATCATCCCGGGCAGGCTCACCACGCCCGAGGCCGCCATGGCATTGATGATGGGCGTGAGCCCGGCCCGTGCGGCGTCCCTGCGCGGCTCGGCAATCGCCTGCGCCCAGGTCACCCCCGTCAGCAGCCGTCCCTCGATCTCGCGGCGCTGCCGCCAGGCCGCGTCGGTCAGCCGCTCCATGGCCACCGCGATGCCGGTCATGGTGTTGCCGAGGATCATGCCGAGCAGCGGGATGGCGTACTGCGGCTCGTACCAGGGCGTGGGCGCGACGATCACCAGGAGCGCCAGCAGGGTCACGCTGAAGGAGGAGACGAACATGGACACCGCGCCCACGCCGTAGCCCCAGACCCCGGCGAAGCGCCGCTTCTGCCGCGCCAGCACCTCGTAACCGGCCATGGCCAGCATGAACAGGCCGATCAGCGCCACCCAGCCCCAGTGGCCCACGTCGAAGACGAACTTCAGCACCAGGCCGACCAGCAGCAGCTGCACCGTGGCGCGTACGGCCGCCACCAGCAGGCTGCGCGCCTGCCCCAGCCCGAGGACGAGATTGGTCACGGCCAGGACCACGACCAGGGCCGCGGCGATGCCGAGCTCGACGACGGAGAGCTGTTCCATGTTCATGACGCGACCCCGCTCATGCCGCCTGGCCCTCGCCGCGGGCATCGAGCACCAGCACCTGGTCGGCCATGCGCCGCACCTCCGCCGGGTCGTGGCTCACCCACAGCGCACAGGCGCCGTGTTCCTTGAGATAGGTGCGCACCAGCGCCTCCACGCGCGCCGCGTTGTCGTCGTCCAGATTGGCGGTGGGCTCATCCAGCAGCAGCACGCGCGGCCGGTTGGCGAGCACCCGCAGCAGCGCCAGTCGCTGGCGCTCGCCACTGGACAGACGCGTGACCTCCCAGTCCATCACCCCCGGGCGGAAGCCCAGCGCCGCGACATCCACCGCCGCGGGCTCGGCGAAGTGCGCACCCACGGTCTCGTGCCACCAGGCCGCCTCGGCCGGCAGCAGACCCACCGCCCGCCGCCAGGCCGTCACCGGCATGGCCCGCCGCTCGACGCCCTCCAGCCACACCTCGCCCTCGCTGGGATCGAGATCCGCCAGCGCCCGCAACAGCTGCGACTTGCCCGCCCCCGACGGCCCGCGCAGCACCAGGCACTCGCCCGCCGCGACCGCGAAGCTCACGGGGCCGAAGAGGGCGGTCTTCAGATCGATGGCCTTGAACATGTGGTGCAGCGGTGGCTCGTGGAGTGAGAAGAGGCCAACGGTAGCGGGTTGGGGTCGGGGGATGCAACTGGGTGGTCCGTTGTCCGACATTCGTCATCCCCTTGCTTGCGCCCTACGCCTTTACAACGGACAACGAACCACGGACAACGAACCAAAAAGAAGACGGGCCCCGAAGGGCCCGTCTGTGCTGACTACCTTGGTCAAGGCAGATGTTACTTCTTGCTGCCGGTGAACTCCGGGTAGGCTTCCATACCGCATTCGGAGAAGTCGGCACCGGCGTACTCGTCTTCCTCGGAGATGCGCAGACCCATGATCATCTTGATGATGAACCAGACGATCAGGGAGGCCACGAACACCCAGATGAAGATGGTGAGCGCACCGAGGATCTGGCCGCCGAAGGAGGCACCGTCGTTGGTGAGCGGCACCAGCAGCAGGCCGAGCAGACCCACCACACCGTGCACCGAGATCGCACCGACCGGATCGTCGATCTTGAGCTTGTCCAGGGCGATGATGGAGAACACCACGATGGTACCCGCGACGGCACCGAAGACGGAGGCCAGCAGCGGGGTGGGCGTGGAGGGCTCGGCGGTGATCGCCACCAGACCGGCCAGGGCGCCGTTCAGCGTCATGGTGAGGTCGGCCTTGCCGAACATCAGGCGGGCGACGATCAGGGCGGCGACGGCACCGGCGGCGGCAGCGGCGTTGGTGTTGAGGAACACCATGGCCACGGCGTTGGCGGAGGCGATGTCACCCAGCTTCAGCACGGAACCGCCGTTGAAGCCGAACCAGCCCATCCACAGGATGAAGGTACCCAGGGTCGCCAGCGGCAGGTTGGCACCGGGGATGGCGTGGATCTCGCCGTTCGGGCCGTACTTGCCTTTACGGGCGCCCAGCAGCAGCACACCGGCCAGGGCGGCGGCCGCACCGGCCATGTGCACGATGCCGGAACCGGCGAAGTCGGAGAAGCCGGCGTCACCCAGGTTGAACATGCCGAACACGTCATTGCCACCCCAGGTCCAGCCGCCTTCCATCGGATAGATGAAGCCGGTCATGACCACCGCGAACAGCAGGAAGGCCCAGAGCTTCATGCGCTCGGCCACCGCACCGGAGATGATGGACATGGCCGTGGCGACGAACACCACCTGGAAGAAGAAGTCCGAGGCGCCGGAGTAGACCGAGTCGCCGTCGAAGCCGGCCTCGGCCGAGGCGGCCAGGGTATCCGCGACGTAGCTGTCGCCGACCACCGCGCTGGAGACGAACCAGCCGCCGTCATACATGATGTCGTAACCAACGATCAGGTACATGATGCAGGCGATGGAGTACAGCGCGACGTTCTTGGTGAGGATCTCGGTCGTGCTCTTGGAGCGGACCAGACCGGATTCGAGCATGGCGAAGCCGGCGGCCATCCACATGACCAGGGCGCCCGATACCAGGAAGTAGAAGGTATCGAGTGCGTATTGCAGTTCGAAGATTTGGTTTTCCACGTTAGATTCCTCCGCTAACCAGAGTTCGTTTACAGCGCATCGGGGCCGGATTCGCCCGTGCGGATGCGAATGGCCTGCTCAAGCGGATAGACGAAGATCTTGCCGTCGCCGATCTTGCCGGTATTGGCCGACTTGGTGATGGCCTCGATGACCTGATCGACCAGGCCGTCGTCGATCGCCACTTCCAGCTTCACCTTCGGCAGGAAGTCCACGACATACTCGGCGCCGCGATACAGTTCGGTGTGACCCTTCTGACGGCCAAAGCCCTTTACCTCGGTCACGGTGATGCCCTGCACACCGATCTCGGAGAGGGATTCGCGCACATCATCGAGCTTGAAGGGCTTAATGATTGCAGTTACTAGCTTCATGGGTTGGTTCTCCTGTGCACACATTGCGTAAGCCGTCGTCCCGGCTGTCTGCTTGGCCCGGAACACCTGAACGGGTTAAGCGTCATGGGAGAAATTGCAGGATGCGTGCCATGTGTGATTCACGCTGCAAAATGGCCCGCGATGCGGTGATCAGGGGGCGTTTTGCCCAAGCGCGGTGCGCGATGCCGGCGCATGCACCGTACGCGCGCACCAGACTGGTGCGCGTCTGCCCTCAGGCGGCGCGACGCGGCAGCACGCCCTGTTCGATGATGAAATCGATGATGGCCGGCAGTCCCTGGCCGTCGCGCACGTTGGCGAAGACGAAGGGTTTGTCGCCGCGCATGCGGCGCGCATCGCGGTCCATCACCTCCAGCGAGGCCCCGACATGGGGCGCGAGCTCGGTCTTGTTGATCACCAGCAGGTCGGAGCGGGTGATGCCGGGCCCGCCCTTGCGCGGGATCTTGTCGCCGGCGCAGACGTCGATGACGTAGATGGTGAGATCGGAGAGCTCGGGACTGAAGGTGGCGCTCAGGTTGTCGCCGCCGCTCTCGATGAAGACCACGTCGAGGCCGGCGAAGCGCCGGTTGAGTTCGGCCACGGCGGCGAGGTTGATGGAGGCATCCTCGCGGATGGCCGTGTGCGGACAGCCGCCGGTCTCCACGCCGATGATGCGCCCTTCCTCCAGTGCGCCGTGGTGCTGCAGGAACCGGGCGTCCTCCTGGGTGTAGATGTCGTTGGTGACCACGGCGATCTGGTAATGATCGCGCATGGCCTTGCACAGGGCCTCGACCAGTGCCGTCTTGCCCGAGCCCACCGGTCCGCCGATGCCCACGCGCAGTGCCTTGTCCGGGTTCATGTCTCGCTCCGTTGTCCGTGTCTGATCATGCGCCTGCCGGTCAGGACCGGAACAGGCGGGTGTATTGCGTCTCGTGCAGGGAGCTGGCCAGGGCCACGCCGGGGGCCGAGGCGCCGATGGCCTCGTCCTCGATGGTCAGGCCGCGCGTCACGGCCGCGCCGATGTCCCCGCTCAGGGCCAGCAGCAGGCGCTGCCCGTCGGTCTGGCCCAGGGGCACGAGCTTGACCGCCGCCGCCACCTGGTTCTCGCACCAGGCCCAGAGCAGCCCTTCGGCCGCCGCGCGTGCCTCGATGCCCCAGTGCACGGCTGCCAGTGCGAAGGCCAGGGCAAAGGTCGGCGCGGGCGTATCGGGTGCTGCCGCCGGCCGGATATCGAGGTCCACGAGCAGGCGCAGCAACGCCGCCCCCAGCTGCGCATCCTCGGCGCGCAGCTCGGCGGTCTCGCGACTGGCGCGCAGCAGGGCGTCCCAGCGGCGCTGGCCGGGCGCGTCCCCCGCGGCGCAGGCGGCGTGCAGACGCAGGAACACGGGCACGTCGAGCCGCGCCTGCACCTCGCGCAGCTGCACGCCGATCCAGTCCTGCACGGCCTCACGCGTCCTCACCCAGCCGGCGTCGATGGCGTATTCCAGCCCGCCGGAATAGGCATAGGCGCCCACCGGCAGCGCGGGACTGATCAGCTGCCAGAGGCGCAGCTGGCTAGTGCTCGTGGGCGTGTCCATGTTCATGCTGTGTCGCGTGATGCCCGCCGTGGTGATGACTGTGGTGATGACCGTGACCACCGGCGTAGGCGCCGGCCTCGGGCTCGAAGGGGGCCTGTTCGAAACGCACCAGGAGACCGAGCGCGGCGACCATGTCGTCCAGCACGTGATCGTGCTGGTAGCGCAGCCAGCCGTCGCCGACCTCCAGCGGCATGTGCCGGTTGCCCAGGTGATAGGCCGCGCGTGCCAGCAGACGTGCATCGTCGGCCGCCACCGTGGAGACCGCCTCGTCGGCGGCACGCACGCTCACGAGCCGGCCGTCCGCCGCGCGCAGCACGTCACCCCCGCGCAGCACCGTGCCGCGCGGCAGCTGCACGGCCACCTCGCTGCCATCGTCGAGCGTGGCGCGAAAGCGGCTCTTCTGCCGCTGGTCGAAGGGCAGGGTCAGGGTGAGCGCAGGGGTCTCGTCCGGTGTCTCGATGCGTTCGTGGATGTGCAGCATGGCCGGCCTCAGAACAGGAAATAGCGTTGGGCGAGCGGCAGCTCCACGGCCGGCTCGCAGATGAGCAGTTCGCCGTCGGCGCGTACCTCGTAGGTCTGCGGGTCGACCTCGATCTGCGGCTGCCAGGCGTTGTGCACCATGTCGGCCTTGCGCACGCTGCGCGTGTCCTTCACCACGCCGATGCGCGAGGCCAGTGCGAGCTGCTCGTGGATGCCGGCGGCCTGCGCCGCCTGCGAGAGGAAGGTCAGGCGCGTGGCATGGCGCGCGGCACCGAGCGCGCCGAACATGGTGCGGTAATGCACCGGCTGCGGCGTGGGGATGGAGGCATTGGGATCGCCCATGGGCGCGGCCACGATCATGCCGCCCTTGATGATGAGCGAGGGCTTGGCCCCGAAGAAGGCCGGCTTCCACAGCACCAGGTCGGCGAGCTTGCCCACTTCCACCGATCCGACCTCGTGCGCGATGCCGTGGGTGATGGCCGGGTTGATGGTGTACTTGGCGATGTAGCGTCGGGCGCGCAGGTTGTCGTTGCGCGCGCTGTCGCCGGCGAGCGCACCGCGCTGCACCTTCATCTTGTGCGCGGTCTGCCAGGTGCGCGTGATCACCTCGCCGACACGGCCCATGGCCTGCGAATCGGAGGAGATCATGGAGAAGGCGCCGAGGTCGTGCAGGATGTCCTCGGCGGCGATGGTCTCGCGGCGGATGCGCGACTCGGCGAAGGCCACGTCCTCGGCGATGGCCGGGTCCAGGTGATGGCAGACCATGAGCATGTCCAGGTGCTCGTCCACCGTGTTCACCGTGTAGGGTCGCGTCGGGTTGGTGGAGGACGGCAGCACGTTGGCCTCGCCGGCCGCGCGGATGATGTCGGGTGCGTGCCCGCCACCGGCGCCCTCGGTGTGGTAGGTGTGGATCACGCGACCCTTGAGCGCGGCCAGCGTGTCCTCGACGAAGCCCGATTCGTTCAAGGTGTCGGTATGGATCGCCACCTGCACGTCCATCTCCTCGGCCACGCTCAGGCAGTTGTCGATGGCCGCGGGCGTGGTGCCCCAGTCCTCATGCAGCTTCAGCCCGATGGCGCCGGCGGCCACCTGCTCGCGCAGCGGCTCCGGCAGGCTGGCGTTGCCCTTGCCGAGGAAGCCGAGATTCACGGGCAGGCTGTCCGCCGCCTGCAGCATGCGATGGATGTTCCACGGACCGGGCGTGCAGGTGGTGGCATTGGTACCGGTGGCCGGCCCCGTGCCGCCGCCGAGCATGGTGGTGACGCCGGACATCATCGCCTCCTCCACCTGCTGCGGGCAGATGAAATGGATGTGGGCATCGATGCCGCCGGCGGTGAGGATCTGGCCCTCGCCCGCGATGGCCTCGGTGCCGGGGCCGACCACGATGTTCACATCGGGCTGCACGTCCGGGTTGCCGGCCTTGCCGATGCCGGCGATACGTCCGTTCTTGATGCCGATGTCGGCCTTCACGATGCCCCAGTGATCGAGGATCAGCGCGTTGGTGATGACGACATCCACCACCTCGGCGGCCACCCGCTGTCCCTGGCCCATGCCGTCGCGGATCACCTTGCCGCCACCGAACTTCACCTCGTCGCCGTAGACCGTGTGATCGGCCTCGACCTCGATGACGAGTTCGGTGTCGGCGAGGCGCAGGCGATCGCCCGTGGTCGGGCCGTACATCTCGGCATAGGCCTGTCTCGTGATCCGGGTCATGATGCCCCCTCCTCGAGTGCGCCCATCACCGCGCCGCGAAAGCCGTACACCCGGCGCGCGCCGGCGTAGGCGACGAGTTCCACCTCGCGCGACTGCCCGGGCTCGAAACGCACCGCGGTACCGGCGGGGATGTTCAGGCGAAAGCCGCGCGCCGCCTCGCGTTCAAACTCGAGGGCGGGATTGGTCTCGTAGAAGTGGTAATGCGAGCCGACCTGGATGGGCCGGTCGCCGGTGTTGGCCACGGTGAGGCGGCACGTATCGCGCCCCGCGTTGAGTTCGATCTCGCCGTCGGCCGGCAGCAGTTCTCCGGGAATCATCTGCGTCTCCTAGACGATGGGCTGGTGCACGGTGACGAGCTTGGTGCCATCGGGAAACGTCGCCTCCACCTGCACCTCGTCGATCATCTCCGGCACCCCGTCCATCACGTCCTCGCGAGTGAGCAGCGTGGCACCAAAGCCCATGAGCTCGGCCACACTGCGTCCCTCGCGTGCACCTTCCATGATGGCGCAGGAGATGAAGGCCACCGCCTCCGGGTAGTTGAGCTTGAGCCCGCGCGCCTTGCGCCGCTCGGCCAGCAGGCCTGCCGTGAACAGCACCAGCTTGTCTTTTTCCCTTGGCGAGAGTTCCATCGTCTGTCTCCGTGCCTTGCGTAATTGATCGGATGTCTCAGGTGCGCCAGATGCGCGGCGTGCAGGCGGGACGGCCCAGCAGGGCCGGTCGCAGCAGCGCCCAGATCCGCTCGAAGACCGCGCGCGCCGCCAGTGCCTCGTCGCCGAGATAACGGCAGACCAGCAGGTCGTCGATGAGCGTGATGCCAAGCTGCGCACTGTCGGGCGCGGCGACCTGCGTGCGCACCGCCTCCAGCAGCTCGCGCGTCACCGGCGTGGCAAGCAGGGTGGCCAGACAGCGTCTGCCCGACAGTCCCGCGGCAGCGTGCAGCAGCCCACCGTCGCCATCGAGGGTCAAGGCATCGACGACGAGCGGCTCGTCCCCGCGCCAGAGCTCCAGGCGCTGGCGCAGACAGCCGGTGCGAAACAGATGTCCACCCGCCGGGCGCCCAGGGACCAGGGTCTCCCAGCCGATGAAGCGCGCACCGTCCTCGAGTTCCACGCGGCAGTGCGTACGCGCCTTGGCACCATCGAAACCGATCGTCTCCTGCGGCAGCCACTCCAGCGCTGCGTTGCTGCCCACGCGCAGGTGCTGCGTCTGCGAGGCCTCCAGGCCGTTGCTGCGATAGAACTTGGTCGCCCCGGGTGTGGTGACCAGCGCATGGGCCTGCGGCGCCACGGCCAGACCGACCTCCAGCGCATCGCCGCCCACCAGCCCACCGGGCGGGTGCAGCAGGTACAGGTGGCAGACCCCGCCCTCGGGATAGAACGGCCGCTGCACGACCAGCGGTCCGCTGTGCACGCGACGCACCGGTACCGTGCGCCCGGCCCGCACGCCAAAGTCGACCTCCAGCCGCGCCCGCCAGTGACGCACCGGCACGACCTCCTGTAGGGAAAGCGCCTCCATACCTGCCCCAATGCAAGGCGCGTACCAGCACACACCATCACCACGGGGCACCCGTCTGGCGCAGATGCGGCGCCCGATCGCGCACCATTACGTGACATGCGCCCCGCACGCGCACCGGCATCGAGCACGCGACCTGCGACTCTTAGTCACCCCAGATAGCGCCGGACCAGCCGGAAATACACCTCCGGCAGATGGCGCGGCAGATCGGTCACGCGCTGCATCACCGCATGGCGATGGGCGCCGAAGATGTGGGTGACGTAGGCATCGGCCTCGGCATCGAGACTGAGGCAGTAGGGCAGGAGGTCATGACCCAGGGCATCGACCACGGCATGGTGGGCATCCTCGATGAGCAGGCGCGGGTCGTGCACGTCGATATCCGAGGGTGCGCCGTCGGTGATGACGAGCAGCAGGCGGTGTGCCGCCGGCTGCGCCGCCAGGCAGCGGGTGGCGTGACGGATCGCCGCCCCCATGCGCGTGGAGAACTCGCCCTGCATGGCGCCGAGCCGCGCCACCTGTTCGGCCCCGTAGGGCTCGTCGAAATCCAGCAACCGCTGGTAATGCAGCGCCTGACGACCGTCGGAATTGAACCCGTGGATCGCAAAGCGATGACCGAGCCGGCTCAGGGCGTCGGCCAGCACGATGGCCGCCTCGCGCGTGACATCGAGCACGCTGCGCTCGGGGGCCTCGCGCAAGGCGTCCCGGGTCGACGCGGAGAGATCCAGCAACACCAGCAGCGCCAGCTCCTGTTCGGAGTGCAGGTGATGCCGCATGTAGACCCGCCCATCCGGCGTCTGGCCACCCTGCATCGCGATCCGGTTCTCGATGACCCCGTCGAGATCGAGCTCGTCCCCCTCGACCTGGCGACGCAGTCGTCTGCGACTCTGGTGATGCACGGCCGCGATCTGGCGGTGCAGCCGCTCGATGACCGACCGGTAACGCCCCAGCACCTCTTCGGCCACGGCCGGTGCCCTCGCCGACGGGCGCCGGTCCAGCACCTGCACCCAGTCCTGCTTGAGGCGCTGGATGCGGTAATCCCATTCGGGGTAGGCGAGTACCGATGTCGACAGCGACGCCTCCGCCCCCTCCCGGTATTCGAGGGCGGCCTGCTCCGTCACGGGCTGGATGGCATAGCCCGTCTCCGTATCCGCGCGGGCACCATCCACCAGCGAGAGGCTCGCGCCCGTATCCGTCTCGCGCAGGCGCGCCGACCGCACACCGATGGCATCCACCGCCTGCGGGCTGCCTGCTTCGCGGGCAAGCGCCCGATCAGTGGTCCACAGGTGGGTATTGTCATCGCGGTAGGCGGCCACGGAAAAAGGGCGTCCCTCGTTCATGGCGATACGCATCTGGCCCAGATCGCTGGCCAGCAGCAGGCCCAGCTCGCGGGCGAAACCGGGATCCTCCCAGCGGACGGGCTCGGCGTAGAACAGACGCTGCCCCCGGGCCACCCAGGCATTCGGGTCGTGGCGATCCGGCAGGAGCAGGGCAACCGCCAGGCGGTGCAGGAGATGGTCGAAGTCCTGCACATCGACCGCCACCTCGCCAAGCTGCTCATGCCACAGGCGGCGCAGCCCCGGGAACTCGCGGCTGGCGAGCGCCTCGACACGGGCGTCCTCCACCGTCTCGATCAGCTCCCGCTGGCGGGCCTTCAGGTCGGCCGTGTCGAAGCACTGTGTGGAATACGCCAGATGTGCCCCGGCATGGGCCGCAGCCGCGCGTGCGGTATTGGCAGACACCGTGGGCGACAGATAGAGTCGCCCCTCGGTCAGGCGGGGCGCGGGCAGCGCCATCGGCAGCACCCGGTCATCTCCGGGATGGCCACCCCAGAGCGCCGTGAGAAAGAGCCGGGCGCGTCGCAGCGGATCGGCAGGGGCGCCTGCCGTAGCAAGGCCGTGACCGACGGACTTGTCCGGCCTCAGGACGGCAGACATGGCGGGACGACCGGCACGGCCTCGGACGGGCATGGGCCGGCGGGATAACCCACCGACCCATGCCACTGTCTCCTAGCGGTGCGAGGAGGCCGTGTCCTCGTTGGGAATGCCCTCGATGGGACACTCTGCGGTGCCGACCGTCTTGCGCGTGATGGCCTCGACATCCTCGCACGCCGCGTCCGGGTCGGTGATCCACTTGGTGTAGAACTCGTAGGGGCAGGCGGCCACGCCGGTATCGCCCTCGCCCGAATTGATCTTGCCCGTGTAGCCGCGATGCAGCAGCTTGAACAGGTGATTCTGCGACTGGGCATTCTTGCGAAAATCGCGGATCTGCGAGACGGACAGCTCGGCATACTGGATGCCGTAGTCCTCTTCGCCACATTCGCCCAGCGTGCGACCATCGAAGCCGACGATGGCCGAATGACCGAAATAGGAATACACGCCATCGAAGCCGGTGGCATTGGCCACGGCCACGTAGCTGTTGTTCATCCACGCCATGGCCTTGGCCACGATCACCTGCTGTTCCTTGGACGGGTACATGTATCCCTGGCAGCGCACGATCAGCTCGGCGCCACGCATGGCACAGTCACGCCAGATCTCCGGGTAGTTGCCGTCGTCGCAGATGATGAGGCTGACCTTGAGCCCTTTCGGCCCTTCGCTGACGTAGGTCTTGTCTCCCGGGTACCAGCCCTCCACCGGGCACCAGGGCATGATCTTGCGGTACTTCTGCACGATCTCGCCCTGATCGTTCATCAGGATCAGGGTGTTGTACGGCGCCTTGTTCGGATGATCCTCGTGACGCTCGCCGGTGAGGGAGAATACCCCCCAGGTCTTCGCCTTGCGGCAGGCGGCCGCGAAGATCTCGGTCTCCTCGCCGGGTATGGTCGAGGCGGTGTCGTACATCTCCTTCGGATCGTACATGATCCCGTGGGTGGAGTACTCGGGAAAGATCACCAGGTCCATCCCCGGCAGCCCCTGCTTCATGCCGACGACCATGTCCGCGATGTTGCGGGCATTGTCCAGCACTTCGGCGCGGGTGTGCAGGCGGGGCATCTTGTAATTGACGACGGCCACACCGACCGTGTCGTTGCTCGATGAGATATCACCGTGCCGCATGATTCTGACTCCTGCGTATTGAATGAGTGAAGGGGTTCATACCGAGAGATACTTGCTGATCTGCGCCTCATCGACTTCCTCGCGCCGGTCCTCACGGATGAAGTTCCCTTTCTCGATCACGATGATGCGATCGGCAATCGCCATGGTGAAGCTGAGCACCTGCTCGGAGACGATGATCGAGATCTCGCGCAGCTTGCGAATCTCGTTGAGGACGTTTGCGATGTCCTTGATGATGGACGGCTGGATGCCCTCGGTAGGTTCATCGAGCAGCAGCACCTTGGGGTCGGTGACCAGCGCACGCGCAATAGCCAGCTGCTGTTGCTGACCACCCGACAGGTTGCCGCCCTTGCGCTTGCGCATGTCCCACAGCACCGGGAACAGGGCGAACACATCCTCCGGTATGTTGCGCTTGCCCGTACTGGAGAGCCCGGTCCGGATGTTCTCTTCCACGGTGAGCGTCGGAAAGATCATCCGCCCCTGGGGCACATAGGCGATACCATGCTTGACCCGCTCGTAACTCTCCATTCCGGTCACACTTCTGCCGTCCAGGCTGATATCGCCGCCGCTGGTGGAGAGCGCGCCGATCAGCGACTTGAACAGCGTGGTCTTGCCCATGCCGTTACGCCCCATCACGGCGACCGTCTCGTTCATCTCCACCTTGAGGTCGATGCCGTGGATCACCTCGCTCTGGCCGTAACTTACCTTGAGATCTGATACTTGCAGCATGTCGCGCCCCCGGCCTAGTGGCCCAAGTAGACTTCGATGACTTTGGGATCGTTCTGCACATGATCCATGTCGCCGGCGGCAAGAATCTTGCCCTGGTGCAACACCGTGACCTTGTGCGCGATGGACTTGACGAACTCCATGTCGTGCTCGATGACCAGCACGGCGCGCCCCTTGCAGATGCGTCGCAACAACTCGGCCGTATCCTGTCGCTCCTTCACGCTCATGCCCGCCACCGGCTCATCCAGCATCAGCAGCTGCGGGTCCTGGATCAGCAGCATGCCGATCTCCAGCCACTGTTTCTGGCCATGGCTGAGCAGCCCGGCCTGCGTATGGAGTTCTTCGCCTAGGTTGATCTCCCCGGCAATCTCTTCCACACGCTTCACGACCTCCTCGTCACGCTTGAACATCAGCGCGCCGAACACGCCATGACCTCGCGGGAAGGAGATCTCCAGGTTCTCGAAGACGGAGAGGTTTTCGTAAATGGACGGGTTCTGGAACTTTCGCCCCACCCCGGCATGCACGATCTTGTGCTCCGACAACTTCGTCAGCTCCTGGTTGCGGAACTTGATGCTTCCCGAGGTTGCCTGCGTCTTCCCGCAGATCATGTCCAGCACCGTGGTCTTGCCAGCCCCGTTCGGCCCGATGATGACGTGCAGCTCGTCCTCGTCCAGGTAGAAGTTGAGCCCGTCCACGGCCTTGAAGCCGTCGAAGGAGACCGTCAGGTCCTCGATGGCCAGCAGGAAATCGGTATCGCTACTCATTTCTCAATCCCTCGCTTGGTCGTGGTCATCTCAGGACTCGCTTGGACGGGGCGTCTGCGCCCTGTAGGCCGGGCAGAACGGCACCCGTGCGCAGATCCGGCCACCCAGGGCGAAGAGCCTGCTGCGATATTTCTGGTAGACACCGGCCAGGCCATCCGGGAAGGCCATCACCACTGCGATGAACAGAGCCCCCATCATGAACAGCCACAGCTCCGGCGCGACTTCCGAGAAGTAGGTCTTGCCGAAACTGACCAGCAGCGTGCCGTACACTGCACCGATCAGCGACATCCGCCCGCCCACGGCGGCGAAGATCACCATCTCGATCGAGGGCACGATGCCGACGAAGGACGGCGACATGAAACCCACCTGCAGGGTGAACATGGCACCACCGATGGCCGAGAACATGGCCGCCAGGCAGAAGACGAAGATCTTGAAGGCCGAGACGTCATAACCCGAGAACCGTACACGGTCCTCGCGATCGCGCATGGCCACCAGCAGGCGCCCGAGCTTGGAGGTGATGACGAAGCGTCCGATCATGATCACCCCGAGCAGCAGGAAGGCGTTGACGAAGTACAGGATGTACTTGGCCGAATCATCGCGGATATCCCAGCCCAGCAGCGTGCGCAGGTCGGTGATGCCATTGATGCCACCGGTATAGCCCTGCTGGCCGACGATCAGCACCGTCAGGATCAGCGCGATGGCCTGGGTGATGATCGCGAAGTACACCCCTCCCACGCGGCGCTTGAACATGGCCACGCCGATGAAGAAGGCAAAGATCGTGGGCACCACCAGGACCGCGATAATGGTCAGCGGGAGGCTGTTGAAGGGCTCCCAGAACCACGGCAACGCCGTGATCTGGTTCCAGTCCATGAAATCCGGGATACCGGGCGTCGACTGGATCGCCGTGGCCTCGGGACTGGAGGCCTCCAGCTTGAGGAACATGGCCATGGCGTAACCGCCGAGGCCGAAGAAGACCCCCTGCCCCAGACTCAGGATGCCACCATAGCCCCAGCACATGACCAGGCCGACCGCGACGAAAGCATAGGTCAGGTACTTGCCGACCAGGTTCAGGCGGAAGATATCCAGGAACAGCGGGAACAGCACCAGGATCACGGCAGCAATGATGACAAAGGCCACCGCACCCTCCTTGCCGCCCATCATACGTTGCATGAAGAAGTTCATGACCGGACTCTCCTACTTGCGAACCTTGACCGAGAACAGGCCTTCGGGTCGGATCATCAGAACGCCTACCACGAACAGCAGGGTAAGCACCTTGGCCATGGAGCCGCTCATGAAGAACTCCATGATCGACTGCGCCTCGGCGATGGCAAAGGCCGAAGCGATGGTGCCGAACAGGCTAGCCGCCCCACCGAACACGACCACCATGAAGGTATCGACGATGTACAGGGAACCGGTGGTGGGCCCGGTCGAGGCAATGGTCGTAAAGGCGGCACCCGCCACACCGGCAATGCCGCAACCCAGGGCAAAGGTGAACCGGTCCACCTTCTTCGTGTTGATACCCACGGCGCCGGCCATCATCCGGTTCTGCGTGGTCGCACGCATCTTCACGCCGGACCGTGACTTGTACAGGTAATAGAGCACGGCAAACGTCAGCAGCACCGTCAGCCCCAGCACGAACAGGCCATTGATCGGAATATCGATCGTGTCGGTGGGCTGCCAGGAACCCTGCAGCCAGTCAGGCATCGTCGGGCTCACTTCCCGCGCACCGAAGACGGTACGGAAGACCTGCTGCAGCATGAGGCTCAGGCCCCAGGTCGCCAGCAGGGTATCCAGTGGTCGCGCGTACAGGTGTCGTATCAGAGCCCATTCGGTCAGGTAACCCGCACCGAAGGCAATCAGAAACGACACGATGATCGCGACCGGAAAATAGTAATCCACGAGGCCGAATTCGCCGGCCATGGTGGACATCAGAAACGTGGTATAGGCACCGATGGTCATGAACTCACCATGCGCCATGTTGATCACGCCCATCTGGCCAAAGATAATCGCCAGACCAAGCGCCATCAGCAGCAACACACTGAACAAGCTGATCCCCGCGAAGCCCTGCATCGCGACGATGCTCATCAGCTCTGAAGCGGTATAGCCATCCATAACAAACACCCCATGTGGTTGTCTTCTCTCCGGCCCGATCTGCACTGAAGGCAGATACTCCGGATCTGGCGATCGACCTGGCCGGCCGGGGCCGGCCAGGACATTACTTACCCAACGTCTGTCTCAGGACTTACTGATAACCTTCCGGGAACGGGTTCGGCGCGATCACGTCGGACTCGAAGACCACCTCGGCCTGACCGTCCTTCTGCCATTTGCCAATACGCGTGCGCATGTGCAGATGATGGTTCTCGTCCACCTTCAGGTAGCCATGCGGGGAGTCTTCCCAGACCAGGCCCGGCGACGCGGCCACGACCTTGTCGACATCGAAGCTGCCGGCCTTCTCGACCGCCCACTTCCACAGCCAAGGGCCCAGGTAGGCCGACTCGGTCACGTCACCGATCACTGCATCGGCACCATATTCAGCCTTGAAGGCCTTGACGAACTCGGCATTGCTGCCGGCATCCAGGGACTGGAAGTACTTCATCGAGGAATAAAAGCCCTCGAGGTTCTCGCCACCGATGCCCAGCGCCTCGTCTTCGGTCACGGCCAGCGTCAGCAGGTTCTGGCGCTTGGAGTCCATGCCGGCGGAGACCATCTGCTTGAAGAAGGCCACGTTGCTGCCACCGACCACGGCACCGAAGACCAGATCCGGCTTCTTCAGCTTGATCTTGTTGATGAGCGAACCGAAGTTGGTGTGACCCAGCGGGTAGTACTCCTCGCCCACCACCTTGCCACCGAGCACGTTCTCGATGTGCTTGCGCGCGATCTTCATCGAGGTACGCGGCCAGATGTAGTCGGAACCGACCAGATAGAAGGTCTTGGCACCGAGGGTTTCACTCGCCCAGTCCAGACCCGCCAGGATCTGCTGGGTGGCCTCCTGGCCGGTGTAGAAGACGTTGTGCGACTGCTCCAGGCCCTCGTAGAAGGTCGGGTAGTAGAGCAGACCGTTTTCCTTCTCGAACACGGGCAGAACTGCCTTGCGCGAGGCCGAAGTCCACGCACCGAAAACGGCCGCCACCTTGTCCTGCACCAGCAGCTTCTTGGCCTTCTCGGCGAAGGTCGGCCAGTCGGAGGCGCCGTCTTCCACGATCACCTCGATCTGCCGGCCCAGGATGCCGCCGGACTCGTTGATCTGCTTGATCGCGAGCTTTTCCGCCTGGATGGAACCGACTTCACTGATCGCCATCGTGCCCGTCATGGAATGCAGGATACCCACCGTGACCTTGTCGTCGGTCACGGCCAGCCCCGTGGTATTCACAGCCGAGGTCGGCGGATTGGCCGCCATCGCGGCACCGGTCGTGGCGATCATCGTCGCCGCGGCCAACGCAGACAGCGTGGTCTTCAGAAACTTGCGCTTCGATTTATTGAACATTGTCGTTACCCCTAGCTTGACTACTCTCAAAGACATGTCGCGCACCCCTTGTGGGCGATGCACACTCGGTTGCCCATTTCGCTTATTGCAACGCCCGTGCCAATCACCGGGGAATGTCCGTCGCAATCGACCAACAACCCTGCGCAGGCACTGTCCACGGGCGTTTATGCAGCACACCCATCGCAGACCGGGATTAATTCAAGCCGCTCATGCAACCGGCGTTGCACCACCGACGTGCAACCATTCGTGCACGCGCATCTTTTCTGGTGCGCCAGGATTGGGAGTCACGCAAAAAAAAAGAGCGACCCGCAGGTCGCTCATGACGCACATAACGATTTTTCTTATGGTTAGCCGAAGAGGCACCATACGCACCTTCAGTGGCCGAGCATCCAGGGCCTCGCATTCTTCTTCGTCTGGCGCTGGAATTCCGGTTTTCCGGCTGCACCAGACTGACCCTCCTTGGCCGCGACACGCTTGTTGCTGCCACAGGTATGCGCACCAGTGCAACCGCAACTCGAACGTCGCGCACGTCGCGGCTCGTGTTGCGAGCGCTCGTTACGCTCCCACTTCTGGCGGTTTTCGCCGGTCATCAACGACAGGCTCGGCGCACTGATCAGGCGCGGCGACGAACGCCCGCAATCCGGGCATTCGGCTGGTACCGCCGAATCCGACAACCTTGCCAGGCGCGTGAACAGGCCGCAGGCCGGGCAATCGTACTCATAGATAGGCATATGTTGACCTCCGAACGCAGGCGGCGCGCGCTGCGCGCCGCCCGTCTCATCAGCTGCTGGTCTTCGATGTATCCGTACCGGGTGCAACCATGATCTCCGGTCCATCCGCATTCGGCCGGATATCGAACTCGAAGATCTCGGTGGGCAACCACAACGTGGCGCAGACATTGGGAATGTCCACGATACCGCTGATATGCCCTTCCACCGGGGCCGTACCCAGGATCGAGTAGGCCTGTTCGCCGGTATAGCCGAACTTCTTCATGTATTCGATGGCATTCAGGCAGGCACGGCGATAGGCGATGTGCGCATCGAGGTAATGCTGCTTGCCGTCCTCGTCCACCGAGATGCCCTCGAAGATCAGGTAGTCGCTGAAATGCGGGTCCACCTTGCTCGGCTGGAAGATCGGGTTGACGATGCCGTATTTCTCCACGCCACCCTTGATCAGCTTCACACGCATCTCGATGAAGCCGGCCATCTCGATGGCGCCACAGAAGGTGATCTCGCCGTCACCCTGCGAGAAGTGCAGGTCACCCACGGAGAGGCCGGCCCCCTTCACGTACACCGGGAAGTAGATGCGTGACCCGCGCGACAGGTTCTTGATGTCGCAGTTGCCGCCATGCTCGCGCGGCGGCACGGTGCGCGCGCCCTCTTTCGCCGCACGCTTCGCCTCGGCCTCGGGCATCTGACCCATCAGGGCCGTTTCTTCATAGGGCAGGGTCGCCAGCGGCGGCACACGGTCGGGATCGGTGGCCACCAGTGCGCCCTCGCGCTTGTTCCACTCGTCCAGCAACTCCCTCGAGGGCAGGCAGCCGATCAGGCCCGGGTGTATGGTGCCGGGAAACGATACGCCGGGGATATGGCGCGACTTGGTATAGATCCCACTGAAGTCCCAGATCGACTTGCGCGCCTCCGGGAAGTGCTCGGTGAGGAAGCCACCGCCATTCTCCTTGGCGAACAGCCCGTTGAAACCCCAGAGCTGACCGGGAAGCGGACCGACGTCCAGAATGTCCACCACCAGCAGGTCGCCCGGCTCCGCGCCTTCCACACCCACCGGACCCGTTAGGTAGTGCACCTTGGTCAGGTCAACGTCACGGATGTCGTCCGCGCAGTCGTTGTTCTCGATCTGGCCACCGGTCCAGTCGAAGCATTCCAGGCGGAACTCGTCGCCCGGCTTCACCTGCACGGCCATCGGAATGTCGGGATGCCAGCGGTTGTGCGGCTTGATGGCCTGTTCTTCCGGCGGCTTGTTGAAGTCATAACTGATCAATGTTTCTGGCATGACACTACTCCCAGGCTGGAACGCGATACGATTGGTTTTCAGGGAGCGCACCCACCGGGGGCACGCACGGATTACCCGAGAGGTATTCAGCAACAAGCGTGCCACGCAACTAACCAGCGTTATTTCATCGACTTACCGGACAGTCTACCGGTGTCTCCGTTACCGGCACGCCACAGAAAAGGGCAGGTGCGCATGGACATGCACTGGCAAAAGGCAGGGCCAGAACAGCACGCATGGAGCGCAAAAAAAAAGGCGCGATCACAACGTGATCGCGCCCAGGGCTCATGAAGATATAACGTGTTGCTTACAGATCGAAGCCGAGCGAGTAGCTCACGGCGAAGAGCGGATCTTCTTCGACGATCGGGTCACCAAGGGCGTCATCATCCGCAAAGGCCTTGGACACGGAGAAGCTCAGGTTGTCCGTGGCAGCGAAGTCGACCTGCACGTGCGAGTATTCCGGACCGCTGTTTTCCAGCTCCCAGCCGCCGTAGAAGGCGGTGAACTTGTCGTAGGTGAAGCCGATCTGGTAGTACAGGTCCTCGTCGGCATTGTCGTCCACCTGCTGGTAGAGGTTGACGAAGCCCGGGCCGTAGGTCAGACCCAGATAGACATCGGCAACAGCCGAGTCGCTGATGCTGACATCGGTACCTTCTTCCGGATACATGTAGTAGAAGTAGGCCACGTCGTAACCCAGGCCACCGACTTCACCGGCAAAACCGGCGTACAGGTCGGTCTCGTGACCATCGGTCTCGGTGCTGGTCCAGGCGCCGGCATAGAAACCGCTTTCGTGCGCGTAATCGAGGGAGCCACTGACCGCAGCGCCATCGGGGGTCAGGTTCTGACCGCGCCACAGGTACATGCTCGAGGCCGCGACGCTGGCGGACACTTCAGCAGAGGCGGTGCCGGCGGCACCGAAGAGGGAACCGGCCACAGCGGCGGCCAACAGCGACTTGGCAAATACGTTACGCATTATTCTTACTCCTGCGAGTGTGGTGATGAAAAAGGTGAAGCCTCGCTTTCCCCTATTGCACTCGCCGTGCCAAGTTTATTTTCTATTTATTATTCATGAAGTTATCTTTTTCATCGCTGCAGCCGCCACGCATGACAGGCAGATGAACCCGAGGTTCCTGCACGCTCGCGGTGCACGGAAATCGGGCAGCCGCACCCTAAACGTGCACCCATCCGGCTGGCAGCGATCAGCCGGCGTGATAAAGTAATCCCCATGAACGCGAAACTGATCGACGAACTCGCCCACCGCCTCAGCCAGGCCCTGCCCGAGGGCGCGGCCGCCTTCCAGCAGGATGTGGAGAAGAACTTCCGCGCCACCCTGCACAGCGCCCTGCGCAGGATGGACCTGGTTACGCGCGAGGAATTCGAGGTGCAGCAGGCACTGCTCGCGCGCAGCCGCGAGAAGCTCGAGCGCCTGGAGGCACAGATCCGCGAACTGGAGGCACGACTCGACGAGTCCTAGCCGCAGCACAGTGCCGGGCGGGACGCCCTACACGGCCATCAGGGAAGAGACATGTCACTCGCCAATACCTATTCCCGTTCTCAGGACGGCATCCATGCCCCGCTGGTGAGCGTGGAGGTCGATCTCGCCAACGGCCTGCCGAGCTTCTCCATCGTCGGCCTGCCGGAGACCGCCGTAAAGGAAAGCCGCGATCGCGTGCGCGCGGCCATCGTCAACTCCCGCTTCGAGTTCCCCGCCCGCCGCATCACCGTGAGCCTCGCCCCCGCCGACCTGCCCAAGGATGGTGGCCGCTTCGACCTGCCCATCGCCCTGGGCATCCTGGCGGCCTCGAAACAGATCTCCGCCGAACCGCTGCGGCAGTACGAGTTCGCCGGCGAGCTGGGCCTGTCGGGCGAGATCCGCCCGGTACGTGGCCTGCTGCCCATGGCCCTGGCCTGCCGCGACTCGGGACGGGCACTGGTGGTACCCGCCGAGAATGCCGACGAGGCCACGCTGGTACGCGAAGTCGAGGTGCTGCCCGCCCGCCACCTGCTCGAGGTCTGCGCCCACCTGCTGGGCGAAACACGCATCGCGCCACATGCCATCCGGGCACCGGATCAACTTCCGGACCCGGAACTGGATCTCGCCGACGTACATGGCCAGCACCATGCCAAGCGTGCACTGGAGATCGCCGCCGCCGGACAGCACAACCTGCTGATGATCGGGCCGCCGGGCACCGGCAAGACCATGCTGGCCTCGCGTCTGGCCACCATCCTGCCTCCGCTGACCGACGCCGAGGCCATCGAGACGGCGGCCGTGGCCTCCATCGGCGACAGCGGCTTCGACATCCGCCACTGGAAACGCCGCCCCGTTCGCTGCCCGCATCACACGGCCTCGGGTGTGGCGCTGGTCGGCGGCGGTTCGCATCCACGCCCGGGCGAGATCTCGCTCTCGCACAACGGCGTGCTCTTCCTCGACGAACTCACCGAGTTCGACCGGCGCGTGCTGGAGGTCCTGCGCGAACCCATCGAGACGGGCCGCATCACCATCTCCCGGGCGGCCCGCCAGGCGGAGTTTCCAGCCCGCTTCCAGCTCGTCGCCGCCATGAATCCCTGCCCGCAGGGCTATGACTGCGACCTCGGCGAGCACTGCCGCTGTACGCCGGAACAGCAGCGCCGCCATCGCGCCCGCATCTCCGCCCCGCTGCTGGACCGTATCGACCTGCAGATCGAGGTGCTGCGACCTGCACGCGAGGCGCTGGAGCGAACGGAGGCGGGTGAGGACAGCGCGACCATACGCGACCGCGTGCTGGCCGCGCGCGAGCGGCAGCTGTCCCGGGCGGGCAAACCCAATGCACAGCTCAACAACCGGGAACTGGCGCGTGACTGCGCACTGGATGAGACGGATGCAGGGCTCCTGCAGGAGGCCATCCGCCGCTTTGGCCTGTCGATGCGTGCCGAGCATCGCATCCTCAAGGTGGCCCGCACCATCGCGGACCTGGGCGACTCTGCGCGCATCAACACCACGCACCTGACCGAGGCACTGACCTACCGGGCGATGGATCGCTGGCTGGGTCGCCAGCGCTGACCGCTGCTGCGCCGGTTCAGTGATTCGGCACGGTCACCAAACCCTCAGTGCACCTCCGGCTCCAGCAGCATCGCCCCCCGGTCCTGCGGGTTCCAGCGCCCCTGCAGTCGCCACTGGCGGTCTTCGGGCATGAGCAACACACGCCACTCCCCAGGCCCCGGATCCTTCAACTGCCCGTGATAAGCACCATCCGGCCCCGGCAGCAGCACGACATCCTGATCGCGATCGGCCAGGGTCGGATGTACCAGGAAGATCTGCAGACGCGAGGGCCGCGCACTCGCCTCATCAGCCGTGAGCCGCACACGCAGCCCCGCCTCGGTGAGCACGAGCTCGGCCGACAACCCCTGCTCGGCCGCCACGCGATCCCGCCCCAGCTCCTGGTTGATGGCCAGTCCCGCCTTGTAGTACTCGTCCACCACCAGGGTGTCATCGGTCTGCAGGGCGAGATGGATGGTGAACAGGCTCGCGGCCACGGCACTGGCCGGCAACCCGATCAGCACCCAGGGCCAGAACTGTCGATACCAGGGCGGCGGCGTGTTTGCGTGCATGCTGACCTCAGCGGTTGATGGGACCCAGGAAACGGGCGTCCTGCGTACGACGCAGTTTCGGATCGTCCACGGCGGTGGCGGTGAAGCGTATCTCGGTGCTGGCACGTTCCAGGTGCACCGGGTCGGCCTGCACCCGCACCGGCAACGTGACCAGCTCACCACCCGGTACCTCGATCTCGGCCTGTTCTGCCACCAGACGCAGGTCGGGAATACCCTCCACCGTCAGGACGAAGCGCTGCGTGACATCCTGCATATTGATAAGCCGCAGCGTGTAGACATTCTCCGCCAGCCCCAGGGTGGTCTCGCGATACAGGGTATTGCGGTCGCGCATCACGTCGAGCTGCAGCGGCACGCGCGTGGCCAGGCCATAGACCAGGCCGGCCGTGATGACGAGCAGGATGAGGGAATAGATCACGATGCGCGGCCGCAGCACGCGCGTGCGCCCTCCCTGCATGGCATTCTCCGTGGTATAGCGGATGAGTCCCTTCGGATAGTTCATCTTCTCCATCACCTGGTCGCAGACATCGACACAGGCGGCACAGCCGATGCACTGGTACTGCAGGCCGTCGCGGATGTCGATGCCGGTCGGACAGACCTGCACGCACAGCGTGCAGTCGATGCAGTCCCCCAGGCCACGTGCACGATGATCCTCGTCGCGCTTGCGCGAACCGCGCGGCTCGCCCCGCGACTCATCGTAGGAAATGACCAGCGTGTCCCGGTCGAACATCGCGCTCTGGAAACGCGCGTAGGGACACATGTAGATGCAGACCTGTTCGCGCATCCAGCCTGCATTGCCGTAGGTCGCAAAGCCGTAGAACAGCACCCAGAAGGTCTCCCAGGGCCCGGCATTGAACTGCAGGAGCTTCACGGCGAGTTGATGGATGGGCGTGAAATAGCCGACGAAGGTGAAGCCCGTCCACAGGGCAAACAGGATCCACACCAGGTGCTTGCCGCCCTTGATGGCCAGCTTGTGCAGCGACCAGGGGGCCTTGTCGAGCTTCATCTGCCGTGGCCGGTCACCCTCGATGCGGCGCTCGATCCACAGGAAGACCTCGGTCCACACCGTCTGCGGACAGGCATAACCGCACCACAGGCGGCCTGCCAGGGTGGTAAAGAGGAACAGTGCGAGTGCGGCCACCACCAGCAGCATGACGAGAAAGAAGAAGTCCTGCGGCCAGAAGGTCAGGCCGAAGACATGGAACTTGCGTGCAGGCAGGTCGAACAGCACCAGCTGCTGCCCGTTCCAGTGCAACCAGGGGATGACGTAGTAAAGCCCCAGCAGGGCCAGTACGGCGGCCACGCGCAGGCGTGCAAACACGCCATGCACCTCACGCGGATAGATCTTCTCGCGCTTCCTGTAGATCTCGACCGGCACCTCGGTCGGCGGACTGGGTGTCTTCTGACTCATGACGGCTTGCGGGTATCAGCCACCACGACGCGGATTGAGTTCGTCGCAGGGCTTTCTGAAATAACAGGTCAGCGCACAGGAGGTGGAGGTCAGCATCCAGAACAGGAAGAAACCGATGCTGTAGGCCTCCAGACGTTCCAGCTGTTCGACCCCGAGCAGCATGCCCAGGTCCACCGGGTCGAAGGCGGTGAAGAACAGGATGGTGGCGACCCCGGCCGTCAGAAATGACGGCCAGAGCACGGAGACCACCTTCTGGATGCGGGGAATGTCCTTCGTCCGGGTTTCGCTGTCCATGGACCCTCCTGGGCTTACTGCCGGCTGAGGCCGTACACGTAGGCGGCGAGGATGTGCACCTTCTCCTCGCCCAGGAATTCCTCGTGGGCCGGCATCTGGCCGTTGCGCCCCTCGCGAATGGTCTTCTCGATCACGCCCAGCGAACCGCCATACAGCCAGACGTTGTTGGTGAGATCGGGAGCACCCATCGCGGTGTTGCCCTTGCCATCGGCACCGTGACAGGCCGCGCACATCATGAAGTGCTGCTGGCCGGCGGCAACCAGCTGCGGGTCGGCCTCGCGCCCACTCAGGCTGACCACGTAGGCGGCCACCTCCTTCACCCCCTGCTCGCCGAGTGCGGCACCGAACGGCGGCATCACGCCGCTGCGCCCGTGCAGGATGGAGGTCTTGATGGCCTGCGCATCACCGCCCCAGAGCCACTCGTCGTCGGCCAGGTTCGGGAAGCCCGGCGCCCCGCGGGCATCCGAGCCGTGACACTGCGAGCAATAGGTCAGAAACAGGTTCTGCCCCATCTGCCGCGCCTCCGGGTCGGCCGCCACCGCGGCGATCTCCTGGTTCGCGTACTGGGCGAAGATCGGGCCATAGGTGGCATCCGCCTGCGCCATCTCCTCCTCGTACTGCTGCGTCTGGCTCCAGCCGAGTACGCCCTGGAAGTTGCCAAGCCCCGGGTAGAGGATGAAATAGATCACGGCGAAGATCAGCGTGAGATAGAACATCCACAACCACCAGCGCGGCAACGGGTTGTTGTATTCACGCAGTCCGTCCCATACGTGGCCGGTGGTGTTCTCGGTACCGGCCGCTGCCGGTCCCGAGCGGGCGCTGAACCGGATCAGCCACCAGCAGCCCAGCAGATTGATGACCGTAATGACGATGACCCACCAGTGAAAGAACGCACTCATGTTCAATCCTCCTCCCGCTTGCGGGATGACTGCTCGTCCTCGAGCGGCAGACGCGAGGCCTCGTCGAAGTCGCGCTTGCGCCGGCCGCTCCAGGCCCAGATCACGATGCCGATGAAAATGACCAGCAATACGACGGTGTAGATGCTGTGAAAGGTTGCTCCGTCCATCTCGCTCACCGCTGCTTGATGGCGGTGCCCAGCACCTGCAGATAGGCGATCAGGGCATCCATCTCGGTCTTGCCTTCCACCGCCTGCGCAGCCCCTTCTATCTCGGCATCGCTGTAGGGCACACCGAGGGTGCGCATGGCCGCCAGCTTCTTCGGCGTGACCTCGTGATCGATGACGCGTTCCTCCAGCCAGGGGAAGCCCGGCATGTTGGATTCGGGCACCACATCGCGCGGATTGATCAGATGGACGCGATGCCACTCGTCCGAATAGCGACCGCCCACGCGCGCCAGGTCCGGCCCGGTGCGCTTGGAGCCCCACTGGAAGGGATGGTCGTAGACGAACTCGCCGGCCACCGAATAATGACCGTAGCGCTCGGTCTCGGCCCGGAAGGGCCGGATCATCTGCGAATGGCAGGTATAGCAACCTTCACGCACGTAGATGTCGCGTCCTTCCAGCTGCAGTGCGCTGTAGGGCTTGAGCCCTTCCACAGGCTCGGTGGTGGACTGCATGAAAAACAGTGGCACGATCTCCGCCAGGCCACCGAAGCTCACCACCACGAGGATGAGCACGGCCATCAGCCCGACGTTCTTCTCAACGATTTCATGACTCATGTCTCGTCTCCTCTCACGCCGGCTGCGGCACGGGGGCCTCGTCGGCCCTGCCCGCGGCAATCGTCTTCCACACGTTGTAGGCCATGAGGAACATGCCGAACACCACCAGCACGCCACCGATGAAGCGCACCGTGTAGTAGGGGTACATGCGCACCAGCGACTCGGTGAAGCTGTAGGTGAGCGTGCCGTCGGCATTCACCGCACGCCACATCAGGCCCTGCATGACGCCCGCGATCCACATGGAGACGATGTACAGCACCACGCCGATGGTGGTGGTCCAGAAGTGCCACTCGATGAGCCGGGTGCTGTACATGCGCTCACGACCGAAGAGCTGCGGGATGAGCACGTAGAGCGAGCCCACCGAAACCATCACCACCCAGCCGAGTGCGCCGGAATGCACGTGTCCGATGGTCCAGTCGGTGTAATGCGAGAGGGCATTCACGGTCTTGATCGACATCATCGGGCCCTCGAAGGTCGACATGCCGTAGAACGACAGCGAGACGATGAGGAAGCGCAGGATCGGGTCGTCGCGCAGTTTGTGCCAGGCGCCCGACAGCGTCATCATGCCGTTGATCATCCCGCCCCAGGACGGGGCCAGCAGTACCAGCGACATCACCATGCCGAGCGACTGCGCCCAATCCGGCAGCGCCGTGTAGTGCAGGTGATGCGGGCCGGCCCACATGTAGATGGCGATCAGCGCCCAGAAGTGCACCACCGACAGGCGATAGGAATACACGGGCCGCCCGGCCTGCTTGGGCACGAAGTAGTACATCATGCCGAGGAAGCCCGCGGTGAGGAAAAAGCCCACCGCGTTGTGTCCGTACCACCACTGCACCATGGCATCGATGGCACCGGGATAGACCGAATAGGACTTGGTCAGGGTGATCGGCAAGGCCGCGCTGTTGACGACGTGCAACAGGGCCACGGTGAGGATGAAGGCGCCGTAGAACCAGTTGGCCACGTAGATGTGCTTCACCTTGCGCTTCATGATCGTGCCGAAGAACACGATGGCGTAGGACACCCACACCACGGTGATCAGCAGGTCGATGGGCCACTCCAGCTCGGCGTATTCCTTGCTGGTAGTGATGCCCAGAGGCAGGGTGATGGCCGCCAGCACGATGACCGCCTGCCAGCCCCAGAAGGTGAACCCGGCCAGCCTGTCCGAGAACAGACGGGCGTGGCAGGTGCGCTGCACCACGTAGTAGGAGGTGGCGAACAGCGCCGAGCCGCCGAAGGCGAAGATCACCGCATTGGTATGCAGCGGCCGCAGGCGGCTGTAGGTGAGCCAGGGTATGTCGAAATTGAGTTCCGGCCAGCGCAGCTGGGCCGCGATATAGACACCGACGAGCATCCCGACGATACCCCAGACCACCGTCATCACGGCGAACTGGCGCACCACCCGGTAGTTATAGGTCTCCATCGTATGACGCCCCCAAAGGTTGAGACAGGTGGGGCCTGCCGGCTCCCCATTGGCCGGCAGGCGACACGGACCTCAGGATGCCTGCAACGGATGACGGGGATGTTGACCTAGATCAACCGGGCATTGATAGGGGCATAGACAGGGCTTATCACCCGGGCGGTGGCTGACGACGGGCACAAAAAAGGCGCGCCCCGATGGGGCGCGCCTTGGAGAGATCGAAGCCGGCAGGCTTACTTCGACTTGCCGACCATGAACTCCACGACCTTCTTCACGTCCTCGTCGCTCAGGCTGGAATCGCCGCCCCGCGCGGGCATGGCATTGAAGCCGTTGATCGCGTGCGAGACCAGGGTATCCATGCCCTTGGAGATACGCGGGGCCCAGTCACCCTTGTTGCCGACCTTGGGGGCCCCCACCGCACCGGTGTCGTGACAGGCGGCGCAGACCTGGGCGTAGATATCTTCCGGAGCACGCACGACCGGACCGGTCTGCTTCTCGCCGGAGACCACGGTGCCGATCGGCTGCAGGCGTTCCTCGATGGCAGCCTGGCGCATGCTGCTCTCGCCACCGGCGCCGGTGCCTTCATCGACCTTCGTCACCAGACGGGCCAGCAGGAAGATCACGACGGCCAGCAGCACGAGAATGCCCAGTACCATCATGAACTTCGCCATGAAATCTTTGTCTTCTTGATGCACGTTTTCCTCCTAAATGCCCCATGCGTGCAAGGCGCGCGATTCGGGCAACCCAAGTCGGACACCACGGTGAAAAAACAGCCGCGGATTATACGGGAAAAGTCCGATATGCACCAGAATGCCGCGCCGGCCGGGGCCGGCCGCCGCTAACCACATAAATACGCAGTGATTTTGCCGTACCCGGTCTAGGACGGCGCCTCGCAACACTCCCCACCCTGCTCCAGGGCGATGAGCAGACGACGCAGATCGCCCGTCAGGTGCGCGGCCTCCTCCGTCGAGAACAGGCCCATCAGCCGCCGGGCGGACTCGGCACGCCGCTGCACCGCCGTATCGACCAGCTCGCAACCGGCCGGCGTCAGGCGCACCAGTACTTGGCGGCGGTCGCTGGGGGAGGCGGCCCGCTCCACCAGCCCGCGGGCCTGGAGACGGTCGAGCCGGTGTGTCATGCCGCTGCAGGTCATGAGCACGCTGCGCGCCAGTTCCCCGGCCGAGAGCTCGTAGGGCTCCCCCTTGCGCCGCAGGGTGGCCAGCACATCGAATTCCCAGGGCTGGATGTCGAAGGGGGCGAAGCTGGTCTTGGCCTGCTGCTCGATATAGCGCCCGAGCAACACGAGCCGCAGAGTGACGGCCGATGCCGAGAGGTCGAGGTCGGGGCACGCCAGCTGCCATTCGGCCAGTGCCCGGTCGACGCGATCCTGTGGGATATCCTGATTCATAACCCGCATATTACCAGAATGTTTCGATATTTATTTTTTCGACATCGAAATATTTCTGTGCGAAGCTATGCGCTATATGTAGTCGCCGGGACGGCCAGCTACATGCCACACCCCGCGAATGCCACACGAATAAAAACACGTAAGGTGTCCATCCATGAAGCGCCTGCTGATCGTCCTCGCCCTGTTCGTCGCCATCTTCGGCCCCATCGCGGCCTGGAAGGCCTTCTCCTTCCACATGATGAACAAGATGCTCTCGCAGCCCCAGCCACCGGCGGTGATCGCCGCCACGGAGGTACGCGAGGAGACCTGGCAGCCTGCGCTCGAGGCGGTCGGCAGCCTGGTCGCCGAAAACGGCATCACGGTGACCACCGAGATGGCGGGCAAGGTGGCCGAGATCCGTTCGCCCTCGGGCTCGCTGGTGGCGAAGGGCGATGTGCTGCTCACCCTGGATGATTCCGTGGAGCGCGCCGCGCTGGCGGCGCTGCGCGCGGATGCCCGTCTGGCCCGGGTGAAGTTCGACCGGGCCGCCGACCTGCTGCCCAAGCGCGCGATCTCCCAGGCCGAATACGACGAGCGCCAGGCCGCCTGGGAATCCGCCGAGGCCCTGGCCGAGGCGGAAGCCGCGCGCATCAAGCGCATGACCATCCGCGCCCCCTTCAGCGGCCAGCTCGGCATCGTCGAGGTCAGCCTCGGCGAGTACCTGCAGCCCGGCGACCCCATCGTCAGCCTGCAGGCACTGGACCCGATCTTCGTCGACTACACCCTGCCCGAACGCTATTTCCCGCGCCTGGCCGTCGGCCAGACCGTGAACCTGTCGGTCGACGCCCTGCCCGACGAGACCTTCACCGGGCAGGTGAGTGCGCTGGAGTCCGGCATCGATGCCGGTACCCGCACGATCAAGGTCCGTGCCACGCTGGCCAATCCCGAAGGGCGGCTGCGCCCGGGCATGTTCGCCGAGGTGCAAACCGTCGAAGGCCGCGAGGAGCGCGTGCTCACCGTGCCGCGCACGGCCGTGAGCTTCAACACCTACGGCGACTTCATCTTCGTCATCGAAGCCGGTGAAGGCGAGGGCGCACTCGTGGCCAGACGGCGCCAGGTGACCACCGGCGAATCCCGCGAGGGTCACGTCGTGATCACCCGGGGCGTGGAGGCCGGCGAGCGCGTGGTGCGCGCGGGGCTGGTCAAGCTGCGCGACGGCCAGGCCGTGACCATCGACAATTCCGTTGAACTCGACGACGCCGGGATCACCCAGGAATGAAATTCACCGACATCTTCATCCAGCGCCCGGTACTGGCCACCGTCGTCAGCCTGCTGATCCTGCTCGTGGGCCTGCGCTCCCTCGGCCTGCTCGACGTGCGCCAGTACCCGGAGATGCAGAACACCGTGGTCACGGTCACCACGGCCTATCCCGGTGCCAATTCCGAGCTGATCCAGGGCTTCATCACCACGCCGCTGCAGCAGGCCATTGCCGAGGCCGACGGCATCGACTACCTGTTCGCCACCAGTTCGCAGGGGGTCTCGACCATCGAGGCCCACATGCAGCTCAACTACGACCCGAACGCCGCGGTCGCCGAGATCCAGGCCAAGGTCGCCAGCCAGCGCAACGTACTGCCGCAGGCGGCCGAGAGCCCGGTGATCGACGCCACCACCGGCGACTCCACCGCGTTGATGTACGTGGCCTTCTTCAGCGACGAGGTGCCGCGCCCGCAGGTCACCGACTACGTGCTGCGCGTGGTGCAGCCCCAGCTGCAGGCCCTGCCGGGCGTGGCCAAGGCCGAGCTCTATGGCCAGCAGTTCGCCATGCGCATCTGGCTGGACCCCAAGCGCATGGCCGCGCTGGACATCACCGCCGAGGAAGTCGCCGACGTACTGCGTGAAAACAACTACCAGGCCGGCATCGGCGCCACCAAGGACAAGTACGTCTCCATCGTGCTCACGGCCAACACCGACGTGAGCAACGTCGAGGACTTCAACAAGCTGGTGGTGCGCAACGAGGGCGGCGCGCTGGTGCGCCTGCGCGACATCGCCCGCATCGAGCTGGGCGGCGAGAGCTACGATTCCACCGCCTGGTACAAGGGCGTGCCCGCCGCCTTCATCGGCATCCAGCCCGCACCGGGCGCCAACCCGCTCACGGTCGCCAACCTCGTCAACGAGGAGATCCCGCAGATCCGCGCGCAACTGCCGGACGGCATCGACGTCCGCATTCCCTACGATGCGAGCCGCTTCATCGAGGACTCCATCGACGAGGTCTACAAGACCATCGGCGAGGCGGTGATCATCGTCCTGCTGGTCATCTTCCTCACCCTGGGCTCCTGGCGCGCGGCCATCGTCCCGGCCGTGGCCGTGCCGCTGTCGCTGATCGGCGCGGCCTTCATCATGCTCGCCCTGGGCTACTCGCTGAACCTGCTCACCCTGCTGTCCATGGTGCTCGCCATCGGCCTGGTGGTGGACGATGCCATCATCGTGGTGGAAAACATCCACCGCCACATCGAGGAAGGCATGAGCCGCTTCGATGCCGCCATCCAGGGGGCGCGCGAACTGGCCGTGCCCATCATCGCCATGACCACCACCCTGCTGGCAGTCTACGCGCCCATCGGCTTCATGGGCGGGCTCATCGGCACCCTGTTCACCGAGTTCGCCTTCACCCTCACCGCCGCCGTGCTCATCTCCGGCGTGGTCGCGCTCACGCTCTCGCCCATGCTCTCGGCCAAGGTGCTCAAGCCACATGGCAGCGAGGGACGTTTCGAGCAGCAGGTCGAGCGCGTCTTCAACTGGCTGTCGGACCGCTACCTGCGCCTGCTGCGCGGCAACCTCAACAAGATCCTGCCCACCGTGGTGTTCGGCATCGGCGTGCTGGCCTCGAACTACTTCATGTTCGTCACCGCCAAGCCCGAGCTCGCGCCCGACGAGGACCAGGGCATCATCTTCTACATGGCAAACGCGCCACGCACCGCCACGCTGGACTACCACGAGGCCTATGCGCGCGACATCCAGAACCGCTTCGAGGAGTTTCCCGAGTACAACGACAGCTTCATGATCCTGGGCATGACACCGGACACCACCTTCGGCGGCTTCAAGATGGTGGCCGACAGCGAGCGCGAGCGCTCGCAGGGCGAGGTCCTGCCCCAGCTGCAGCAGGCCCTGGCCGGTGTGGCCGGCTACAGTACTGCCGCCTTCCCGCGCCCGAGCATCCCGGGCTCGAGCGGCGGCCTGCCGGTGCAGTTCGTGCTCACCTCCGACCGGCCGCACGAGGAGATCGCCGGGTACGCCGACCAGATCATCGGCAAGGCCATGCAGAGTGGCCAGTTCATGTTCCTGAAGAAATCGGTGGACATCGACCGCCCGGTGATCACCATCGACATCGACCGTGACCGTGCCGGAGACCTGGGCATCAGCATGGGCGAGATCGGCCGCAGCCTGGGTGCCATGCTGGGCGGCGGCTACGTGAACCGCTTCAACCTGGAGGGTCGCAGCTACAAGGTCATCCCCCAGGTCGAGCGCGAGTTCCGCCTCACCGCCGAGATGCTGAAGGACTACTACGTGCGCTCGGGCAATGGCGAGCTGGTGCCGCTATCCACCATCGCCAGCCTCGAGCGCGGTGTGGAACCCTCGAACCGCACCCAGTTCCAGCAGCTCAACTCCATCACCGTGGAAGGCGTGCCCTTCCCGGGCGTGACCCTGGGTACCGCGCTGGACTATCTCGAGACCACCGCCGCGGACATCCTGCCGCGCGGTTACGGCACCGACTACCGGGGTTCGTCGCGCCAGTACGCCCAGGAGAGCGGCGGCCTGATCGTGACCCTGTTCCTCGCACTGATCGTCATCTACCTAGTACTGGCCGCACAGTTCGAGAGCTGGCGCGATCCGCTCATCGTCATGGTATCGGTGCCGCTCGCAACGGCCGGGGCACTCATCTTCATCACCCTGGGCTTCTGGGCCATGAGCGTGAACATCTACACCCAGGTGGGACTCATCACCCTGATCGGCGTGATCGCCAAGCACGGCATTCTCATCGTCGAGTTCGCCAACCAGCTGCAGATCCGCGACGGACTCTCGAAACGCGAGGCCGTGGAACAGGCCGCCGCCATCCGACTGCGCCCCATCATCATGACCTCCATCGCGCTGATCGTGGCCATGATCCCGCTGCTGCTGGCGACCGGACCGGGCGCAGTCAGCCGCTTCCACATCGGCCTGACCATCGTCGCCGGCCTGGGTATCGGCACGCTGTTCACCCTGTTCGTGCTGCCGGCCTTCTACCTGCTCATTGCCCGCGATCACAGCAAGCTGCGCGCACAGGCCAGCTGACACCCCGGATCACAGGCACCAACACAAAGGCCCACCGCATCCGGATTGATGCGGTGGGCCTTTTGCCTTGTGGGCACCCGGTTCCTGTGCTTGAATCCATGGCGACGCTCAAACCGTTTCACCACGTCTGTGGTACCGGGCGGACACAAAGGAGACTGGGGCATGGAGATTGCTGCAAAGTTTTCCGGCATCGCGCCGATGATTGCTGGCGGAGGCCTTTCCACTCACTCCGTCACCGCCGTATCGGCATCATCCGGACACCCCGACAGGTAGGCCCATGGACAAGCTTCGCACCCCTGTCTTTATCGCCGCCCTCGTCGTCATGGCCCTCGTGGTGCTCATCGAGCTGGGCTCGACGGCCTACCTGGGCGAATTCGAACCAGGCCAGCAGGAACTGCCAACGCCCGGCCTGGGCATCGCCTATCTGGCCCTGCTCGATGGCCTCATACTCTTCACTGTTGGTCTGATCGGGCTCTCATTACTACTGCCCGAGCGCATACACGGGCGACTCCAGGGCATCGCCACCTTCTTCTTCTCGCTGGCGGTGCTGATTCTGGCCATCACCATGATCTTTGTCGCCATCGGCCTGCTCATGCTCATGGTGACACTGCTGATGGCCGTACCCTTCGGCACGCTGGCCTATCTCGCCACCTACGCGAACTTCGAAGTCGGCGCGGCACAGGCCACCCTGGGAAGCATCATGGCGCTCAAGATCGTCTTCGCCGTACTCCTGGTGCTCGCACACCAGCGCTTCCTCGAGAACAAGGGGCTGGTGCTGATCGTGCTCAGCTCGTTGCTGGCCAACGTGGTGATTGCATTCACGCATGCATTCCCGCGCCTCCTGGTCAGCATCACCGACGACATCGGCGCCATCATCGTCGCCATCCTGGCCGCCATCTGGGCGCTCGTATTCCTGATCGGATCGATCCCGGCCGTGATCAAGGCACTGCGCATAGACCGGGCAGTGGGCTGATAATCGACCATCAGTGCAGTTTCAATCTGAGCTCGCGTCTCGGACTTGCCGTGCACCCCTTGCATGCGAGCACCAGCGTACCGCCCTTTCGCATCACCACCAGGCTCACAGGCTTTCCTTCCTCCTGGCGGATCCAGCAGACCGCAGATGAATCTTCTTCCTCGTCTGCGGGCCGGTAAGCGACCTCCAGTCGCGGTGAACCGGCAACCCTGTTATACGGTTCACAGGCTGTATCCAGGGTATATTCACTGTCCCCCTGTTCAACCGACCGCAACCAGACGGGGGTCGCATCCCCTTCAACACCAATCTCCAGCTTGCGATAGTCGTGTTCGTTCGAGCCCCGGATGTCCAGCCGGCACGACGGCTTTCCCTGGGTCAGCACCAGGCCTTCACTGGCACGCTGCGCATTGCAGGAAAGGCGCTTCACCTCGACCCGGGGCCCCGCGTCAGCGAACAGGCCTTCCAGGCGCCCGGCTATCGTCGTCTTGATCCCGGCCATGGATACCGTGTCGTCATCCTTGCGACCGATACCCACGCCAAGCGCAAGCAGATAAAGCACCGTGATCAGCACCAGCACCACGACAATCAGTATCAGTTTTTTCTTGTCCATGACGATGCTGTCCCGCGCCCTTTCAGGCGCGGGACGGAGCTCCTTATCGTGGCGGGATGTGTATCACACCCGGCTGAATCGGCAGGGGATTGAGCACGAGCAACTTGTCCCAGGTGACATGGCGGATGCGCATCACCCCTGGGCTTGCGCCTATCTCCGCCGTGAAGGTGAAGGCGGCGTAACGTCCCTCGCTGGTCCTGGCACATACCCAGGTTCCGGCACGCAGCCGCGTGACATCGATGACACTTGCAGAGAGCGCAGCATCCTTGCAGGCGAAATAGTCCGGCTGACCCGAGCCCATGACCCGGAAGGTCGCACCATTCTCCGGTGCCAGGTATCGCCGCGTTGCCGTTTCAGCACGGAACCAGAAATCGGCACCACTGCTTGTCTCCGCCCCGGAATCCAGGTCCCCATGCCAGGTCTGACGCACCGAGAAGATCCCCTGCTTGTGGATTCCCGGCGCCACCGGCGCCGCCTTGGCGAGCACCACCGAGACGCTGGAATCCCTCGGCAGACTGGTTCCAGACGACGGGCTCTGGCGCAGGACCGTTCCGGCGGTTGTCGAGGTAGTGACCTCGGTAGTGACATTCCCCAGCTTCAGCCCGGCCGCCTCGAGCCGCGCCGTCGCGGCAGCCTGTGTCAGGCCACCAAGATCGGGCACCGTCGCGGTCATGTCGGCCTCCGCGACGACGATCGAGACACTGGATTCCTTCGCCACCCGTTCTCCTGCCGGAGGGTCCTGCCTCAGCACGATGTCAGGCGCGACATCCTCACTGGCCTCTCGCGTGATATCACCGCGCGTCAGACCAGCGGCATCGATCTCATCCGCCGCCTCGGTCTGGGACAGGCCGACCAGGTCGGGCACGGTGGCCTTCGTAAAGTGGGCAATGGCCCACCAGGTGACGCCGCCGACCACCAGCACGGCCAGGATCACGGCGATGATCCACCAGGGGAACGGCTTCTTCGGCTCCGTGACGACCGGCTTCTCTTTCACCTCGAAGGCGATTCCGTCCCCGGTCGTGTAATCCTCACTCGGTGCGTCCGTGGAATACACCTCGACACGGAAGGTATATTTCCCTGCCGACGCATCACCCGCCTGTATGGGCACGGTGAGCTGGATCGTCTTGTCCGGATCGAGATCCCATTCCTGCTGACGCTCGTTGGCGGGAAGATGAATCTTTCCTATCCAGCCGCCTTCTGCGGGCGCATCCACATGCACGCGCGCACCGATACGCAAACGCCGGCCACTCACGTTATGTACATTGATGACGTGTTGCGCGACACCGCTGTCATCACATACCACGCTGGTGGTGGCTGCCCTGATTTCGACGATACTGGCCATGCCTTACTCCCTGGTCAGGTATTGAATACGAGTTCGTAGGTCACATACACCGGCTTTTCCTGCTCGAGAATTCGTTCGACCAGCGAACGGTGAGGAGCAGCAGCAGCCGGGGCGTTCACCCGGATATGAAACGGCAGGGGCAGACCATGTTCGTCCACCACCTGCTCGTCGATTTGAAAACCCTGCAAGCCGGTTGCCACCTCCAGGAACCGGCGCAGACCTCCACGCGTGCCCCGCCATTGCGACAGCTCGATGGCGGCGGCGATCAATTCACGCAGGCGTCCGACACCCGTCGACAATGTCTGCGTCTCGCTCAGATCACCCTCAGCCCCCCTGGCGTACTCCGGGAAGAACCGGTCCAGATCGACCCAGGACGCCAGCACAGGCACCATGGCATCCGGCGTGCGGTAGGGATCGAAATATCTGTCCACATCGCTCAGCACCTCCTCCGACGGCCCGTGCAGCGCCTCCATGACCTCGAGCAGGGCAGGCAGCACCCCGCCCGGATGCAGGGTGCGCCGAAACACCTCGGGCAGAAGCGACTCAATCGTGCTGGAGTTCATCTTCGCCTATCACCTTTATCTCGTGCTCACCCGAACAGAAGAGCCAGGTAGGAGGCAGGGTCACCCGGTCACTGAACGTACGCGAAGAACAGGATTCGAACCTTCCGCCCCCATCCTGACTCCGGTATATCCCTCTCATCCCGGCCGCCATCAGCCAACGACCATCGGCACTCGCCGCCAGGCCATCAACGGGCTCGAACCTGCGCAGTTCACGCAAAGGAAGTCCACCGTTCACGCCGGAGGCCTTCCAGTCCGCGTCACGCGCCTCCAGGTCGAGCGACAGCACGCCGCCACGCTGCGTGGCGGCGTAGGCCCTGTTATCGACGAAGGCGAGAAAGCGGCAGCTGCTGGCATCCCAGCCCTTGGCGAAGCCGATCCAGCCTTCTGGATTGTCTTCTGCACCGGTCAGCAGCCAGCGGAAACAGCCCTTGCCCGGATCGTCACCCACCGCCGCCATGCCTGCCCAGATGTAACGCCGCAAGCCCACATGCTGTACCTCGAGCACGCGCACCTCCTCGTTCCTGAGGCCAATATTGCTGAAGGTCCGCGACTGGCCACCCTGGTGGGAGAGATACACACCCTTTTTGCCGCGCGCGGCGACCGCCACGCTGACGCCACCCATGGCGTCACTCGATACCGCGACATTGTAGAAACCCAGGCCGAGGTCATCCGGCTCGACCACCAGCTGCTCCGGCACGGCGGCCTCCTGCACCCTCACATAGTAAAGGCCGGCCTCGGTGGCGAGCATCAGGCCGGGCGTATCGTTCTGCTCGACCCATGCCATGTCGTAGATCTGGAAATCGGTACGGGGACCGGCCTCCCAGGTATCGCCGCAGTCCGTGGAGAAATAGACGCGCGATGACTGGGTCTCACCGGGAAACTCGGTCACCACCGCGAGAAATCCGGCACGCGCCGGACGCCGTCCCGATTCGGTGGGCGTGGCCGCCTCGCGAGGATAGGGCTTCAACAGCACGGGCGACTCGTCATCGAAGCGCCGCAACTGCTCCCAGCCCTCGCCGTTGTTCATGGAACGGTAGATCGCATCGCCTGCTGCGGCATACCAGGTATTCGGCTGGAAGGCATCCACCGTCACGGCTCGCACCTCGGCATCCGGTGCATGATCGACCTGCAGGGCGAGATCATCGACGGTACGCACCCCGGGTTCGGAACTGAGGACCTTGTACACATGCCAGTTGGTCAGGGCATGGCCGAAAGGCCACGCGGCAACGCCGTCCTCGGCCGCCAGGGGACTGAGGGTCCGGTTGAGACGGCGCAGGACACGTGTACGCACGGCATCCGGGTCTTCCTCGCGATAGACCACGACGGTTGCCTTGACGACGACCTGCTTGTAGCGGGCCCAGGACAGCAGGCACTGGGTGCCGAGTGGACGGCGCTCATCGAGCGTCTTCTGCAATGCTGCCAATGAGCTGACATTTTCATGGGCATGCAGCTGTTCGAGGGTGACTCGGTCGCCGGACCAGGCCTGCACCGGCACGGAGGGCACGAGCACCAGTTCGGCCGCGCCCGGCTGCGCATGACGCCAGATGGATGCACGGGTAAAGGCCTTGGCGCGTGCCACTGCCCCCGAGCTCCGCTCGGCGAGCATCTCGAAGTCGCGCGCCGTCACGGCACGATGCAACGCGTGTATCTCCTGCGCGCCGCGGCGCATGGCGTTATCCAGTGTCTCGGTCGCCCTCCCCCCGCTGGCCGGCACCGGGTTTGTCACCTGCACGCCCGGGATTGCATCCTTTAGCTGGGTGAGCGTCTGCGCCGTCACATTTCCCGCATCCCCTCCGCCCTGCAGATACCAGGCGCGAATCTCCGCATCCTTCGGCGGGATCTCCGCAAGAGCCCGCGCCTCGGTCAGACCTTCTTTACCACCCAGGTGAATGGCCGGAGCGAACTGAATCAACCCGCTCAGGCGATCGGCGACGAACACGAACCGGTCTTCCACCGGATCGCTGAAGTTCTGCACCTCGCGCCAGATCCGGAACGCCTTGCCCTCGTATCTCAGGGCCGGGGTATCCGAACCCAGTTCGCTGGCATCGACTTCCACCCCGACCACCAGTTGCAGGCGCGGATCGGTGGCGGCCACGACAGGGTGCTGACGCAGCCGAAGCGACTGACCGGCCAGCCCGGTGCCATGCCCCAGGAGCTCGGCATCGATCATCGTGGCATGAAACCCGGGCACCTCCACCCCGGTCGCCCCGGCATCGATCGTGGCCGACTCCAGCGTCACGAACACCGGCGCATCAGCACCGCCTGCCGCGGACACGCGCGTACCGCGCGGTATCGTCACTGCCTTTTCACGTGCGCGAGCCAGGCTGAAACGCAACTGCGTGGAGGCGGCAGTCGGCGCATACAGCTTCACGCCGATCAGACGCAGGAACTCGATGTACGCCTTTTCCGGCAGCCGGTTGAGGCGATACAACATGGTCTCGGTCAGGTGGGCGAAGACGTCCACCAGCACCATGCCCGGATCGCCGGGCGACCGGTCGCTCCACTCGGGGCAACGCTGGTCGATGACATGCAGTGCATCGGCGACCAACTGCTCGAAATCGCGATCGTCGAGATTGGGCGAACGCAGCGGCATCAGATCTCTCCCTGTTCCAGCATGACAGTCACGGTCAAGGCATCCTGCTGCAGCGTGCGGCGCACGCGATATGACAGCCAGACATCCATACGATGCGACTCCTCGAGGTTGGCCGTCGCATCCACATCCAGCACATCCACACGCGGCTCCCATCGTTCGATTGCACGTCGCACGTAGTGGATCGCAAGCCCATGCGTGGTGGCATCGTTCGGTGCGAATGCCAGGCGGTACAGCTCGCAGCCATAATCGGGGCGCATCACGCGTTCGCCAGGCCTGGTCGTGATCAGCAACAGCAGGGACTGTCGCACCGAGGCCGCCTCACTCACCATGGCGATCGCGCCGGTACGCGATACCCCGATACCCTGTCCCTCGACAGGGGTATCGAAATCCGGATGCACGAAGCGCCAGGCCCGATAGCGCTCCATCAGCGCCCCTCCTCCACGAGATCCTGGCCACTACGCCGCACCTTGTACTCGACGGCTCCCGGCGGCGTCCCGTCGGTGAGCCCCGTTACGGTGTCCAGGCAGACGGGGCGGCCGTCGATGCGAAGCAGCGCGGAATATCCCTGCTTCACCTTCAATGTGGCCGTGCATGGCTTGATGGTTGGCCCCACGTTCGGGCATCCGACGATGGGCCGACCTTCCGGATCGGTTGCCACGAGTACCCTCCGGCGCTCGATGCTGACCAGGTCCTGTGTCGCCACAATACCCACCAGCCCCGTCTCATGGGCACAGACCAGCACGGCATCTTCCGTCAGCCAACGCATCATGCACTCTCGAAATCTATGGACTTGCCACGTATGGTGATCGACCGTCCCGGGGCATCGATCTCCAGGTCCACCCCCGCGTGCAGGCGTACACGCTCGGAGGACAGCTCGATGAAACTGCCGTCACTGTTGCCGGCCCGCAGTCGATCCGGCGCGAGTTCCAGGAACTCACCGTTGTCGTTCTTGACTGTGACGCGTCGCCGCCCGTCATCGAGCGTCAGTTGCTGACCGCCCGGTGTTCGGAACAGGAAGCGCTCGACCGCACCGGATGCCACGCCTGCTTCATCCGGCGGCGTCACTTCACCGTACAAACCACCCAGCACCACGCCCTGGGCGGGGTCGTCATCTGCAAACATCACCAATACGCGATCGCCTGTATCGGGCAAGGCGACAAGGCCCTTGTCCTTGCCCGCACCCGGGAGCAGCACCTGCAACCAGAGCGAGTCGGTGTCTGCGAAACCTGGCAGGCTCACCCGCACACGGCCGAGACCCTGCGGGTCGTCGACATCGGTTACCAGACCGATGGTCATGCCGCCCTGGTCGGACGACGTCGTTGACTCGGCCACCGATGTGTCGATCTCGGTGAGATAGCCGCGACGGCGATCGATACGATGCCTGGCAGCTGTGAGCACATATCGCCCGTTAACGGCAGCCGCCAGGCCGCTCACCTGCACTACCCTGCCCGGATGCAACGCAGGATCACCCGCGGCCACCCCGGCCAGCACCACTTCGTTGGCATGTCGCCGGTCGAGCTCGGCCTGGGCCAGGGCATCAGCCTGGACCGTATCCTGCAGGGTACGGCCCGCCAGGCTGCGCACCGGCTCGCCGCCAACGCGCTCCGGTTCGGCAGTGGCTGCGACTCTTCGTCCGGAACGGGCGGCCGTGGCATGCCCGGGGCGTGGCGCCGCCTCCCAGGGATCCCAGGCATGGACATCGACGCCACGGCAGGCCCGGTCGGAATTGACCTCGACGCCCGCCTCGAGCAATGAATCGCCGAGCACCAGTTCCTGCGCCGGGTACTCCATCCCCTCGAGCGTCATCAGCCGGAGGACGTCGTCATGCAGATAAAAGTAGTAGCCGCCACGTTCGGCCAGGGTACGGAGCAGTTCCAGATCCGACTGACGATGCTGAACAAGCCAGCGCAGCATCGGCCCGTCGTCCTCGCCTTGCACGGTGATCCCGATATCGGCCACCAGGCTGCCGGCAAGTGCGGCCAGCGTCTGGTCGGCGTGGGCGCGCACCGGCTGGCGCTTGCGCAGACGATGCAGACGGTCGTAGCAACGCACACGGAGCTCGCGCCCCCGGTCTGCCCCATACCGATCGTTGACGGCCGTCACCTCACCAGCGAACAGGCGTCGCCTCTCTTGCGTGACGGTCACGATCAGCGTACTGCCGGGCATCAGCGTATCGAGGTCACTCTCCACCGGCAGGTCATGGAAGACCAGCTCGCATTGACTGGGCCGTGACAGCTGTTGCGACACCATGATCTCTCCCAGTGCCTGCTGACAGGCAGCGGACAAGGCCTGGCCATCCACCGCCACCCCGATCTCCGGCAATGTGACAACCGCATCCATCAATCGGTCTCTGGCTCGATGAAGGAAGGAATTTCCAGCTGCAGCCCTGGCGCGAGCCGAAAGGGACTCTCCAGTCCATTGAACTGCGCGAGGCGTCGCCACAGCGAGGCGTCGCCATAGTAGCGGTAGGCCAGCGTATCGAGCCGGTCGGCCGCCCCCTCGCCCTGGACACCCGAGACCTCGTGCACCTGGATCCCATCGGGTGAGGCGGGCTGGGCACCCTGCTGCGGCCAGTCGCCGACCGACCCGCCCGGGTGCATACCGGGACGCCGTGTTGTCGCCACGTCCGATACGGCGCGCAGCATCCGCAGTCGCAGCCATGAGCGACGTGGCGCACCGTCGGCAGTGAAATACTCCAGACGCTCGGCGATTGCCGCGATGACGCCCGGGATGTTCCAGCTCTTCCCCCAGAAGAACCGCACCTGGGGTGGGCGCCCCCTGCCCCCGGACAGGGCAGAGTTCTCCGCCAGGCCCCATAGCGGCCCGGTGAGATCACGCACATCGGCGCTGCGAATGCTGGAGCCGTCCAGCGTTACGTCGAACAGCAGATTGAGCGTCAGCTCTGTCCAGCCGCCACCCGTGAGCAGCAAGGGATCATCGAGCAGATTCGCGCCGCTCAACAGCCCGCCGGCCGATTCCCGCGGCCTGACCCCGGACTGCCGTCGCAGCTGTACCGACTCCGGATTCAGCAGGCAGCTCACGCGCTGACCAGTCTCCTCGACCAGGAAGGCTACCCTCTCCAAGCCACCCCCTCCTGCTCACGACGCAGCCGGCTCCGATGCCTCTGCAGCCATCCGTTCCCGTCATGCCCTTCGTGCTCGCGCGTTTCCTTCGGCAGGACGGGCCAGCTCCCGGGACGGTCCTCCGTCCCGTCGGTCTCGTCCGGCAGCCTTGGCCATGGTGGCCGCAGTAGCACCTCGTCAACCTCGCTGTGCCCCTGCGCCACGGCACCGGCCCTGCGCGACCTGGGCTGCTGTGCGGCGACCGCCTCCTGCGACATTGCCTGCCGGCCCGTGTACGACACCTGTTCCCGCGCATCCGCCGACCCGGCTGAGTGACTCTTTTGCGTCCTCGAGCCGTCCAGTGCCTCGCCACGCGATATCTTCCCCTCCGGCCTGTCACCGGCTTCGTGACCCGACGCCATGGCATCGACAGGCTTGACGGGTGACCGGGGCAGCGCATCGCGCCTGTTCGCCACGGAAGCAGCCATGCGGTCCTTCGTGCGCGCCGCGTCATGGGGCGGCGCATGTCGAACCACGCCCGTCGCTGCCGCCGGGGAAACATCTGCCTGCGCCCCGCCCGCCGAGACCACGACTGCGTCGGCAGCGTCCTTCGCCGGCTCCGTTTTGCGCACGGTTTGGTGTCGGCGGGCCGTATCGTCCACCGGTGGGAGATCAGCGCGCGCCTGGATTCCCTGCACGCCACTATGGACCGGATCGCCCTGACGCGCCGCCCCCCTGCCGCGATCCCGCACATTCACTACCCCGGCAACAGGGCGTGCAGCTGTCTCGGCGGATACGCGGTCATGCCTGGCCGGCATGGATGCCACTTCCTCGGTTCGTCCACCGGACTCACCCCGGCGTCGTGCCGGTGTCGATTCCCGGGGAGATGTCGGGCCGAGGTTCGGCTGACGCTCGGCCACGCCATGCAGGGGCGGGCGCCGCAACAACCAGGGGGCACGCCGTCGCACCAGGTCAACCCAGTGGTCGGGCGCCTCGTCTGCCGGCGCCTGCCCAGCGGGGCCCGTGTCCGTGAATGCGGACGTCTCTCCGAGCAGGCGTTGCTCGATCCGCCCCTGCCAGCGGTAGAGGCGCCACTGCCACGCCTGGAGCAGACCCAGTACGCGCGTCACCAACCGTCGTTCGAACTGGCGAAGGCTCGGCCTCATGCCCGCTCGAGGCCTTCATGGGTGATGACCATGGTCTCGATGGCGACCTCGTTCTCGCTTGCATCAAGACTGGCGCCGCGCCAGCTGCATGGCCAGGCGTTGCGCAGGTTCCAGCGCGTCGCCTCTTCCACCCCATTGGGCTTGCGCAGGATGACGGAGATATCCTTGCGCTGAATGTCGCCCTGCGCGATGGCCTTGAGCCAGTCCGTGAGTTCCCTGTTCTCCGTGAGCCCCCACTTCAGTGTGACGTCGCCGTACTTGACCCGCCCGGGCAGCTTGCGTACGGCAGGCCCCGCACCGCCCTCGCGGTATTCGATGGTCTCGATCTCGACGTTCAAGCCACTGACCTCGGTGAAATACCCGGCGTCCTGGTCCTGGATCTTCAGCACGAAGTTATATGCGCGATATGTCTCGTTGATGGCTTCAGCCATGATGTTCTACTCCCTGTCAGCTATGGGCCTCAGGCCTCGGCCTCGGCAGCGGTCACGGTGGCGGTCTCGCCGCTCCACTGTGAGACGCGGAAGATGACGAACTCGGCCGGCTTCACCGGTGCCACACCGATTTCCGTCACCATCTGGCCCGCGTCGATCACCTCGGGCGGATTGGTTTCCGCGTCGCACTTCACGTAAAACGCCTGCTCCGGTGTCGCGCCCATCAAGGCACCGGCACGCCACTGCAGGGTGAGGAAGGCGCGTATATCCCGCTCCACCGTCTTCCAGGTGTTCTCGTCGTTGGGTTCGAACACGGCCCAGCGCGTCCCGTCCTGGATCGACTCACGCAGGGCGAGCATGGTGCGGCGCACGGGGATGTAGCGATACTCGCTGGCCGCCTCGTCGAGGGTGCGCGCGCCCCAGATCAGGATGCCGCTGTCGGAGAAGAAACGGATGCAGTTGACGCCGGCGCGGTTCAACTCACCCTGCTCGGCATGGGTAACCTGGTAGGTCAGGCCCAACGCCTGGCGAATCGGTTCGTTGGCCGGCGCCTTGTGCACGCCGCGTGTCGCATCGGTACGCGCATACACCCCCGCCAGGTGGCCGCTGGGCGGCTGCGTCACCGGCTTGCCACTGTACTTGTCGGATACCACCAGCCAGGGAAAATAGAATGCACCGTAGCTCGACGCGCGCGGTCGCAGACCGGACGATGCGCGCCGACGGCTGCTGCCGCCCTCCTCGTCAGCATCGGCGGCGGTAGCGCCTGCCACCTCCTTGAGTGCATCCGGGTTTTCCCTGGCGCCTTCCGCTGCATCCAGGATGGCAAAGCGATCCCCCATGCCCTCGCAGTGGGACAGCAGCGCCTCGTAGGCCGCCGCATCGGTGGCACCGGGTGCCGCGACCATGGCGATCTCGTCGATCGATGCGAGCGCGTGCACGCCGCTGCGCTTTCGGGCATCGCCGGCCACCGTGCCCTTCTCGCCGATATTCAGGACATAACAACGTGATCCGCCGTTATCGAAGAACCCATGCACCGCCCGGGACAGGACGGTCGACTCCTTTCCCGACGGGTTGAACAGGCGCTCGAATTCGCTGGGGTTGTTGCAGGCCCTCGGGGTTTCGACAAACCGGCTGCTGTCGGGCGCCACACCGATGAAGGCCGCCGTGCGTGTCCCGACCATCTCGATCGGGCGCGCACCGGATTTGACCTCCTCGACGTAAATTCCGGGTGAAAGATACTCAGGCATCTCAGGCCTCCGTCAGGTCCAGGTGAATCGTGACGGGCCCCGGCTGATCGGGCCGGTGCTCCGCGGTGGTTGCCAGATCGCGCCCCTTGGCACGTATGCGCAGCTGCTTGCGTACGGGCTCCACGGGGATGGCGGTGAGGCAGAAATAACCCTTGCGGTCACTCACGGCGTGGCGACCAAAGGCCGGCAGCTCCACCCGGGCGCCAACCACGGGATGGTCACCGGGACCCAGCAGCACCCCCTCGAACCGACCGAGGACCTGGGCGCGCAGCGTGGGCGGCTCGCGGATGAGCTGTACAGGTGCCAGTTCGCGCTCGGGCTCGAAACGGGCGCAGAGCAGGAAGGCCGGGCGCGGGGCAATGCCGAATGCAGCCCAGGCCGTGGCGGGCAGGGGCTCGAGATCAAGCTGGTAGTCAGGGTGCTCGGCCAGCTGTATGGCCAGCTCGCCCAGCCTGCGGTGTGCGATCAGTGGGTCCTCGTCCCAGGCGGTGACGAGGTAGCGCAGCAGGAGACTGAAGGTTTTCGACCGGCCGCGGTTGGCCGGCGGGGCATGCTGCATGTCCAGCAGATAGAGACTCAGGCATCCATGTTTCGGACAGAGACCGGGCGGCTCAAGGCTGACGTCCACGTCACCCAGTGTCGAAACCATCCATGCCTTCAGCGTGTTGTCGATTCCGTCGATCAACGAAGAGGTCCCTCTTCATCATCCTGAAACAAGGCGCAACCGGCGCCACGTGTCGCGATATCCCATCATCCCGCCCGGCAGTCATCCAGGATGACCCTGCCGAACGGCATCGCGACCCATGGAATCTAGTTTTATCACCCCCCAGATGCAAGCCCGGTCGCAAAACCTGTCGACAAGGCAACCCGTCACTGTCATGGGGGCAACATGGAAATCCGGCAGCGTTGCCGGTATCATTCGCGTCCCGTAATCCCCGACCTTGAAATACCCGATGCCGCATCCGCACCGCTGGCTACCGAGTCCGCCGTAGCCATCCGCGCCTCGCGCTCACAGCAATAGAGCGCACCCTCAATTCGCCTTGATCCACGGGCGACACAGTCCCCCTGTGCCTGCACGACAGGCCCTCAGATTCATCACGACACCGGCCGGCGCCCGATGCCGGACACCGTCGCAAGCAACGGAAAACAGCAACATGTACGAGACGATACGCAGAGACTGGTTCGGCAACATCCGCAACGACCTGCTCGCCGGCCTGGTGGTCGCCCTGGCCCTGATCCCGGAGGCCATCGCCTTTTCCATCATCGCCGGGGTGGATCCCAAGGTCGGGCTCTATGCCTCCTTCGCCATTGCCGTGATCATCGCCTTCACGGGCGGGCGCCCGGGCATGATTTCGGCGGCCACCGCTGCCATGGCCGTGCTCATGGTCACGCTGGTCAAGGAACACGGCCTGGAATACCTGCTGGCCGCCACCCTGCTCACCGGCGTGATCCAGATCGTCTTCGGCTTCCTCAAGCTCGGCTCGCTGATGCGCTTCGTCTCCCGCTCGGTGATGACGGGCTTCGTCAACGCCCTGGCCATCCTCATCTTCATGGCCCAGCTGCCCGAACTCACCAACGTCACCTGGCACGTCTACGCCATGACCGCCGCGGGCCTTGGCATCATCTACCTGCTGCCCCTGGTCACCAAGGCCGTACCCTCTCCGCTGGTCACCATCGTGGTGCTCACGGCGATCGCCATGTACTTCAATATCGACGTGCGCACCGTGGGCGACATGGGCGACCTGCCGGATACCCTGCCGGTCTTCCTCTGGCCCGACGTACCGCTCAACCTCGAGACCCTGGCCATCATCTTCCCCTACTCCCTGTCGCTGGCCATCGTCGGCCTGCTGGAGTCGCTCATGACAGCGAGCATCATCGACGACCTCACCGACACGAAGAGCGACAAGAACCGCGAGTGCAAGGGCCAGGGCGTCGCCAACATCGGCTCGGGCCTCATCGGCGGCATGGCCGGCTGCGCCATGATCGGCCAGTCGGTCATCAACGTGAAATCCGGCGGCCGCGGACGTCTGTCCACCTTCGCAGCAGGCATCTTCCTGCTGATCATGGTGGTGTTCCTCGACACCTGGGTCGCGCAGATCCCGATGGCCGCGCTGGTGGCGGTGATGATCATGGTCTCCATCGGCACCTTCAGCTGGCGCTCGATTCCCGACATGAGGAAGCACCCTCCGAGTACCAGCATCGTCATGGTCATGACCGTGATCGTGGTGGTCTTCACCCACAATCTCGCCTTCGGCGTGCTCACCGGCGTGCTGCTGGCCTCGCTGTTCTTCGCCAACAAGGTGGGCCAGTACAAGTACGTGGTCTCGAAGCTCTCCGAGGACGGCAACACCCGCAGCTACCGCGTGGTCGGCCAGGTCTTCTTCGCCTCGGCGGACAAGTTCATCGAATTCTTTGATTTCAAGGAGGCGGTTGATAAGGTGATGATTGATCTCACCGAGGCCCATTTCTGGGACATCACCGCCGTGGCCGCGCTGGACCGTGTGGTGATAAAGTTCCGACGCGAGGGCACCGAGGTGGAGGTCATCGGGCTCAACGAGGCCAGTGCCACCATCGTCGACCGCTTCGCCGTGCATGACAAGCCGGATGCCGTTGATAAACTCATGGATCACTAGGGAGGACACAACAATGACAAACGTGATCGCCTGCATCGACGGCTCCACGGCCTCGCCCGCCGTCTGCGACTACGCCGCCTGGAGCAGCCGGCAGATGGACGCCCCCCTGGTGCTGCTGCACGTGCTGGACAAGAGCGAATTCCCCAGCGGCAAGCGCAACCTGAGCGGGAACCTCACCTTCGGCAACCGCGAAAGCCTGCTCAACGAACTGGCCGAGCTGGACGCCCAGCGCAACAAGATCGCGCTGGAACAGGGCCGGCTGATGCTGGAAGAGGCCTACGACCGCGTGAAGGCCGCCGGCATTGCCGAGGCCGACCGCCGCCAGCGCCATGGTGACCTGCTCGAGACCCTGGTCGAGCTGCAGGAGGAGACCCGCCTGCTGGTGCTGGGCAAGGAAGGCGAGCATACCGACAGCCTCGGCGAGCACATCGGCAGCAACGTCGAGAGCGTGGTGCGTACCGTGCAGCGCCCGGTGCTCGTCACAACCACCGAATACACCGAACCGCGCCGCATCATGATCGCCTTCGACGGCAGCGACACCACCCGCAAGTGCGTGGAGATGGTCGCCGGCAGCCCGCTGTTCAAGGGCCTGCCCGTGCACGTCGTCATGGTCGGCGACGACAAGCCCGAAAACCAGACCCAGCTCGACTGGGCGCGCGAAACCCTGCAGGCCGCCGGCTTCGAGGCACCGGCCTGCATCCAGGCCGGCGACGTCGAGACCGTGCTCTGCAACTACCGCAAGGAACACGCCATCGACCTCATCGTGATGGGCGCCTATGGTCACTCCCGCATCCGCCAGTTCCTCGTCGGCAGCACCACCGCCAACGTCGTGCGGCATGCGCATGTGCCGGTATTGCTGCTGCGTTAGGCGTCAGGAGCAAAACAGTGCCGCAAGGGCGCGCCGGCGATATTGCCGGCGCGCCCGGCACGAAACCTATCACGCATTTCATGGTCCGAGTCTGGCATGCATACCTCGTGCCGCATGTCGCGGCGGGCGTACTTGCAACCCAACACCGGATGGCATAGACTTCATAGCGTGAACAGACTGACACACAGCCTGCTGAGCCTGCTGGTTACCGTCACACTCCTGACGGTGCCGCTACAGCCCCTGTTCGCCATGCCAGCCACCAGTGACGACAGCATGCAGATGCACGAACGCAGCGGCGTGGCACATCCCATGCCAATGGATGCGGCGGATCAGCATGAAAACACACACGACTGCGATTGCTGCCCACCCGGCACCTGTCATTCTGCCTCCATGAGCTGCAGCACCGGCCAGTGCGGCAGCTGCACCTTTTCCATCATCGCCCTTCCCCCCTCCCAGACGCCGACACTGGCGGATGGACACGCCCGTCTCAAGTCCGTTTCTGCGGTCGCCTCCCCCCCAGATAGCCTGTACCGCCCACCCCGTAGCTGATTTCCCCCTGTTGAACGCAGAACGGCCCTCTAGTGGCCGAAACGTTTCATGCCTGGCGTCTGTTCGCGCAGACACCACAAGCAGAGGAAAACCAGTATGGGCAACAAGATTCTCCTGCCGCGCCACCGGGGTTTCTCCCCCTCGCGCCGGCGTTTTGTCACGGGCGTCGCCGGCGGCGCGCTGCTCGGGCTGACCGCAGGCCCCAGCCTTGGCACCACCCGTAATCCGCACCAGGGGCCACAGATACTACACGGCAGCCATTTCGAGCTGACCTATAGCCCGACACGGGTCAACTTCACCGGGAAGGAGCGCATCGCCACCGCCATCAACGGCTCCGTACCTGCCCCGGTCCTGCGTATGCGCGAGGGCGACACCGTCACGCTGCGCGTGAACAACATGATGGCCGAGGACACGTCCATCCACTGGCACGGACTCATCCTTCCAAGCACACAGGACGGCGTGCCGCACATCAGTGACGGGTTCAAGGGCATCAGACCCGGCGAGAGCTTCACCTACAGCTTTCCGGTCATCCAGAATGGTACCTACTGGTATCACAGCCACTCGGGCTTTCAGGAACAGACCGGCTCCTACGGCGCCATCATCATCGATCCGAAGGCCCCGGAGCCCTTCGCCTACGATCGCGATCACGTCGTCGTACTGTCCGACTGGAGCGACGAAGACCCGTATCGCATCTACGCCAAACTCAAGAAGCTTTCGCACTATTACAATTTCCGCGAGCGCACGCTGGGAGAACAGATCGCAGAGCTCAAGGAAAAGGGCTTCGACGACTACATGGCGGCACGCGCCATGTGGAACGAGATGCGCATGTCGGACCGTGACATATCGGACGTCACCGGCTACACCTACACCTTCCTGATGAACGGCGTAACACCCGACGACGGCTGGGTGGGCATGTTCAAGCGCGGCGAGAGGGTTCGGCTACGCATCATCAATGCGGCGGCCATGACCTTCTTCGACCTGCGTATCCCCGGCCTGAAGATGACCGTGGTCGCCGCCGATGGCCAGTACGTGGAACCGGTCACCGTGGACGAGATTCGCCTCGGTGTGGCCGAGACCTATGACGTGATCGTGGAGCCGAAGGACGATCGGGCCTATACCGTCTTCGCGCAGGCCATCGACCGCTCGGGTTACGCTCGCGGCACCCTCACCCCCGACCCTCGGCTGGCCGTCGATGTGCCGCCGATGGATCCGGCACCCGTACTCAGCCACATGGACATGGGCATGGACATGAGCGGCATGGGGCACGCCGGGCACGACATGTCGACCATGCCCGACAATTCCCCCAACACACCAGCCATCGACCATTCCGGACACGACATGTCCCAGATGTCCGGCATGGACCACTCAGGGCACGACATGTCCCATGCCGGCCACGACATGGGTCGCGACAGCATGACCGCCGGCGCCATGGGAAACGGCCGTGCGGGCTATGGCAGCAAGGCCCCCATCGTCCATGCCCGGACAGAGTACGGCCCACACATCGATATGCGGGCCGAAGCCCCGCAGTACCGGCTGGATGACCCCGGCATCGGCTTGCGCGGCAACGGGCGCCGCGTGCTCACGTACGCGGATCTCGTCAACCTTCATGCCACGCCCGATCCACGCGAACCCGAACGCGAAATAGACCTGCATCTCACCGGCAACATGAGTCGTTACATGTGGTCGGTCAATGGCGTCAAGTTCGCGGATGCCGAACCGCTGCATTTCCGGTACGGCGAGCGACTACGCATCAATCTCATCAACGACACGATGATGAACCATCCCATCCACCTGCACGGCATGTGGAGTGACCTGGAGACCGGCGAGCCCGGGCGCATCCCACGCAAGCACACGGTGATCGTCCAGCCAGGCGCCATGATCAGCTATCTGGTCACGGCCGACGCCCTGGGCAGCTGGGCCTATCACTGCCACCTGCTTTACCACATGCCGGGCATGTTCCGGAAAGTCGTCGTGAGCTGAGGAGAACTGTCATGCAGAACATTAAACACGCCTTGCTCGCAGTCGGAATGCTGACCGCACTCCCGGCAGGCGCCCTGGCCGGGGCCGAGGATGACCCACTGCTGGCTATGGTCAAGATCGACCAGTTCGAATGGCGCGACGTCGATGACGGCGACCTCTACGCCTGGGAGGGCGAGGCCTGGGTCGGCCATGATCTCAACAAGTTATGGATCAAGACCGATGGCGAGCGTCTTGAGGGCAAGACGGAATCCGCTACCGGCGAATTCCTCTACAGCCGGGCTGTCGCGCCGTACTGGGATTTACAGGTCGGCTGGCGCCGCGACTTTGAGCCCGATCCGGAACGCGACTGGGCCGCCATCGGATTCTCCGGTCTGGCGCCCTACTTCTTCGAGGTGGATGCCTTCGTCTACGCCGGCGGCAATGACGGCAACCTCGCCGCCAGCCTGCAGGGCGAATACGAAATCCTCTTCACCCAGCGGCTGATTCTGTCTCCGGAGGTGGCGCTCAACTGGCAGAAGGACGAAGACCCCGAGGTCGGTCTCGGCTCCGGCTTCACCGATCTGGAGGCCGGCCTGCGACTGCGTTACGAGATCCGTCGCGAATTCGCGCCCTATATCGGCGTGAACTGGGAGAAGAAGTTCGGCGGCACCGCCGACCTGCTCGAGGCCGCCGGCGAAGACACCACCGAGACCCATCTGGTAGCCGGGGTAAGGGCCTGGTTTTAAGGGACCGCTCCGGGGTCATCACAGGACCCCGGGGCCGCCTGCCCACACAGACTAATACCATGATATTTCAAATGTTATTGCTGGTTTGCAGTTTGCCGGGCCGACGACTACTTTCTCAGGTAGACCCGTCGGCCAGGCAATCTCGGAGGGATTGGAGGATTGGCATGAACAGGCAGCACGTCAACCTGAATAGGCACTTCCAGAGACACCGCCGGCTGGCGGCGACGCTGGTTCTGCTGTGGCTTGCCAGCTGGACGGTGCTCGCGCTCGAGCCCTGCTGCGAAGCGGTGGCGGCGGCGATGCCGCATGCACACACCACGGCGAACAACCATCCCTACTCGGCAGGTACCACGCCGCCCCCCCTGGGGCATGGTCACGACACGGGCGTGCACTGCCCGTCGATCGAGTCCCCGGCCGGTGAAGCGCCCTATTTACCCATCTCGGGCGAGCCCAAATCCGGTTTCGACTCGCCCAACGGCCTCTTCACGCACCTCCCACGCACCCTCGGCCTTACGCCACGACTCATAAGCCGCCACGTCCTACTGCTCCGGCGGTACCTCCCGACCGGACGAGCCTTGTTCCTGCGCACCGAACGCCTGCGCATCTAGACAACACCAACCCCTAACGGCACCGGAGCGCGCCTGCCTCACGAGGCCGCCTTTCAAACGCCTGCCGTGGTGGTCCCTCATCTTCCGGACCCACCTGAAGCCACAACGCAGGGTACCCGCCGCCACACCGCAGAAGCCGCGGCAACCGAGGTCATCCATGAACGTCAAGATCATAGCCACGCGAACCTGTAAACATCGTCTCAATCTCGAACGCGAACTTCGGGACCTGGGCATTGACTACGAACTCGTGTTCGTGGAGGAGCATCCCCAGGAAGCCCTACGCCTCGGCATCCGGCATTCACCCTGCCTGGTGGTAGACGACAATGTCATCTCCCGCGAGGTCCCCACCGAGCACGAGTTGCGTGCACTGTTCGCCGGAGTCAAGTGAGATGCACACCCACGCACACAATGCCGATCTTCCCACGGCAGGGCTCCAGGCACGCGCGGGAGGGAATCAGCACGATCACACCGGGCATGCCGGCCATGACCACGGGGCAATGATCACCGACTTCCGGCTCCGCTTCTGGGTCTCGCTGGCACTGACCGTCCCCATCCTGCTGCTGTCGCCGCTGATCCAGTCGGTACTGGGCATCGGCGACGCGCTGGCGTTTGTGGGCGACAGCTACGCCCTGTTCGCGCTCTCCAGCATCGTCTATTTCTACGGCGGCTGGCCCTTCCTGACCGGCCTACTCGACGAGTTTGGCAAGCGTCAGCCGGGCATGATGACGCTTATCTCGCTCGCGATCACGGTGGCCTACCTCTACTCGGCCGCAGTGGTATTGGGGCTGCCCGGCGGCGTGTTCTTCTGGGAGCTCGCCACGCTGATCGACGTGATGCTGCTCGGCCACTGGATCGAGATGCGCTCGGTCATGGGCGCCTCGCGCGCCCTCGAAGAGCTGGTGCGTCTGATGCCGGCCGATGCACACCGGCTGGACGCGCAGGGCCACACCGAGGAGGTTCCGGTAACCGAGTTGCGTGCCGGCGACCGGGTGCTGGTCAAACCCGGCGAGAAGATCCCCATCGACGGCAACGTGATCGAGGGCCGCAGCTCGGTCAACCAGGCCATGCTCACTGGCGAGAGCCGTCCGGTTGAAAGAGGTATGGGCGATGAGGTGATCGGCGGCTCCGTCAACGGTGAGGCCAGCCTGACGGTGGAAGTACAAAAGACCGGCGATGAGACCTATCTAGCCCAGGTCATCGACATGGTGCGCCAGGCCCAGGCCTCGCGTTCCCGCACCCAGGACCTCGCGAACCGCGCGGCCCTGTGGCTCACCCTCATTGCCCTCACCGCCGGCGGCACCACGCTGGCGGCATGGCTGCTACTTGGCGCTGATTTCCAATTTTCCCTCGCGCGCATGGTCACGGTCATGGTCATTACCTGCCCGCATGCCCTGGGCCTCGCGGTACCACTGGTGGTAGCCGTCTCCACCTCGCTGTCGGCCAGCCATGGCCTGTTGATCCGCGACCGCTCCGCCTTCGAGCGCGCGCGGACGCTTCAGGCCGTCGTGTTCGACAAGACCGGCACGCTTACCGAAGGGCGTTTCGGCGTCACCGATGTGATCGCACTCGCGGACCGCGGTGAAGACGAGATCCTCCGCCTGGCCGCCGGGCTCGAAAACCAGTCGGAGCACCCCATCGCCCAGGGCATTGTTACCGCCGCCGTCGAGCGAGACATCGACATTCCGCGAACACGCGCGTTCCACGCCATCCCCGGCAAGGGGGCCGAGGCGGAAGTTGATGGCAACACCGTGAAGGTCGTGAGCCTCGGCTACCTCGCCGAACAGAAGATCAAGGTCGATGACGACCGCGTAGAGGACGCGGCGGCCGCCGGGAAGACCGTCGTTTACGTGCTCGTGGATGAGGCGCCGGTGGGCGCCATCGCGTTGGCCGACATCATACGCGACTCCTCGCGCGAGGCCCTGCGTCGGCTCAAGGACAAGGGCATCCAGGTGATGATGCTGACAGGGGATGCCACGGCCGTGGCGCAATGGGTGGCCGAGGAACTGGAGCTGGACGACTACTTCGCCGAGGTCCTTCCCGACCAGAAGGCGGAAAAGATCAGGGAGGTGAAGTCACGCGGTCTGCAAGTGGCCATGGTGGGTGACGGTGTCAACGATGCCCCGGCGCTCGTGGAGGCCGATGTCGGCATCGCCATCGGCGCCGGCACTGACGTCGCGATGGAATCCGCCGATATCGTGCTGGTCCGCTCCGACCCGCGTGACGTAGCAGCCATCATCGAACTGGCCCAGGCGACCTACGCCAAGATGATCCAGAATCTCTGGTGGGCAACCGGTTACAACGTTGCTGCCATCCCACTCGCCGCCGGCGTCTTCTACTGGGCCGGCCTGCTGCTCTCGCCGGCCGTCGGGGCGATGCTGATGTCGCTATCCACTGTCATCGTTGCCGTCAATGCAAAGTTGCTGGGTTGGACTCAGATGAACGATTGAAAGGCGTGCATTCACAGCACCTGAAGGAGGGACCACTCCATGAAATCCATAAGCCTGTTTACAACGTTACTTCTTGCAGCTATCGCGTTCACGCCGATGAATCTCGGCGCGACCGAACACATACCACAACCGCCGACTCTGCCTCGCGATGCGGGCGACCCATCCGAGGCATTACAAGCGTATCCACTCGGCGTGATCGACGAGCTTACAGCCTTCGGACAGCATGGGGGAGCCCATCAGAAAATCACTCTACCCAACGGGCACATGGGATGGGTCTACGAATATGGGTATGGGCATGGCACACATCGCTACATCCTGGAATTCGACCAGCGAGGCGTGGTCAGCAATGTCATTTACCGGGGACTGGGGCCACATGATGGCATATCGGCACTCATTCTCCAGTCCCCTCAAATCGAAAAACCACGCGAAGAGCACGGAGGATGGCAATGGCCTTCTTCAAACTGAGCCAAAGGGGCTCACACACACGCGACCCAGGTCGCGATAACACAACCGGCAAGGAGTAACTGCCATGAAATGCACGATCAGTAAATCGCTCAAACCGGTCCTGCTGACAACGGTCTTCGCGGCCATCCTCAGCAGCGGCACAACCGCCTTCGCCCATGGCTACGGCGGAATGATGGGTGAGGCCTACGGGCCCTGTCAGAACGGCATGCAAATGGGCATGATGGGCCCGGGTGTGGGCATGGGCTACGGAATGGGCATGATGGGCGGCCCGATGATGGGAGGCCCTGGCTACGGCCAGGGCTATGGCAACCCCATGGCCATGATGAACCTGAGCGACGACCAGCGTCAGAAACTGTTCGATCTCCAGCAGAAGGCACAAAAGGAGCGCTGGGAGCACATGACCGACATGCAGGAAGCGATGCTGGAGCTGCAAAAGGAATGGGCCAAGGAAGACCCGAATCCGGATACCGTCTCCAAGGCCTATCAGAAAATGTCGGATATCCGGCTGGAGATGATGCGTGAAGGCCTGGAAACGCGGCAGCAGATGATGCAGATGCTCGACAAGGAGCAGCGTCAACAGTTCCGCGGCATGATGGGGCCCGGCATGGGCATGATGCAGTAACCCTGCGACCGGCACGCGATAACGCGTGCCGGTTTTTCCCCCTTGAACAAAACCAGGAGACTCTCATCATGTACGACTCCGGCTGGGGCGGCCATTCGTTTTTCGGTATGGGACTGGGCGGCGGCCTGCTCATGCTCCTGTTCTGGATCGTCGTCATTCTGGGCATCGTGGCACTTGCACGGTGGCTATGGAGCAGCACCCCGAGTGGGACGGGCAAATCCGGAAGCGAACAAAGCCGCGCCCTGGATATCCTCGACGAACGCTATGCCAGGGGTGAAATCGACGAAGACGAGTACCAGGAAAAACGACGTAAGCTGCAATGACCGACTGATGTTACATGGCACCGCGGCGTTAGGCCTTAGGTGAAAGGCGAAAGCCTATGCGCCACAGAGGGCACAGAGCACACAGAGGAAGAGCAGACACGGTTGTCTCTTTGCCACCTGCAGCAGAATCTTTCGCCAAGCAACAACAAGAAGGCCCCGTGCATCGAGGCCTTTTTTTCATATGGCGCGCCCGAGAGGATGGGCCGCTCCGGCGGCGGCCTCGCGCGCTGCGCTCGGCTCGAACCCGCTTTGTCTATCGTCAGAGGTTCGAAACCTCTCGGGCGATGGCGCATGGATGACCATAAAAAAGGCCCCATGTATCGGGGCCTTTTTTTACATATGGCGCGCCCGAGAGGATGGGCCGCTCTGGCGGCGGCCTCGCGCGCTGCGCTCGGCTCGAACCCGCTTTGTCTATCGTCAGAGGTTCGAAACCTCTCGGGCGATGGCGCATGGATGACCATAAAAAAGGCCCCATGTATCGGGGCCTTTTTTTACATATGGCGCGCCCGAGAGGATTCGAACCTCTGACCTTCGCCTCCGGAGGGCGACGCTCTATCCAGCTGAGCTACGGGCGCCTGTGACGGGCGGTTGAACGGGGCCTAGGATAGCCCTTTGACGCTGTGGCGTCTATGCGGGCTCGATGTCGGCGGGCAGCATCTCGCGCCAGGGATAGGGCGGATTGCCTTCGACCATGAAGTAGGGATTGAGCAGGTCTTCCTTGTTGTAGGCCAGCGGCCTGCCGGAGAGATCGGTGACCTGCCCGCCGGCCTCGTTGACGATGGCGTGCGCCGCGCCGGTGTCCCATTCCATGGTGGGGCCGAGGCGGGGATAAAGATGCGCCGCACCCTCGGCGACGAGACAGAGCTTGAGCGAGCTGCCCATGCTCACGACCTCGAAGTCGCCCACCTGGTCGAGGAAACGCTTGAGGGTCTCGCCGCCATGCGAGCGGGAGGCGACGATGTTCGGGGTGCTGCCGTCGTAGGCCGCCACGTGGATGGGCCGCGGGGTGTCCTGACCGTCCTGGCGGAAGGCACCGTGACCGCGTGCCGCAAAGTACAGGCGGTCGAGCACGGGGGCATAGACCACGCCCAGCACCGGCACGCCGTCCTCGTCGACCAGTGCGATGTTGACGGTGAACTCGCCGCTGCGCTTGACGAACTCCTTGGTCCCGTCCATCGGATCCACCAGCCAGTAGCGGGACCAGCCGGCGCGCTCGCTGTAGGGCGCCTGCCGCGATTCCTCGGACAGCACCGGGATGCTGGCGTCCAGCTGGCGCAGGCCGTCGACGATGACGCGGTTGGAGGCGAGGTCGGCGCGGGTCAGCGGGGAGTCGTCGCCCTTGGTCTGGACGTCGAAGTCGTCGCTCTCGTAGACACGCAGAATGGCGGCCCCGGCCTCGCGGGCTAGGTCGCAGACGGCGGGCAGCAGGGCCTGGGTATCGACGGGCATGATGTACGGATTCCTGGGTCGGCGTGTTACTTGAGGAAGCCCATGCTCTCCATCTTGAGCAGGATGCGATGGGCGGCCTCGTCGGCACTGGCATCGGCGGTGTCGATGCGCATCTCGGGGTTCTCCGGCTCCTCGTAGGGATCGCTGATGCCGGTGAATTCCTTGATGAGGCCGGCGCGCGCCTTGGCATACAGCCCCTTGCGGTCACGCTGCTCGCAGACCTCCAGCGGGGTGGCGACATGCACCTCGATGAAGCCGCCGTGGGCCTCGGCCATCTCGCGCACCTGGCGGCGGGTGGCCGCGTAGGGCGCGATCGGCGCGCAGATGGCGATGCCGCCGGCCTTGGCGATCTCGGCGGCGACGAAGCCGATGCGCTGGATGTTGAGATCGCGGTGCTCGCGCGAGAAGCCGAGCTCGCTGGACAGGTTCTTGCGCACCAGGTCGCCGTCAAGCAGCGTCACCGGGCGACCGCCCATCTCCATGAGCTTCACGCGCAGGGCGTTGGCGATGGTCGACTTGCCGGAGCCCGACAGGCCGGTGAAGAAGATCACCAGCCCCTGGCGGTCGCGCGGCGGGTAGCCGCGACGCAGCTCCTGCACCACGCCCGGGTAGGAGAACCACTCGGGGATGTCGAGCCCTTCGCGCAGGCGGCGGCGGAATTCGGTGCCGGAGATGTTGAGCACGGTCTCGCCCTCGGCCACCTCGTCGATCGGCACGTACTGGGCGCGCTCCTGCACGTACACCATCATCTGGAAGGGCACCATCTGGATGCCGAGCTCGTCCTGGTAGGTCGCCACCAGTTCCTGGGCGTCGTAGGGCCCGTAGAAGTCCTCGCCCGCCCGGTTCTTGCCGGGACCGGCGTGGTCGCGCCCGACGATGAAGTGGGTGCAGCCGTAGTTCTTGCGGATGATGGCGTGCCACAGCGCCTCGCGCGGACCGCCCATGCGCATGGCCAGACCCAGCAGCGACAGGCCGGTGGTCTGGTCGGGGTAGCAGTCCAGGATCTTCTCGTAGCAGCGCACGCGCGTGTAGTGATCGATGTCGCCCGGCTTGGTCATGCCGACCACGGGCTGGATCAGGAGATTGGCCTCGACCTGCTGCGCGGCCCGGAAGGTGAGCTCCTGGTGGGCGCGATGCATCGGGTTGCGGGTCTGGAAGGCGACCACGCGACGCCAGCCCCACTTCACGAACTTCTCGCGCAGCTCGCGCGGGGTGTCGCGCAGGTGACGGAAATCGTAGTGGGTGGGCGGCTCGATGCCCTCGAGGCTGCCGCCGAGATAGACGGGGTTGGAACGGTTGAGCAGGAAATCCACGCCCGGGTGCAGGTCATCGTCGCTGCCGAACACGGCCACGGCCTCGGCCCGACGATCCGGCGTCCACATGTCGGTCACGGTGAGGATGGCGATCGGCACGCCCTCGGGGCAGCGCAGGGTAATACGATCCCCCGCCTTCACGTTGCCGGCGAAGGCCTCGCTCACGTCCAGGGTGATCGGCATCGGCCAGAGGGTGCCGTCTGCCAGGCGCATGTCGGCGAGCACGGCACGGTAATCGGCCTCGCCCAGGAATCCCGTGAGCGGGGAGAAGGCACCATTGAGCAGCAACTCGGCGTCACAGAGCTGGCGCGGGGTCAGATCCCAGGAAGGCAGGTCCGAGACCTCGCGCTTGAGCGCCTCGACGCGCGCGGAATCGGCATAAAGCTCCTTGAGCTCGCCCCCATGTGGGGCGATCAGGCCTGTTGTCATGTGGTGCTTACTCTTGCAAGTCCGTGAAATCTGTCATGCCCGCTGCTCGGGCACGATACATGCATGCCCAATGGCTGGAGACTAACGGGCGGGGGGAGAGGGTGCCACAGTGGCGGATGCACATTCTGTGCAGCACGTTCCATCAATTCCCTGCCCGGGATGATAGTTTTGGGTCGCCACGCCTTTGCCCGGGGGTAGGCGATGGTACCGAAACCGGGCGGGACGTGTCGAGTGCCGATTGAAATCACCCTGCCCGGCGTCGTATCATCGCTCGCTTATATTATGTGCCTGACAGGGTGGCGCCTAGGATAGGCCCCTGCGGCCTGGGGAAACGGGTGACTTCTGCTGTGAAATGAACCACTTGGGGAATTCAGCGGTCGTACTTTACTATTTGCCCGAACAGATTGACGCAACAACCGGATATTTCCGAAAAACGGAATAAGGAACACTGTAATGCAGCCGACAGGCAGTTCGCATGATCTAGCTTTGCGACCTTCTACATTCTCGACCCTGTGCGAAGCCCTGGATTATGCCGCTGGCGGTGAAACTGGCGTGAACTTCTACAACGCGCGGGGCGAGCTGTATGCCGCCGCGAAATATGCCGAGCTGCGTGAACAGGCCCTGGAGCTGGCGCGTCGACTGGTCGGGCTGGGCATCGAGAAAGGCGGGCGCGTGGCCCTGGTCGCCGAGACCACGCCCGACTTTGTCCGCTTCTTCTGGGCTTGTCAATACGCCGGTCTGGTGCCCGTCCCCCTGCCCGCCACCGTGCACATCGGCGGCCATGCCGCCTACGTCTCCCAGCTGCGCAAGCTGATCGAGAACTGCGGCGCCGCCGCCGCGATGGCGCCGTCCGAGTGGATGAGCTTTCTCGAGGAGGCCGTGGAAGGCCTCGACCTGCGCTGCGTGGGCACCCCCGAGGTCTTCGACCAGCTCGAGCCGGCCACCGGCGAACTGCCGGGCGCCGAACCGGGCGATACCGCCTACATCCAGTACACCTCGGGCAGCACCCGCTTCCCCCGTGGCGTGGTCATCGACCACACCACAGTGCTGGCCAACATCCACGACATGGCCGTGCACGGACTGGAGCTGAACGAGCAGGATCGCTTCGGCTCCTGGCTGCCCTTCTTCCACGACATGGGGCTGGTGGCCTTCATCATCATGCCGATGGTCACCCAGCGCTCGGTGGACTTCCTCGGCACCCACGACTTCGCCATGCGCCCGCGCAAGTGGCTGGACATGATGTCGGCCAACCGCGCCACCATCACCTCCGCCCCGCCCTTCGGTTACGACCTGGCGGCCATGCGGGTGCGTGCGCGCGATGCCGAGCAGTGGGACCTCAGCGCCCTGCGCGCCGCCTGCGTGGGCGCCGAGATGATCAGCCCGGAGCCGCTGCAGCGCTTCGCCGAGGCCCTGGCGCCTGCCGGCTTCAATCCGCGCGCCTACCTGCCCTGCTACGGCATGGCCGAATGCTCGCTGGGCATCAGCTTCGCCAAGCTGGGCGCCGACCTGGGCATCGACTACATCGACGCCGAGCACCTGCAGCATGAAAGCGTGGCCCGCCCGGTGGACCCGGAACAGGCCAAACGCGACGGCACCCGCGTGGCCCGCTACGTGGACTGCGGCGTGATGCTGCCCACCTTCGAGGTCTCGATACGCGACGACAACGGCAACCCGCTGCCGGAGCGCCATGCCGGAGCCATCCACGTGCGCGGCCCCAGCGTCATGAGCGGCTACTTCCACGACGAGGCCGCCACCCGCGAAGTACTGAGCGAAGACGGCTGGCTCAACACCGGCGACATCGGCTACCTGATCGGCGACCGGCTGTTCGTCACCGGCCGCAAGAAGGACATGATCATCGTGCACGGCCGCAACATCTGGCCGCAGGATCTCGAATACCTGGCCAAGACCCAGCCCGGCGTGCGCTATACCGACGTGGCCGCCTTCTCCGTCACCTCCGAGGAGGATCAGCACGAGATGGCCGCCCTGGTGGTGCAGTGCCGCGAGCGCGACAACGAGAAGCGCGAGCAACTGGTGAAGAACATCAAGGGCCTGGTTCGCGCCGAGTTCGGCATCGAGTGCATCGTCGAGCTGGTGCCGCCGCGCACCCTGCCGCGCACCTCGTCCGGCAAGCTCTCGCGCTCGCGCGCCCGCCTGGACTACATCGCCCGCAAGCAGGGCACCGCCTCGCGGGTCGGTTCCGAGGCCTCGCGCACGCGTTCCGCACAGCCGGCCGGGGACCCGATCCGACGCCTGGCATGACCGCAACAGTCGCCGTTACCGGGGCGTCGGGTTTCGTCGGACAGGCCCTGGTCGCGCAACTGCTGGAATCGGGGTGGCGGGTCAGGGCGCTGGTGCACCGGCAGACCCTGCCGCTGCGTCACCAGGCACTGGAAACGGTCACCGGCGGACTGCACGACGAAGCCTCCCTGCAGCAGTTGCTGGCCGGCGCGGACGCCGTGGTGCATGTAGCCGGCCGCGTACGCGGACGCACGGAACAGGATTTCCGGCCGATCAACGCCGACGGCGCCGAGCGCATTGCCCGTATCGCCCTGGCCCAGCCCCGGCCTCCCCGCCTCATCCTGATCTCGTCCCTTGCCGCCCGCGAACCGGGCCTGTCGCCCTATGCCGCGAGCAAGCGCGAGGGCGAGGTGCGCCTGGCCTCGGTGGCGGAAGGCACGGCCCTGTCCTGGGCGGTGCTGCGGCCACCGGCGGTATACGGGCCGGGGGACCGCGAACTGCTGCCGCTGTTCAATACCATGGCCTGGGGGCTGACGCCCCTGCTCGGCTCGCCTGGCGCGCGCGCCTCCCTGCTGCACGTCAGCGACCTGGCCACCGCCGTCCTCAGCCTGCTGGACAGTGAGGCGCGTGGAACGTATGAAATACACGACGGTCGTAGCGAGGGTTACAGCTGGGAAGACATCGCCACCATCGTCGAGGACGTCACCGGGCGCGGCCGTGGCCTGCGGCTGAGGGTCCCGGGCGCGCTGCTGCGCGGCCTTGCCGCCGCCAACCTCCTCGCTGCGCGTCTGTTCGGCTATCTGCCGATGCTGACGCCAGGCAAGGTAAATGAACTTCGCCATCCCGACTGGGTTTGCGACAATACCGAATTCAGTCGCGCCACCGGCTGGCAGCCCACCATCACCCTGCGTGACGGGCTACCCTTACTGCTCAAGCGAGCGCGACCTCGGACGGATGAGGGCATATCGAATGTCGAGTGAGACCAAAGACCTGTACCAGGAGATCCTGCAGACGCTGTTTCACCTGCTGGAACGCTTCCCGACCAAGAACATCGAACTGAACGAGCAGACCAACCTGGTGGCGGACATGGGTCTGGACTCCATCAACGTCATGGAACTGCTGACGGAGATCGAGGACCATTTCGACGTGATCGTCCCCCTGAACGTGATGGCCGATGTCAGCACCGTCCAGGATCTCGCCAACCAGGTCAAACGGCTTGCCGAGGATAAGTCATGAGTATTTCCAAACGCTTCGCCGAACTCACACACATTCGTGACGCCCTGGGAGCGGCCGACGCCGACCCCAGCCGGGTCGTCATGGAGAAGCTGCTGTCCGCCACCGAGGCCATGATCGCCGGCAGGCGCACCATTCTTGCCGGCACCAACAACTACCTCGGCCTCACCTTCGAGCAGGGCATTCTCGATGCGGCCTGCGACGCCCTGCACGAACAGGGCAGCGGCACCACCGGCTCGCGCATGGCCAATGGCAGCTTCTCCAGCCACGTCGCGCTGGAACAGGAATTTGCGGATTTCTACGGCGTGCCGTCGGCGATGATCTTCTCCACCGGCTACCAGGCCAACCTCGGCCTGATCATGGGCCTGCTGCGCGCGGGCGACAAGGTGGTGCTCGACGCCCACAGCCACGCCAGCATCTATGACGGCTGCCGCATCAGCGGGGCGGACTTCTTCACCTTCCGCCACAACGACCCGGACGACCTGCGCAAGCGTCTCGGCCGTCTAGGCGCGGACGCCGAGGGTTCACTGGTCATCACCGAGGGCCTGTACAGCATGCTGGGCGACACCGCCCCGCTGGCGGAGCTCTGCGCCGTGGCCAAGGAATTCGGCGCCTACTTCATGGTGGACGAGGCCCACTCCCTGGGCGTGTACGGCGAGAGAGGCCTGGGCGTGGCTGAACAGACCGGCATCCTCGACGAGGTGGACTTCATCACCGGCACCTTCAGCAAGAGCCTGGGCTCGCTGGGCGGTTTCTGCGTCAGCCGCCACGAAGAACTCAACCTGCTGCGTTACGGCAGCCGCCCCTACATCTTCACCGCCTCCTCGAGCCCGGCCAATATCGCCGCGGCACACTGGGCACTGAAGGCCATCCGCACCCGCCCCGAGATCAAGGAGCGGCTGTGGGCCAACGTGGACCGGCTTTACACCGGCCTCACCGACCTGGGTTGCAAGCTCGCCTCGCCACCCAGCCCGGTGGTCGCGGTACGCGTGGAGTCCCACGACGAGGCGGCCCGCATCTGGAACGAGCTGCTGGCCAGCGGCGTCTACGTCAACCTGGTGGTCCCGCCCGCCTCGCCGGACGGCGCCTCGCTGCTGCGCTGCAGCATGAGTGCCGGTCACAGCTTCGAGCAGATCGATGCCATCGTGGCCGCCTTCGGGGACGCCCGTGCCAGCACGGCCTTTGCCTCGGCCCGCTGCGGCGGCCAGGACTAGGCGCTCGCGGGCCGGGCCACGTGCCCGGCCCGCCATATCAACCCGGCAAACCACGACGACGCTGATGCAGCCCCGCCGCCACCCAGAGGACACGAGCAGCACGGTACTGGCACACCTGTCGGACCCGCACCTGCCGTTGCCCGCCGGTGTGCCGCCCACTGCCGTACTCAACAAGCGCCTGCTGGGCCTGCTCTCCTGGTACACGAAACGCCACAAGCGCTACCTCCCCGAGACCCTGGACCGCCTGGTGGCGGACCTGCATGCCCAAGCCCCGGACTGGATCACCGTGACCGGCGACCTCACCAATCTCGGCCTGGAGAGCGAATACCGGCAGGCGCGCGCCTGGCTGGATCGCCTTGCCGACCCCGCGCGCGTGATGATCGTGCCCGGCAACCACGACGCCACCGTACCCGGCGCCTGGGAGCAGGGCGCCGCCCACTGGGCGCCCTACTGGCAGGGCGACGCAACGGATGCAGCCGCGGACGATGTGGACAATGCCTTCCCGGTGCTGCGTCGCCGCGGCCCACTGGCCTTGATCGGGCTGTCCAGCGCCGTTGCCTCGCCCGCGGGACTGGCCGTGGGCCGGGTCGGCGCGGCACAGCGCGAGCGCCTCGTGCAGCTGCTGCGCAGCACGCGTGCCGAGGGCCTGTTCCGCGTCCTGCTCATCCATCACCCGCTCATCGAGGGCACGGTCAGCCGCCGCAAGCGCCTGGTCGACAGCGCCGAGCTGCAGGCGCTGCTGGCCGCCGAGGGCATCGAGCTGGTCATCCATGGCCACGGCCACGAGAGCCATCACCAGGCGCTGGAGACCCGTGACGGTCACGCCCCGGTGATCGGCGTCCCCTCCGCCTCCTCGGTGCACGGCGAACTGGCGGCGTATCATCTCTACCGCATCACCCGTGCCGGGCGGGGCTGGGAACTGGAACTCACCGCGCGGCGCGTAGGCATGGACCACCGCGTGGAGACGAGCACATGCACCACCCAGTCGATCGAACGCGCACACGCCGCGTGATGGCCATCGGCCGGTCACGACCATGCTGATCGACCGCTACATCGTCCGCGAGATCCTGCGCCCGGTTATCCTGGGGGTAGGCCTGTTCCTGCTCGTCTACACCGGCTTCAGCCTCTCCAAGAACCTCGCCATGGCGGCCGACGGGCTCATCGACATGCTCACCGCCCTCAAGCTGGTGGGGCTGTCCAGCATCACCACGCTGGAGATCATCCTGCCCACCTCGATGTTCTTCTCCGTGCTGTTCGTCATGGGGCGGCTGTACCAGAACGGCGAGATCGCCGTGCTCGCCTCGGTGGGCGTCTCCCCGCTGCGCCTGCTGGGCAGCGTCGGCATGGCCGCCCTGCTCATTGCCACGGTGGTGGCCCTGCTTTCGGTATTCGGTCGCCCCTGGGCCTACGACAGCATCTATCGCCTGGAGGGTCGCGCCATCAGCCAGCTCGACGCCAGCAACCTCTCGGCCGGGCGCTTCGTCTCGCTGGACGACGACGGCTACATGTTCATCGCCGACGAACGCGCCGAGGAAGAGGGGCTGCATCGCAAGGTCTTCCTCTTCCAGACCCACCTGGACGAGGACGGCGCCAGCTACATCGAGCTGATACGTGCCGAGACGGCCCGCCTGCCCCGGCTGGACCCCGGGCAGGAGGCGCTGCTGACCTTCGGCGACGGCTACAGCTACCTGCTCGACCAGGCCGGCGAGACCGACTGGAGCATGCGCTTTGCGGAGATGAACATTATCTGGGGTGCCGCCGAGGAGGCACGGGAGAAATACCGCAACAAGGCCACCCCGACCTTCGAGCTGGCGCGATCGACCGATCCGAAGGATATCGCCGAATACCAGTGGCGCCTGTCCACCCCGCTGGCCAGTATCCTGCTGGCCCTGCTCGCCTTCCCGCTGGCCCGTTCGCGGCCGCGGGCATCGCAGACCCGGGGCAACCTGCTGGCGGTAGCCGCCTATCTGTTGATCTTCACCGAGATCACGGTGATACGCACCCTCGTCGAGCAGGGCAGCATTCCGGCGGTACCCGGGCTGTGGCTCGCCTATCTGCTGCCGCTGGCACTGCTGCTGGGGCTGATGCTGCCGGGGGCACGTCTGCGGCCACTGCGCCTGCGGGGGGCCCACTGACGCCATGCGCATACTCCGCGGTTACCTGACACGCCACATGGTCGCCGGCTGGCTGATGGCCACCGCCATCCTCGCCATCCTGCTCATGCTGGTGCGCCTGATCGACGAACTCGACCGCGTCACCAGTCGCTATACCACCACCGAGGCCATGCTGTACGTGGCCTTCACCCTGCCGCAACAGCTCATCATGCTCGCCCCGGTGATCGTGCTGATCGGCACCCTCACGGCCTTTGCCCGCCTGGAACAGGCCAACGAGATGACCATGGTGCGTGGTTCGGGCCTGGACAAGTCCCGCTTCCTGCGCCTGCTCGCAGTACCCTTCCTGGTCCTGGCGCTGACGCTCTGGGGCGCCATGGAGTGGGTCACCCCGCCACTGCACCAGCTGGGCGAGGAGATCCGCAGCGACGCCCGCGGCAACAACAGCCTGGAGCCCGGCCAGAGCCTCTGGTCGCGCTCGGACAACACCTTCTTCCGTGTCGGCCGGCTGAAGGCCGGCAAGCCGCCCCGCGACATCGACATCTACGTATTCGCCGAAGACAAGCAACTGCTGCGCGCCATACACGCCGTGCGCGCCGAACCCCTGGGCGGGCGCCGCTGGCGCCTGCACAAGACCCTGGAGCGCCGCTGGGAGGGGGGAGTGATGACCATCCGGCAACCGGCCGAGCTGACGATGGACGGGCTCTGGTCGCAGGACGAGCTGGACCGGCTACTGCTCAGCCTGGACAGCATGTCGACCAGCGTGCTGCGGGAGTATCACGGCTACCTGACCCGCAGCGGCCAGGCCTCGGAGGCCCCCGCCATGGCCTTCTGGAACCGCCTGCTGCTACCACTGACCACCGTGACCATGGGACTGCTCGCCCTGGGCCTGGGCGTGAAGCCGGGTAGCCGGCGCAGCGGCATGGGCCGCCAGCTCGCCACCGGGGCGCTGATCGGCGTGCTGTTCTACCTCGGCTCCCAGGTGGTGCTGGCACTGGGCCAGATCTTCCACCTGCCGGCGCCGGCCACCGCTGCCTTCCCGCTGGCCTGCATCCTGGCGGCCGCCGTCCTGCTGGTCTACCGCCTGCGCTGGTGAGGCCGGTTTGAACACCCCCTGCCCAGAGGCGATAATCCCCGCCCCGGCCCGACCTGCGCCGCCACGCGACCTGGAAACCCGCTTATGCGTTTGATGCTCCACCTGTTCCGTGCCTACCCGCTGGCCAGCCTCCTGATGCTGCTGGCCCTGTTTCTCTCGGGTTTCGCCGAGGGGTTGGGGGTGTCGGCGCTGCTGCCCATGCTCAAGGTCGCACTCTACCCGGGCGGGACCGGCGCACCGGACGAGCAGCCCAGCGAGGCGGAGCAACTCGTGCTCGGGCTCCTCGACTGGCTCGGCATCCCCGCCACGCTCGGCCCGCTGCTCGGCCTCATCGTGGTCGCCGCCACGCTCAAGGCCATCCTCCTGCTGGTGGCCCAGCGACAGGTGGGCTACACCGCGGCACAGATCGCCACCGATCTGCGGCTCGAGATCCTGCGCAACATGATGCGCAGTCGCTGGCGCTTCTTCCTGCACCAGCCCACGGGCAAGCTCACCAACACCCTGGCCACCGAGGCCAAGCGCGCTTCCGACGCCTACATGAACGGGGCCACCGCCCTCACCTTCCTCGTGCAGGCGATCGTCTATGCCGCCGTGGCCGTGGCCGTCTCCTGGAAGGCTGCGCTTGCAAGCCTGGTCGGCGGGGCCATCATCATCGGGGCCTCGCACTTCCTGGTGCGCAAGACCCGCCGGGCGGGCAAGAAACAGACCGACCTGATGATCTCGCTCATGTCGCGCCTGACCGACACCCTCCAGTCGGTCAAACCGCTCAAGGCCATGGCCCGCGAGGAGCTGGCCGACCAGGTACTGAAGCTCGAGACCAACCGGCTGAACAAGGCCCTGCGCCGGCAGGTATTCGCCGCCGCGGCCCTCAACTCCGGACAGGACCTGATGTTCACCGCCCTCATCGCCCTGGGCATCTACCTCGCCCTGGAACCCTTCTCCATGGGACTGGCCACGGTGACCATCCTGGTGGTGACACTGGGCCGGGCCTTCGCCTTCCTCGGCAAGGTGCAGAAGCAGTACCAGAAGCTCGCCCAGGGCGAGAGCGCCTACTGGTCGCTGAAAGACACCAGCCGGCGGGCGGAAGAGGAACAGGAGCACCTCGGCGGAAACGTGCCGCCGGTGCTGCAATCGGGCATCGCCTTTCGCGACGTGGACTTTTCCTACGACGGTCACCGGGTCTTCTCCGGCCTGAACCTGGAGATACCCGTCCACCGGATCACCACCCTGATCGGCCCCTCCGGCTCGGGCAAGACCACCATCATCGACCTGCTGATCGGCCTGCTGCGCCCGGATGCTGGGCAGGTCACCGTCGACGGTGTATCGCTCGGGGACATCGACCTCAGGGCGGGGCGGCGCCTGATCGGCTATGTGCCGCAGGAGACGGTGCTGCTGCACGACAGCGTCCTGCACAACGTCACGCTCGGCGACCCTGCCATCACCGAGGCGCAGGTCATCGAGGCATTGAAAGAGGCCGAGGCCTGGGAATTCGTCAGCCGCCTGCCGGAGGGCATCCACACCCCGGTGGGCGAGCGTGGCGGACGACTCTCGGGTGGCCAGCGCCAGCGCATCGCCATCGCCCGCGCCCTCATCAACCGGCCACAGCTGCTGATCCTCGACGAGGCCACCAGCGCCCTGGACCCGGGCAGCGAGGCCGCCATCGTCGAGACCCTGGGCCGGCTCAGGGACCACCTGACCATCCTCACCATCTCGCACAACGTCGCGCTTGCCGACGCCGCCGACGTGGTCTACCGCCTCGAGCGCGGCGGGCAGGCGGAAAGGCAGTCCGGGGTCGCGAGCCTGAGGTCCTGAGCCCGTCGAATGGCATCTGCGGCGGCCACGGGGGCCGCCCTATGCATCGTGCCCCATAGGCGTACACGAAAAATCTAAGCGCCACAGAGGAAGAACACATCCGGTTTACCTCGGTGCCATAGGGCGGGCCAGGCCCGCCGCGACCGGGTGATACATCCAACCGGAAGGACGTCGCGCCGGTTTCAGGCTGGCGGCGCGTCCAGCCCCAGCAGCTCGTGTATCCGGGCCACGGCGCGCTGCATGTCGCTGGACTGGCCCTCGGCCGGCATCGGGGGCAGCGGGTCGCCCAGCCAGTTCATCTTCCCCGAGCGGATCAGGCGCAGGTGGACCTGGCTGATGTCCCGCGAGAGGTGTTTCCAGCCCCAGCGCATCAGCGCGCGGTAGGCCAGGGCGCCGATGGCCAGGTCCGGCCGGTCCGCATCCTCCCTCATGACCGCCTCTGCCCTTGCCGGCTCGCCGGCCGCGAGGTGCAGGTCGCGACGCATGCTCAGGCGCCCCGCCCCCAGGTCGAACATGTGGACCGGCTTGCCCGTGGCATAGGCCTCGGAGAGCATGGAGATGCTGTCGGCTGTGACGACGATCTCGTCGGCCAGGGCGAGAAAGCCCAGATAGGGGTTCTCGGCATCCCCGCGTTTCCAGCGGTAGAGCTGCATGGGCACGTCGCCCTGCGCGGCAAAGGCCTCGATGACGGCCGGGCGGGTCCGTGCGCTGGAACTCACCAGCAGCGAGCCGCCGCGCGCGCGCGCCAGGGCCACCGCATCGCGCACCAGTCGCCTCGCGGCATGCCGGCCGAAGGCGTAGGGGCCGCTGTTGCCACCCACGTTCACGGTGATGTAGGGACGCGGCAGATGGGCCAGCCGGGGGGCCCATCGGGCGGCGGCCTCGGCCAGCCGGTCGGGCCGCACATGGTGCAGGGGCAGGTCGTTGCGCAGTACGTTGGGCCGTTCCGGCACGCGGTACTGCGGCGTGGTGACCACCAGGTCGAAATGCGCGGGATCGGCCCACAGCCGGCCGATGAAGACGATGCGCGTGCGGCCACCGGACTGGTCGCGGATCCAGCGGCACACCGGCTCGTTGCGCATGCCGGAGGACAGCACCAGGTCCGGCCAGGGGGACTGCAGGGTATCGGAGGCGTCGAGGTCGATGCCACGGAGGTCGCGCCCACGAAACAGGTTGGTACGCATCTCGTACTTGCGGTAGCGCAGGGTCTTGATCTCGAAGGGCCAGCCCAGCCCCTCCGCCAGGGCCCGCAGCTGGGTCTGCTCCCCGGAGCGGTAGGCATCCACGACCCAGACCCGCGGCATGCTGCCGGCCTCAGGCACGCGCGGCCTCCGCCGGATACGCGTCCTTGGGCCAGCGCCGCTTCATGCACAGCCACTGGCCCGGGTCCTCGAGGATCCAGCCCTCGAAGACGTGATTGAGCTGCGCAGTAAGATCGAACACCTGCGCCTGTCGCCCGGCCTGCGGATCTGCCGGCGTGAGCGGTGCCAGCACCTCGACACGATAACGATGCCCCGGCAGGCGCAGGGCGCGGATCGGGATGAGCCTGTAGCCACGCAGGGACAGCAGGGCCGGCATGGTGTTGGTCGGGGCCGGGATGCCGAAGAAGGGCACCATCTCGCCCTGGTCCAGGCGGGTGTCGAAGGCCGCCCCCACCGAGTGGCCGGCGGCCAATTCGCGCACCAGCTCGCGCGCCCCGCCGGTGCTCGGCACCAGTCGCGCGCCGAAGGCCTTGCGCAGGCCGAGGAAGAAACGGTGCAGCCAGGGGTTCGGCTCCCTGGCGTAAATCGTGGAGATGGCCAGGCCATACTCGCGGCTGATGAGATTGCACAGCTGCCAGGCGCCGGTGTGCGCCGTGGCGAAGACCATCGCCTCCTTGCGCTCGAAGGCGGCCTGCGCCTCCGGGTGGACCGAGAATTCCAGATAGCGGTGGCGACGGCGCCAGAGTCGCCCGAGCAGGAAGAGCTCGGCCGCGGCCAGGCCGGTGGAACGGAAGATCCGCTTCACCACCCGCTCCCGCTCCGCCTCCGTGGCCTGCGGCAGCACCATCGCCACGTTACGCCGCACCACGCGCCGCTTCTTCTCGTTGTGATAACCGAGGCTGCCGAGCACGTACGAGAAGACGGCGGCGACCACCGGGAACGGCAGCAGGCGCGCAAAGGCCAGGAACAGGTAGAAGACCGATGCCTCGAGCATCCACACCGGCGTCTGCACCCAGGGGGCGCGGTCGATCAACCGTTTGGGCAGCAGATAGTACTTGGGCATGGCGGGTGTTCCGGCCTCAGCGGCCAGCGGGTGCGTGGATCACCACGACCAGGATCAGCGCTTGCCGGCGGACGCCGGTTTCGGCACGTAGGTGCCGAAGACCCAGTCCCACAGCGGGGAACTCACCCCGTAACGCCCTTCCTCACCGGCGAAGTGATGCCGCATGTGGTACTGCTTGAGGTAACGCAGCAGGGGGTGGCGCATGGGGAAGTGGTGCGTCGCGTAGTGGATGTAGTCGTACACCAGGTAACCGACGATGAAGAAGGCCGTGAAGGGCTCGGCCCAGGGCTGCGGCAGCACCAGGCTGAACAGCAGCCACAGCACGGCCAGGATCGGCGCCGCGCCGGCCGGCGGCATCACCAGGCGGGTCTTGTCCTGCGGGGTGTCATGGTGCACGCCGTGGAACAGGTAGATGAACCGCTTGCCCATCCGGCTCTTCGCCGGGAAGTGGAACAGGAAGCGGTGCAGCAGGTATTCGGCGAGCGTCCAGGTCAGCAGGCCGGCCACCGCGATCAGTGCCAGCCCGGCGGGGCCGATGCCGTGGACCGTCACCGCGCGCACCATCAGCCACAACGCCAGCGGGCCCCACACCAGCAGCGGCACGATGGGGTGCACGTGGCTGAGTTTCTCCAGCAGCGGGTTCTCGAACAGACGAACCGACTCGTCCACTCGATGCGCGCGGGTTGATTGATGCTCCGACATGACGGGATTACCTGTGCGTTGTCCGATACCTACGCCTTTCTGTAGGCATCGGTTCTGGCCCGGAGTATATCACCGGGCCAGATTTTTTTCGTACAAAGCCACTCGCCCGGACGCGCGCTGATCCAGCGCTCGTAGTGCTCGTGGATCTGGCGCGTGAGGTCGATGGCCTGCGTATCGACATCGGCCTGCGGGTCGCTCACCTGCAATGGCTCGTGGAAGGTGACACGGAACCGCGGCCCGGACAGCCGCTCGACCTGCACCGGCACCAGCGGGGCCTTGAAACGCAGCGCCAGGCGTGCGGGCAGGGTCGACGATGGCTTATCGACACCGAAGAACGGGATGGGTTCACCCCCCTCGACCCGCCGGTCGATGATCATGGCCGCCGAACCGCCGCCCTTGAGCGCGTTGACGAAGGGGCGCACCCCCTGGTCGCGCGAGATGAGCTCGCAGCCCAGCATGCCGCGATAGCGCAGCATCAGCCGGTTGAACCAGGGATTGGCCAGCGGCGCGTACATGGCATAGGAACGGATGCCGAATCGCGCCATGGAAGCGCCGACCACCTCCCAGTTGGCCAGGTGCGCCACCACGAACACCGCCGGCTGGTTCGGATCGGAATAGGCGGGGATCTGCTCGCGGATCACGATCTCCAGGAAATCGCGCTGTGGATCGATGATGCGGCGGATATGCGGGTACTCGGCCAGTATCGCGCCGGCGTTCGCCCAGACCTCGCCCACGTGGCGCTCGATCTCCTCGGCCGACTTCTCCGGGAAGGCCAGCGACAGGTTGGCACGGATATGCCGGTTTCGCCCCTCGAACAGCCGGCTGAACAGGCGACCGAGCCGGGCACCCAGTGCCGAGGCCCAGGTCACCGGCAGCAGCTTGAAGATGCCGTACAGCAGGCCGATGAGGAGCAGGTCCAGGAACCACAGCGTGTGGCGCACAACGGGGTTGTCGAACGCCTTCTTGCGAAACGTATTGCCGAGGATGAACTTGGCCACGGGGAGATCGACTTCCTTATATCCGGTGCGGGTGCCTGCCGGGGCAGGGCGTGTGAAATGCCGCCATTTTACCCGATTTGACCGGCCGGTTCGCATACCCGGGCCCGGGATGTGACCGGGGCACGCCGGCCGGGCAACCACGGCTGCAGGACGGCCCGGCATGCTATCATTCCCGGGTCTTCGCCGCGCCCGCGCGCGGCGCATCCGAGTACCGAGCGAGAAAGGACCTACATGCCGAACGCAGCGGCCGGCAGCGGCCACATCCGCGTCATCGAGGCAAACAGCCGACAGACGGTGCGTGACTTCCTGCACCTGCCGGAGCGCATCTACGCCGATGATCCGGCCTGGGTGCCGCCGCTGCTGCTCGAACAGAAACAGCGCGTGTTCCACAATGCACCGCTGTTCGCACACTGCGAGATCGCGCGCTGGGTGGCCTACCGCGACGGCGAACCGGTCGGTCGCATCACCGCCCAGCTCGATCAGCTGCAGCCGCCGCTGGACGGCGGCCCGGTCGGCTACTTCGGCATGCTCGAGGCCGTGGACGACGCGCCCGTCTTCCAGATCCTGCTGGATACGGCGCAGGCCTGGCTGCGCGAGCGCGGTGCCGCGTGGATCCGCGGCCCCTACAATCTCTCCATCAACGAGGAGATCGGCCTGCTGGTCGACAACTTCGAGGCACCGCCCTTCATCATGATGGGTCACGCCCCGCTCTACTATCAGCAACGCCTGGAGGAACAGGGCTTCGCCGGCGTGAAGAACCTGCTCACCTATACGGTGCGGCCGGACTTCACCGCCCCCGAGGTGATGGAGAAGCTCGCCACCCGTGCGCGTCGCCAGGTGACGATACGCCCCTTCAACCGCAAGGCGAAGGCGGCCGAGTTCGAGGCCATGCGCGACATCTTCAACGATGCCTGGTCCGACAACTGGGGCTTCGTCCCTTTCACGCACGCGGAGTTCGAGGAGGTTGCGAAGAGCCTCACCCTGCTGCTGCCCGACGACTATATCCAGATCGCCGAGATCGACGGGAGGCCCGTGGCCTTCATCACCGCCCTGCCCAACATCAACGAACTCATCGCCGACCTGCGCGGCCGCCTGTTCCCGCTGGGCTGGGCGAAACTGCTCTGGCGGCTGAAGGTGAAGGGTCCGCGCAGCACGCGCGTGGCGCTGATGGGCGTGCGCAAGGAATACCAGTACTCGCGCCTCGGCCCGACACTCGCCTTCCTCGTCATCGACGCCGTGAGAAAAGAGATGTCCCGACGCGGCGTGGAGACGGTTGAGATGGGCTGGATACTCGAAGATAATGACGGCATGCGCCATATCATCGAAGCGATTGGCAGCGACATCTACAAGCGCTACCGCGTCTACCAGAAGAAACTGTGAGCCGGGCGTGAGCGACCCGAAGACAACCCCCGCCCCGGAACACGCCCCGACGACCGACATGCCCGCCTTCGCCTCCGTGATTCTTGCCGGCGAGAGAACGCAGCGCGATGCCCTGCGTGACCACTCCGGCGTCGCCTGCAAGGCGCTCATCGACATCGGTGGCGCCAGCATGATCCGCCGCGTCATCCAGGCCCTGGAAGGCGCTGCCAGCATCGACTCCATCGACCTCAGTGGCCCGACCGAGGACTGCGTGAAGGCCGACACAAAGCTCGCAGAACTCGTCACGCAGCAACGCGTCGGCTGGGCACCGGCCGCGGGCACACCCAGCACCAGCGCCGATCACATGCTGCGCCGCTTCCCCGAGAGACGGCCGGTACTGCTCACCACGGCCGACCACCCGCTGCTCACCAGCGAAATCGTTGACCGCTTCTGCAGCGACAGTGCCGCCACCGGCTGCGACGTGGTCATCGGCCTCGCACCCTATGAGCTGGTGAAGAGCACCTACCCCGACCTGAAGAAGACCGTCCTGCGCTTTCGCGATGGCAACTACTGCGGCTGCAACCTGTTCGCCTTCATGACGGCGGACGGCCGGCGCGTGGCCGACTTCTGGCGACGCGTGGAGAAGGATCGCAAGAAACCGCTGGTGGTCATCCGCCTGCTGGGACTCTCGGCGGTGATTCGCTACCGGATGGGACGCCTGACGCTGGAGGATGCGCTCGCGCGCCTGTCGCGCAAGCTCGGGCTACGCCTGGGCGTGGTGATCCTGCCCTACGCCAATGCCGCGGTGGACGTGGACTCGGTGGCGGACTACCAGCTGGTGCAGCAGTACGCCAGCTCGGCCGCACACGGGGCGAAACAGAAAGGCTGAGCGGCCTCAGCCTGCCTGCGTGTAGCCGAAGACCGGCCGCAGGTGCTCGTCCACCATGGCGTCGATCACCGCGGTCTGCTCGGGCGTGAAATAATCCCGATAGCCACCCACCTTCCCACGCCTGACCTTGAAGGAGTCCGGGTTGCTGCTGTCACCCGGCTTCACGCGCTGCCCGGTTCCCCGCAGGTCCTTGCCGGCCTCGAGCTTCTTCATGTTCTCGTAGGCCGCGTACTCGACCGCCGCCGCGATCTGCTCCTCGCTGCCCGGCGTGCCGACGAAATCGAAGACCTGTCGCAGCACCGACGCCGCATCCTGGCGCAGGTCCTCGTAACGCACCATCAGCACATCCTCGCCCATGGTCTGCATGGCATCGGCGAGCACGTTGAGATAGGCGACGATCGCGGGGATACCGCAGTGCGGGTTGCAGACGAAGTCGTAGATCGACACCTCGCTGCCATGCAGCGGGTAGTTGTTGATCAGCTTCTTGCGCGGGCGCATGCGATAGCGCCACTGGAAGTACTGCGAGACGGCCACGTCACGCGGGTCGCGCACCAGCAGCACCGTCTTCTTGCCGCGGTAGTAGTCCAGGCTGTCCCGGTCGTGGACGTAGTCGCGGATATAGTTGTTGTGGGTGAACAGCACCTTCGGCGCCGACCGGTCGAGCCGGTGATAGTTGTCGAACTCGAGCAGGTGGTCGGTGGGCAGATCGTTGCGCAGCTGATAGAAGCGCGACACCATCACGCGAAACCAGGTGCGCCCGCTCTTGCCATAGGACAGCAGGACCCAGTCGGCGGCCCGGAGCAGGCGATGCTCCTCCTTGCCGCGCAGCCAGCGCTCCAGCGCCACATGCCGCGAGCGCGGCAGGAAGAACAGCAGCCCCAGCACCAGGTGGCGCAGCACGAGGGCGCTGATGGCTTTGAAGGACATGTCGGACATAGGCGGCGCGGACGTCGGTGGCGGAAAATCGGCGGGCAACAGCGCTGCATGACACACAGCCGGCAATCGGCCGGCCCGGCCGCTTTCGCCCCCCGGACAGGGCGCGTATCATAACACAGGTTTTTCAGGGGCAACCCGCCCACCTCAGGTCAGCGGATCGAACCGGCAGCGATGGAAAAACAGGTCTGGGTGTTGCTGGGCAGAAAGGCCGGTGACAACAATCAGGTACTGGCCCTGGCCGAGGCCCTCGGCTGGCCCTTCGAGGAAAAGCGCATCCTCGCCCGCAGCTGGGAGCTCGCCCCCCATCTCCTGCTCGGCACCACCCTGGCCGGCATCGACCGCAGCGCCTCCAGCCCCCTCGCCCCGCCCTGGCCCGATCTCGTGATCAGCGCCGGCCGGCGCAACGAGCCCGTGGCCCGCTGGATTCGCAGACAATCCGGCAACCGGACGCGACTGGTGCACATCGGCCGCCCCTGGGCGCCGCTGGCCTGCTACGACCTGATCGTCACCACCCCGCAGTACTTCCTGCCACGGCAGACCAACGTGCTGCACAACGCCCTGCCGCTGCATCGCATCACGCGCGAACGCGCGGCCAGCGCGGCACAGACGCTGGCCCCACGGCTCGCGCACCTGCCGCGCCCCTATACCACGGTGCTGATCGGCGGCGACAGCGGCCCCTTCGTCTTCACCCCCGAGAAGGGCCGACGCCTGGCCGCGGGCGTGAATCGACTGGTCGCGCAGACCGGCGGCTCGGTGCTGGTCACGGACAGTCCGCGCACGCCGCCCGCCGTGGCCGAGGCCTTTCGCGCGGCCCTGGACGTACCGGCCGAGGCCTACTGGTGGCACGCGCGGGACGGCGCGCAGGAAAACCCGTACCTCGCCTACCTGGGGCTGGCCGACCGCTTCGTCGTCACCGGCGAGAGCATGTCCATGCTGACCGAGGCCAGCGCACTGGGGCGGCCGCTGTACCTGTTCGACCCGGGCGATCCGCCCGGGCCCTGGTGGCGGCAGCCGCACAACTTCCGCCACAAGCCCCTGAGCCACCGTCTGGCCATGCACCTGGCGCCCCGGCGCATGCGCCGGGATGTTTCGCGCATCCAGGCGGCGCTGGTGCAGGAGGGCAAGGCACGCTGGCTGGAGGATGCGCCCGGGCTGATCGCCGGCGGCGAGGACTGGGCACGTGCGTGTGACGCACCGGACGAGGCACAGCGCGCGGCCGCGCGCATCCGCGCGCTCTTTACCGGCGCCACCACGACACAGGAACCGTAGTCCGAACGCAAGAGGCCCGGCATTGCCGGGCCTCTTTCATGGACGGTGTGGTGCTTGGCCTCAGGCCGCACTGTCCAGGCGCTGCGCGCTCAGCGGATGGGCCGGCGCGGCGGGCAGGGCCGGCGTGCGCTCCAGCACCTCGAAGGCGTCGTGGCGCACGTGGTTCCTGGCCATCTCCTCACGCAGGAATTCCTCGCTGATCTTGCCCTGTTCGACGCATTCCTTGAGCAGGCCGAAGAAGAAGACCTCCTGGTTCCGGTCCGGGTGCTCCTTGTACTTGCCGAGCAGCCCGTACTCACCAAAGATGTGACGGCGCGCGCGCAGGATCCAGGCCGCGGGCGGGAACAGACGGAAGCGCTCGGCCGGACGCCAGTCGATGGGCAGCCCGGTCTTCCAGGGCTGGGTCTTGCGCCGGGTGGTGTGCAGCATCTTCGTATTCGGCGAGAAGCTGTCGAAGTCGTTCCACTCCTTCTCGAAGAAACCGATGCTCTCGGGATCCTCGTTCTTCAGGCAGACCCAGGGCTGGTAGTCGAAGTCGCCGTCGAACATGGCATTGAACTGCTCCTCGACCTTCCAGTGCGTGAGCTTGGCGCAGTCCAGCAGCATCACGCTGCTCGCGTAGCAGCGGTCGATATAGCCCTTGGGGCCGGAACGCATGCGGCACATGATGGACTTGCCCTGCATGTCGCGGTCCAGCAGTTCCCAGATATCGGTGCAGGCGAAGATGTCGGGGTCGATCACCACCGCGCGGCCCTCGTAGCCCATCAGCTCCGGGGGCATGAAGCGGGTGGGGGTGAAGGACTGCAGGTCGTCGTTCAGCCAGACGCGCTGCACGCCGTCACGCAGATAGCTCTGCCCCTCGCGTGCCTTGAAGAAGGGATAGTCGCGGGTGTCCATGATGCGCACGTCGAACTGGTCGTTGTGCGTGGAGTACCGGCGCAGGGCGTGCTCGGCCACGATGGCGCCGACGATCTGCTTGTGGTTGGTCTGGATGAATACCGCGTGCTTCATGATGATTGGCCTGCCGATTGGCTGTTTACCTGCGCGCAAATCATACAGTATCCCCGCCACCGGTGTCATGACACAGGTCAAGCAATCCGGGCTAGCGGAACACCCCGCGCCGGTACAGCTGCCAGAACAGTCCCCAGATGTGGATGAGCGGCCGGCGGCGCACCTTGTCCGGGATCTCGACCACCTGCCCGGAGTGCCGGGTGAGCTTCCAGGCCAGGTAGTCGAGTCCGCCCTCGAAGGTGAACAGCCCCTTGATCAGCCGGGCCATGGAGAGGGTCTTGCCCTGCACCCGTCGCAGCCACCAGAGCAGCGACGCGAGGCGGCGCGAGGCGGCGCTGGCACGGGAGCGGTAACGCAGGCCGTCACCGCCTTCCTCCAGCGCCAGCAGACCGCCCAGGCGCGGGATGAGCACAGGGGTCAGGGCCGCGTAGAAGCCCTGCCCGTGACCGGCCAGCTCGGCGGCCCGCCCCCGGCGCTCGGAACGCAGCTCGGTGGCATAGCTCAGTGCCAGCGCGCCCGCCCACAGGGCGTCGAGCCGCCCCTCGGGCGGCAACGCCGGAATGGCCCGGCGCAGCAGGGTCTCGCCGGCCTGCACACAGGCCGCCTGCAGACGGGCCTCCACCGCCGGCTCGCGGCTGTACACCACCTTCACCGGCTGGGCGAAGCGACCCCAGAGGTAGGACTGGAACCAGGCCCGGCTGGTGCCACGCTCGAAATGGGCCAGACTCAGCACCGCGTACTTGCAGCGCACGGTGGCCTCCCCCACGGGGGCCTCCAGGTAATAGACGTTCGGCGGCAGCAGGCGCACACCGAGCCGCAGTCCCGCATGGGGTTCTGCGCGGGCGTAGTCGTCCACCAGGGCGTAGAGGTCCACCAGGCCATCGAGCAGGTCGGTGCTGCGCAGGCAGGAGCCGTACAGCACCACCGCCTGCAGGGCGTCGCCGAAGCGCCGTTCCAGGGCCTCGACCAGGGCGCGCAGCGGGGCCGAGTCGGCCGGCGTCGGGCCGTCGACGACAGGATAATCGGGCGGGGATGACTGCGGGCCGGTCATGGGGATCGGGCAAGCCTTGTTCGAGAAGCCGGGGGAGCAGGATACAGGCTACGGGCCTTCGTGGGCCAGGGGTGGGCCAGAGGCCCTGCGCCTGCAACACCCCTGGCCCTCTCCCATGTGGACGACCCGCGGCCGCCGCCCGCCCAGCTTCTGGCAAGAAGTGATTTTCACACGCCTAAAAATAACGGCGGGCATGGCCCGCCCTATGCCGCTCAACGCGGGCGCAGGAAGCGCACCGGGCCTTCTGCCGTCACCACCAGCGGCCGGTCGGCGGCGGTGGCGAAGAGTTCGCCGTCCAGGTTGAGCTCGCCGTCGAACCACAGCTCGGCACGATCGGCACGCAGGCTCTCGTAGCCGTTTTCAGGCGTGGCATGGCGGTTGGGCCGCCCGCGCAGCACCGAGAGGATGCTGCGCGAGAACCGCGCGGCACCGGCCTGGATGGCCGTCAGCCCCAGGGCGCCGGGCCGTGTCGACCAGAACGGGCGAATGCCCAGAAAGAGACGCCCCAGGGTGCTCGCCACCAGGATCAGCATCGGGGCCTCGTCCCGCTCGAGCGGGTCATCCTCGCCCGTCTGCAGCCGCATGCGCACCCGGGTGGGCTGGTAGAAGCGGGGATCCTGCCGGACCAGCCCCCAGAGGGCGCGAATCAGGATCAGGCCGAGACTGATCTCGCCCCCCAGCCCGCGCGAATGCACCGCGCTGTGGGCATACTGCGTGGCCTGCATGATCGCACCGGTGCCGAGGAACATGCCATAGCGTCGCTGTCCGTCCCGGGCCCCCTCCACGCGCATGATGTGGCGCTCGATGACTCGGCCGTCCAGCGGGCAGTCCTGCGCCAGCCAGCGGTAGAAGCGCCGCCAGGCGCGACGATGCGAGGCCGCCAGGCCGACGTCACCCGCCGTCATGTTGGCGGTACCGCCGGGGAGCACGAGGATCAGCGGCAGGCGATCGGCGGGCCAGTGGTGCAGGATCATGCCCACCAGGGCGGCGATGGTGCCGTCGCCGCCATTGATGGCGACCACCTCCACGTCCTCCGCGGCCAGGCGCGGGACCAGGGCCTCGGCCTCGGCGGGAGAGCGGGTGATATGGTGTGCGAGCTGCGGCCAGGCGGCCAGGCGCGCACTGACCCGGTCCAGCGCCCTGCGGTTGTTGCCGCTGCCCGGGTTGCTGATCAGCGCCACCCGCGTTGCGACGACGTTCCCAGGCCGTGTCATCGGGCGAGTCGCACGCTGTCCAGGCGCAGCTCGGTGGCGCCGACCCAGGGGGCCTCGCCACGCACGGCCAACGGCACGCGGGTCGCCGGATCGAGCAGGAGCTGCAGTGGCCCGGACATGCCGAGCAGGGTGAAGGGCTCCCGGGCGGTGCCCACGGCATGGGGCTCGACCTCGACGACCAGGACCCGGACCGGGCCGACGATCTTGCGTGTCGTGCCATCCATGGCCGTCTGCCGATATTCCACATCGACGGTCTCACGTCCCTGCACCCGCAGGGTGACACGGAAGAAGTCCTGGTCCGTGTGCACGTAGACGGTCTGGCTGTCGCCGCGCGTCTCCAGCGGGGCCGCGCTCGCCAGCGGCAGGAGCAGCATCGGCGAGACCAGACCGGCATCGGCCGGTATGGCGGCGGGTCGTGACAACCTGACCCGGCTGGACACCGTCCAGTCCGGAACGACGGCCGTCTTCGCGCCGCCCTGCACCCACTCCGGCTCGTCGGGACCGCCATTACCGCTGCGCTCGCGGCGCTCCCGCCACACCGTGGCATCCCCGTAGCGATAGCACTGGGCACGGCTGTCGCTACGGCCATAGGCCACGCGGCAGCGCTGCAACAGGGTCTCGGCCAGCGGGTCGAACCAGACCGAGAGTCGCTCGCGATTGGAGGCCGCCTGACTATCCGCCTGCAGGAGCAGCATCTGCCCGCCGGCCGGCGACAGCCCCTGAGATGCGCCCTGAGATGCCCCCTGACCCTGCGGCAGGCCGCCGGCCGGCAGGGACGAGGCAGGCAACTCGTGCAGGGCGATACGCGACGACACCGAGGCCCAGATGTTGGCGCGCGAATAGCCCAGGGACTGCCAACCGACGGCCTTCAGGTCCGGCAGAGACGACGTACTCGCCGCATCGGCCAGTGCGGAGGACGCACCCAGCACCGAGGCGAAGAGCGCTGCTGCCAACAGGCCGGTGCGGCGTCTTGCGGCGAAAAGGGGATGATGTTCGGACATGTGGGCCATGATAGGTCGGCGAAATGAATCAGGCCTGAAACAGCCTGGCGATGCGATCCGTGATGCGTGCCAGGTCCCGCTCACCCTGGCTCAGCACACGTGCCACCCCGTCCGCGCTGGAGCGCGGCTCGTCACCGCCCTCGCCGATCCAGCTCGCCAGTCCCTCGTCGACCAGCCGCTGGTGAAACCGTGGAAAATGCCGCGCCTGCTGCATGAGGCGGGCATGATACAGCCCGCGGGCCAGGGCGATGCGCAGCCGTTCACCGGCGCCGTTGTTGCGGGCCGGCTGGAACAGCCACACGGCGAGCCGGCGTCGTGCCTGGTCGAGCCCGCCGACCAGGCTGGTGGGCAAGGGCAGGATCTCGAGCGGGCGGCCCAGCTTGGCCACCTCCACCATCATCGAGATGCTGTCGCCCGTGACGACGAACCGGTCCCCCAGCGCCAGCAAACCGGCATAGGGGTTCTCCCCCTCCGGATTGCGCCAGTCGTAGAATCGCGCCGCCTCGGGCAGCGCCGCCTTCAGCCGCGCCGCATAATCCGCGGGCGTGCGCCGCGAGGTGACGAGATACGGCGTGCCGCCGGCCGCCACCACCTGCCCGACGCGCACGCACAGCCGGTCCAGCACCGCGTCGTCATAGACGAAGGGGCGCGTCGGCCCGCCGATCAGGAACACGACCAGTGGCCGGGGCAGCGCGGAAAACGCCGCCTGCCATTCCCGCCGACCCGCATCCAGGCGCGCCTCGTCGACCCGCATGAGCGGCAGACTGATGTGCGTGACGTTGGGGAAGGGCGCCGGCATGGTCTCGGCGCTGGTGATGATGAGATCGAAGCGCGACTGATAATGGAACAGGAAGCCGGCCGGCCGGCCCACCAGCACGATGCGGCTGCGCCCGCCGGACTGCTTCCTGATCCACAGCGCCACGTTGGCCGGCCGGCGTCCGGAGGTCAGGATCAGGTCCGGCCAGGGCGGCGCCAGCGGATCGGAACGCTCGCGGTCGATATGGTGCAGGGTGGGGCCGGGGCGCGGCTTGCCCAGCACGTATTTCGGCAGCATCTCCACGTGATGCCACTCGCTGAACCAGCCGAAACGCCGCGACAGGGCCTCGGCGATCACCTCCACCTGGCCGTTGTCGCCGCGCTTGTCGCCGAGGACCAGCCAGATACGTGGAGATGCAGGTTGCGCTTGCGCCAAGACCAGTCCTTTGAAAAAACGAAAACGGGCGGAAGAATAGGCCGAAATTATACGCATTTTGCCACCTCGCCAGAAAGGAGGCCGGGTATTGATCTGGCTCAACCAGAACGCGACTCGCGTTGGCTTACCCCGATGGGCCCGGTAAAATGCGCGCACTTACGGTGGCAGCAACCTCGAGGACCCCTGCATGGACCACTGCGTCTTCATCCAGACCAACGACAAGCAGTACGTTGGCGCCCTGGTCGCACAGCATGCGCTGCGCCGCAACTCGAAACACAACGAGCGCTTCGACATCCGCATCATGCACTATGACGACTTCCCGATACTCCGGTCGCGCGAGGGCCAGCTCTACCTGCGGGACGGCGAATGGCGCCCCTGGGTCCGGGACGACCTGCAATCCTTCACCCCCACCCGCTTCATGCCGCCCGAGCTGATGGGCTTTGAGGGTCGCTCTGTCGTCATCGACCCGGACGTCTTCGCCGTGGGCGACGTGTGGGAGCTGTTCTCGCGCGACATGGAAGGCAAGGCGATCTGCTGTCGCCCCAAGGACCTGGCCAAGGGCAAGAAGGGCTGCATGGCGACCAGCGTCATGCTGCTGGACAACGCCCGACTCAGCCACTGGAAGTTCGAGGAACAGTTCAACGCCATGTTCGAGGGCACCCGCGACTACATGGGCTGGGTCTGCCTCAAGTACGAGGACCCGGACACCATCGGCCTGCTCGAAAAGCAGTGGAACGACCTCGACCACCTCGACGCCGGCACGAAGATGCTGCACACCACCAAGCGCAAGACCCAGCCCTGGAAGACCGGGCTGCCGGTGGACTTCCGCGCCGCCGACAAATTCCGCCTGTTCCCGCCCAAGCACTGGCTACGCCGCGCCCGCCGCGCCCTGTTCGGCGACTACGGCCTGGCCGGCAGATACCAGCCGCACCCGGACCCCAACCAGGAAGCCCTGTTCTTCGGACTGCTGAAGGAATGCCTGGACGAGGGCATCGTCACCGAGGCCAGACTGCGCGACGAGATGCAGAAGGACCACATCCGCCACGACGCCTTCGAGGTACTGGACCGCACCCCGCCGCTGGCCAAGGCAAACTGACCGAGAGCGAAAAAATCCAGGAAGTTCTGCGGAGGGTCGCCAACAGGGCGGGCCATGCCCGCCAGAATTGAAGCGGCTGGATGACGTCCCGTACCGCGCATTGAATTGGCACCGGCCCTAGCGCGCAGAGCCAGATAACTCTTTATTTTTCAACAGGCTCCGAGGCCCGGTACCCGTACACCGGGTCGAGGGTCGACTCCATCAACTCGTCGATGGCCCGCACCTGTTCATCCTCGAAGTAGTCTCGGTAGCCACCTACCTTGGCCCGACGCACCTTGTAGCTATTCGGGTTGTTCTTGTCCCCTGGCATCATACGACCGCCGCCGAGACGGAAACTCCCTGCAGCCTCTTTCTTCTTCAAGCTCTCGAACGATGCATACTCCACCGCCTCGCGGATCTGCGCATCAGCGGCGCCCATTTCCATGAACTCGGCCAGTTTGGCCAGCGTCTTCTCCGGTTCGGCACGCATGTCCTCGTAGCGGATCACGCAGATGTCCTTTACGTTCCCCATCTCCCGGGCCCATAGGTTCATGAAATCGATCACCTTCGGCATGCCACCGCCCGGATGCATCACGAAGTCGAAGAGGGAAAGTTCCGTACCATGTGGGGGATACTCGTTTAGAAGCTTCTTCTCCGGCTTCATGCGGTACATCCACTGGAAGAACTGCGAGACCGCCACGTCACGCGGGTCCCGTGCCAGCAGCACGACTTTCTTGCCGTAGAAATCGACCTTGCTGTCCTTGTGCCCGGTGTAGTCGCCGATGTAGTTGTCGTGGGTAAAGAAGACACGGGGGATGGCCTTATTCATGTTATGGAAGTTGTCAAAGCCGAGCAGGGCGTCTTCCGGCAAATCGTGCATCTGCTGATACAGCCGGGAAACCATCACCCGCAGCCAGGTTCGCCCGCTCTTGCCGAACGACACGACCACAACATCGGCACGGCGAAGCCTGTCCAGCTGGTCCTTGCCCCGCAACCTTCGCTCCGCCGCCACATGGTCATCCAGATGCCGCCTGGTCAACCTGGCCCACTTCTTCAGCCCCCAGACGCTCACCTTCAGGCGTAGCGTCCTGGAGATTTGAGGCAGGGAGGCCGCAAATACAGCTAACTGATTCGGCATAAGGGGCATCACAACATGGCATTTTAATGTGCGCCCAATCATATGCGTAGCCAGCCATAAATTCCACCGGGGACCGTGGAATAGGAGCAGCGCATCGACTACACTGCCGCCTGGCAGGACCTACCCACCCCTGCCCCGACAATGCCGCCCGGAGCCGTTTAGACATCACCCCCAAAGCGGATGCAGCCAACCGTCAAACCGGATCTAGCCGGACCGCAATTGAGAAACATGAACTCGTTATTACACAACAACATCCTCACAGACCTGCGCTCGCCTCAGCCGAAATCCGAGATCCTTCAGAAATTAGGTATTCTCCTATTTTCCTTCGGCGTATGGTCGTTCCGGGAGATCGCCGTTGTCGGCCTGGCTTTCCTGCTCCTGGGCGCAATTATCAATTGGAGACAAACATCTCGCTGCCTGACGAGATCTCCGACTGGCATCCTCTCCCTGACGTTGATCGCCTACATTGCGCTCAGCATGCTCTACTTCTCGCTGGAGTTTCGAGAACATGCCCTACTGATGATCGAGGAAGGCGCGCGCCACATCTACCTCTTCGGTTTCCTATTGTTTGCGCTGGCACTCCGCACTAACGCGAACTATTTATGGCCTACTATCGTGCTGGCCATAGCGGGATTCTTCATCGGGCGATTCGTTAATCTGCCCGATCTGATCAGCACGTCCCAACAATGGTGGTCAACTCGCCATGCGCTTGGATTCCCCACCGCGATACCGATGGGACAGTACGCATTTGCGGCCATGCTTGGGCTGCTCATTTTCTTTCCGCGGCTCGTCGCCCCAGGCAATCGCACGGCAATGCTCATCTGGCTCTTGTCACTGGCGATCATAATTCAGTTTATTGTCATTTCTCAGTCACGGTCCGTGTGGCTGATCGCACCTGCCTTCATAGCCTTCACTGCTTTCATGGCATGGAGGCTCGGAATAATGTCGCGCCGATCACTGGCGCTATTGGCCATCTCAATTTCGATCATCGCACTGATATTCGCAGCCTTCCAATACCAGACAATTCAGAACAGACTGACAACAGAAGCCGAGACCTGGAACCAGCTAGTCGAGGGAGAAATAGAATCTATCCCATCAACGCACGAAGCAGGCAGCGTCAAGTCGATCGGGATTAGAGTTAACATGATCGAATTCGGTTTCGAGATGTGGGCCGAAAGGCCATTTTTCGGCTGGGGCCCCGGATCAAGCAAGATGCTCATACAGTGCTGCGCACCTGACAGCTTCAAGCTCTTTAATGACCTGCATAGCGCCTACCCGGAAACCTTGCTGCGATTTGGCCTGATAGGGGCCTTGATTGGGATCGCACTGGTAGCATCTCTTTTCAGGGACATGATCGCAGCCACACGGAATGGCTCGCTACCAAAGGATGTTTTCTTGTTTGTCCTTATCTGTCTGGCACTACATTTTGTAGTAGCGATGGGGAACTACCGCGTCATTAACTATGACTGGCGTTTCTACTGGATCTTCTTCGCGGGCATCGCGATGGCCTTCTCGCCGTACTTCAGTATCAACAAAGAACACCCTTCGGACCGAGTTCAACAGGGCTGACGAGGAGATGAAGCTTCCCTCAAAACCCTGAGCACAGAAAGCGAATGGCACTCACACCATCCTCTCCACGGTGTGATAAACCTTCTTTCGATTCTTGGCGAAACCGAATTTCTTCCTCGGCCCCGTTGCCGTTGACATGATCAGACGATACGAAACACCAGTGTGCCGCATTGCAATGGCATGAACGACACCCGCCCACCACTGGGGGGGGCGCACTGTGCAATGCGCATTCTGCCCATTGGGCAGCAACTTCACAGCCGGATAACATGCGATATTGGCGTAAACAAACTTGCGAGCGAGCGAGAACATCTCATCTATCACCCACGGCACATCAGGCTCGGTAATATGCTCCAGCACATCGGTGCTTATGACACCGTCATACTGCTGAGTCGGCAATTCGCTAAATGGCTCATAACCCGGGTCATAGCAACGAATCTCGTCGACGTCCCAGTAATCCTGGATACTGGCGACCTTAAGGGACTTGGTTAACTGAACATCTTTCAATGTATATCCCAGCCCCTTGCCAGCACCATAATCCAGGATCGTCTTCGCACCGGTACGATCAATCATCTCTTTTATTCCAGGCGCATGCCTGATTAGCATCTTTCCGGGAAAGGTCTGCTTGGCCGACTTGCCTGCTGACGCCTCACCCTCTTCATGCAATGTCTCGTACATCCTGACCATTTCAAGGTATTCAGGACTTGGGTTCTCACGCGTGTACATACTCATGTCTCAACAATTCCTTTATCATTACAGAATATGCGGAAGACGCTCTCACGCTGGCTCAGCGCAACCCCATCTGGACACGCGAACCAACATCTTCTTCCGTGCCAGAAACCAGGCGTACAAATATCCCGGCCAAACGGAGCACCCCGTAGCCAGACAAGTGTAGGAAATTACGCTCATTCTGATACTTGATCCGCTACACGCTGAGGGCGAGCCGGTACGGGCGTCAAACACTGACAATCCGTTAAAGGCAGACACCCCATTCTGCTCAGGCAAAGCTCGCCAGTATAGGCATAGCGGCCTGCTCGAACCACCCACCACTACGCAAACTCAAGCCCGAAGGTGCCGGATGGCAGTATCAAGGCCGCACTCCCTACGCCCAAGACCAGAACGCCAAGTCCCCACACCTCCCCGACCTCCTTCTGCTCTCCGGCCCCACCCTCTCGGGCCTGACCTGGACCCCGACCAAGTATCTGAATTGGCACGGATTCCAGGGTTTTTCAGGTGATCAGCATCACCGCCTGTGGCCGCATCCGCCTGCTACTGCCGACCTGCCCGCGCCAGTAGCGCTACTAGCGACCCCACCCTGGCACCCCGCTTCACTCCGCAGTCCATCCCCGTCAGGATCAGACGCCGAAACGGTGCACCCAGGCACCCAACGCACGCTTACAGTGCGTAAACACCCGGTCTTCCCCCCGGCCTCGCGCAGCCCCAGCCATGTTACCGGCTGGCACGTACTTTGCGAGACCTTCCCCCCAGACAGCGCGTGTGCGCTCACGATCCGGCGGGACGACCCGGCGGGTCAGGCTCACCATGCGGGACGACCCGCGGACTCTCCATATGCCGCGCCTGCTGAGGTATCACGACGGATTTGTTCCAAACACACTCGCCCTGGGCTATGGCCTAGCCGGTTACGCCGGCGGGCTGTTGCTGATCACCAGCGACTCGATCCTGCTGGTACTGCCTGGCGTCTTCCTGCTGGCGCACGCCCTGGTGATCGCCGCCTACCTGCTGCACGAGTGCGCCCACAACACCATCTTCCGTGACAACCGCCTCAACGCCCGCCTGGGCGCCATCCTGAGCTGGCTGGTGGGCAGCGCCTATGGCGATTACGATGGCATCCGCCACAAGCACTTTCGCCACCACGTCGACCGGGCCGACATCGTGGCCTTCGACTTCCGCGGACATCTGCACCGCCACCCGGGCCTGCTGCGCACCATCCAGGCACTGGAATGGACCTACGTCCCGGCGGTGGACCTGCTGATGCACGCGCTGGTGCTGATCCTGCCCTTCGTCCTGCCGAACCGGCGCCCGAACCGCCGCCGGGTAGTCCTGGTGCTCGCCTCGCGCGTCCTGTTCTTCGCCCTGCTGGCCGCCGTCAGCCCCTGGGCCCTGCTGTTCCATGGACTGGCGTACCTGCTGTTCCTGCACGTGTTGCGCTTCATGGACGTGCACCAGCACACCTACCCGCTGTTCGAGACGCTGGAAGGGGACCGCGACGCAGCTCAGGTCCGCTTCGATCGTGCCCACGAGGAACGCAACACCTACTCCAACCTGGTATCGACACGCCACCCGTGGCTCAACCTGCTGACGCTCAATTTCGGTTACCACAACGCCCATCACGCGCGACCCACCGAGCCATGGTACCGCCTGCCTGCCCTGCACCGGCAGCTCTACGGCGATTATCTGACCGACCGCGTACTGCCCGTGAGCCGCCTGCTGGCCTCCTATCACCGCCACCGCGTGGCCCGCGTGCTCAACGCCGACGATCCCGATGGCCGCATCACCGATCCGGCCGGGTTCATCGGCGTGGTCGGCGTCTCCTTCCTCACCGCCCACTGAGCCCCTGCCATGCAGCTGAAACTCTACAAGACACTCTGGGGCTTAGACGGCGACTACGTGGGAGCGGTGGAGGCGGCCGCGGCCGCCGGCTTCGACGGGATCGAGGGCCCGGCCCCCGAGGACGCCGACGAGCGGCGCCGGTTCAGGCGGGCCCTGGCCACGCATGGCCTCGACTACATCGCCGAGATCTGCACGGCCGGCGGCTACGTGCCCGACCGCCATGCCTCGCCCGCCGAGCACCTCGCCTCGCTCGGGCAGCGCCTGTCCCGGAGCCGCGAACTCGACCCGCGCTTCATCACCTCCCTGGCCGGCTGCGACGCCTGGGCGGAATCGCAGAGCATCGACTTCCTTGGCTCTGCAATGGACCTTGCCGCTGACCTCGAGCTGCCCATCAGCTTCGAGACCCACCGCAGCCGCTCGCTCTTCAACCCCTGGACCACGCATCGCATCGCCATGGCCCTGCCTGACATGCAGCTGACCGTGGATTTCAGCCACTGGTGCGTGGTCTGCGAACGCCTGATGGACACGGAGCTCGACGTGATCGAGGCCATTGCCCCCCAGGTGCGCCACATCCATGCCCGCGTGGGCTATGACCAGGGTCCGCAGGTCCCGCACCCCGCAGCACCCGAATACGCCGAGGCCCTGCAGGCCCACCAGCGCTGGTGGACCATTGTGTGGCGCGCCATGCGGGACCGCGGGTTCGAGGTGGCCACCATGACGCCCGAGTTCGGTCCCGACGGTTATCTCCACCACCTGCCCTTCAGCCAGGTGCCGGTGGCCGACCTCGACGAGCTCAACCTATGGATGGCCGAGACCGAACGCACCCACTTCGCGCAGTTCATGGCGGCAAGCTGCTAGCATAGCGGCCACGCTTCCAGACCGAGGTCCTCATGCGTACGCCGCCGCCCGCACATCTGCCCATCATCGTGCTGCTCACTGGCTCCGTGCTGTGGGGGCTCACCTGGCTGCCGCTCAAGTGGCTCAACGGCCTGGGCTTCGAGGGCGTGGCCGTGACCACCATCGCCTTCGGCACGGCCGGACTCCTGCTGCTGCCCGCCCTCTACCGGCAGCGCGCCCAATGGTTGGACCGGCGCACGCCCCTGATTCTCGTCGCACTGATCGGCGGCTATGCCAACCTCGCCTTTGCCATGGCCATGATCTACGGCGAGGTGGTGCGGGTGATGGTGCTCTTCTATCTCCTGCCTGCCTGGGGCGTGCTCGGCGGCCGCATCTTCCTCGGCGAGCGCATCGATCTCGCCCGCTGGCTCGCCGTGGCCCTGGCGCTGACCGGCGCATTTTTCGTGCTCGGCGGCGTGGAGGCCCTCAAGGGCGCGATCACCTGGGTGGACGTCATGGCCCTCACCGCCGGCATGGGACTGGCCGGCAACAACCTCGTCTTCCGTGCCGACCAGCACGTGCCGGTGCCGAGCAAGCTCACCGCCATGATGCTCGGCGGCTTCGGCATGGGCGCCCTGTTGCTCGCCGCCGGCGTACAGCCGGAAACGGTGCTGTTCGTGCCGGACACGCTCTGGGTAGCGGCCTACGGCGGCATCTGGCTGATGGCGGCCACCGCCGCCACCCAGTGGGGGGTCACCCACATGGAGGCGGGGCGCGCCTCGATCCTGATCGTCATGGAACTGGTCACCGCGGTAGGCAGCGCCATGCTCATCGCCGGGGAACGACTGGAACCGATGGAATGGTTCGGCGCGACCCTGATCTTCGCTGCGACCCTGATCGAGGCCACGCGCGCGACGAGTCCCGCCGAGGCGGAGCCGGAGCAGACACCGTTTTCCTGAGCTGAAGACCGGGGCTTTTCGCAGAGGCTTGCCTGCAGAGAAGACCTCGAGGCCATACCCCTGCGGCCCCGCGAGGAGACCTGGGGCCTCGTCCGCCGCTGCCGTCTGCCCCCTCACGCGCGTTACCCCGGCGGATCACATCCGCTATCGTTAGGCCATGGGTGACCATCATCACGGCCACGCGCACGACCGCTCGGGCAAACGCCTGGGCCTTGCCGTGCTGTTCACGCTCGGGTTCGCCGGGGTCGAGGTCGTCGGCGGGCTGTGGGCCAACTCGCTGGCGCTCATCAGCGACGCCGGCCACATGCTCACCGATGCCTCGGCCCTGGGGCTGGCCGCGCTGGCCGCCTGGCTGGCCCATCGTCCCCCGTCCAGGCGCCACAGTTACGGTCTCGGCCGGGTGGAGATCCTCGCCGCGCTGTTCAACGCCCTGCTCATGATCGCCCTCGTGGCCGGCATCGCCGCCTCGGCTGTCGGCCGGCTACTGGAACCGCGGCCGGTCACCGGCCAGGCAGTCATGATCGTCGCGACCATCGGCCTGGTGGTGAATATCGTCGTCGCCTGGATGCTGATGGGCGAGCACGAGAACATCAACGTGCGCGGGGCGCTGCTGCACGTCATGGGCGACCTGCTCGGTTCGGTGGCCGCCCTGATCTCGGGCGTGGTCATCACCTTCACCGGCTGGACGCCCGTCGACCCCCTGCTCGCCATGCTCATCGCCGCCCTGATCCTGTTCTCCAGCCTGCGCCTGCTGCGCGAATCGCTGCACAGCCTGCTCGACGGCGTGCCCTTCTCACTGGACCTGGAGGCGGTGCGCCGCAGACTGGCCGGTATCGAGGGCGTGCGCGAGGTCTACGACCTGCACATCTGGCAGCTCTCCGCCGGCCGCGTGGCCTTGAGCGCCCACGTGCGCGTGGACGACGTCAACCAATGGCCCGCGCTCGCCCGCCGCCTCACGCAGCTCGCGGGGGAGGACTTCGGCATCGACCACGTCACGCTCCAGCCCCACAACGGCGACCACCCGCCGCGCGGTTGCGACACCTGAGGCCCTCACCCGCCGGCACGCTTGCCATATCGATCAGTTTAGATATACTCGCACGAGACTATATCTAAAAAGGTCGATATTGTATGGCAACCGCTGATCGATACCTGCGCGCCCTGGCCGATGAAACACGGCTGCGCTGCATCGTCCTGCTGGCCGGGCAGGACGAACTCTGCGTCTGCGAGTTCACCCACGCCCTCGGCCTGCCCCAGCCCAAGGTCTCGCACCACCTCGGCAACCTGCGCAAGGCCGGGATCGTGCAGGACCGCAAGGCAGGGCTCTGGGTGTATTACCGCCTGCACCCCGACCTCCCGGCCTGGGTGCACGGGGTGATCACGCAGACCGCGGCGGGCGTAAAGACCCAGGCGCCCTTCGCCGAGGATCGCCAGGCGCTGGCCACCATGCCCAACCGCCCGGGCGCGGCCTGCTGCGCCTGAATACCCGCTGGCAGGCAGACACCCGATTTCGCCACAGGAGAGATGAAGATGAACCGAACCATCCGATACCTGACCCGCTTCCTGCTCCCGCTGCTGTTGCTCGCGGCCGGGCCGGCGCTGGCCTACACCCCCGTGGCGGAGAAGGTCAGCGGCAATGTCTACGCCATCGTCGGCCCGCTGGACCAGCGCAGCCCGGAGAACGACGGGCTCAACAACAACCTGGGTTTCATCGTGACGGACGAGGGCGTGATCCTGATCGACTCGGGTGCGAGCAAGCTCGGCGCGCAGCAGCTCGAGGCCGCCATCGCGAGGGTGACATCGCAGCCGGTGAAGTGGGTGATCAACATCGGCAGCCAGGACCACCGCTGGCTGGGCAATGCCCATTTTGCCGGACAGGGCGCCGAAATCATCGCCCTGGCGCGCACCGCCCAGACCCAGGAGCGCTTCGCCGACCGCCACATGCAGACGCTGGAACGCTTCCTCGGTGAGCGCCTGGCGGGCACCGAGCCGCTGCCGGCCACCACCCGTATCGAGGGCGATACGGTCACGCTGACCTTCGGCGGCATGGATCTGGTGCTGAGCTACACCGATGCGCATTTCCCGGGCGACGCCATGCTGTGGATCCCGGGCGAGAAGACAGTCTTCACCGGCGACCTCGTCTACGTCGACCGCATGCTCTCCGTGCACGACTGGTCCGACATGCAGAAGGCGCAGGCCGCCTTCGAGGCCATGGAGGCCCTGGCGCCCGAGCACGTGGTCCCCGGCCACGGTCACGTGACGGACCTGGCCACGGCCCGCCGCGACACGGGCGACTACTACGACTTCCTGGTGGACGTGGTGGGTGCCGCGGCCCGGGAGATGGAATCCATGGCCGACGTGATCGCGCGCCACGCCGGGCACCCGGACTTCCGGCACCTCGAGCACTTCGACTCGCTGCACCGCGCCAACATGAACCGCACCTACCTGCAGTTCGAGGCCATGTAAGCCCGTGTTCGACGCGCTCGCCAACCTGCTCGTCTTCGACCTGCTGGGCCTGTCGCCGGGAACCGCCTTCGGCGCGGCCCTGCAGTTCTTCGTCATGGACATCGCGAAGATCTTCGCGCTGCTCGTGGTCGTGATCTACGTGATGGGCCTGTTGCGCGCGCTGTTCACCCCCGAACGGGTACGCGCCTACGTGCGCGGCAAGCCGAAATGGCTGGCGCGCATCCTCGCCATCCTGCTCGGCGCGGTCACGCCCTTCTGCTCCTGCTCGTCCGTGCCACTGTTCATCGGCTTCGTCGAGGCCGGCGTGCCGCTGGGGGTCACCTTCTCCTTCCTCATCGCCAGCCCGATGATCAACGAGGTGGCCGTGGTCATCCTCATCGGCATCCTCGGCTGGGAGATCGCCCTGCTCTACGTGCTGGCCGGACTCATCGTCGCCTACATCGGCGGCATGATCATGGACGCGGCGCGCTCGGAACGCTGGGTGGAGGAGTACGTCTGGAAGATCCGGATGGGCGAAGTGGCCGCTGCCGAGCCGGACAGCAGCCTGCTCGGCCGCCACCGTTACGCCATGGGCGAGGTGCGCGAGATCGTGCGGCGCATCTGGAAGTGGATCATCGCAGGCATCGCCATCGGCGCCCTGTTCCACGGCTACGTGCCCGAGGACTGGGTGGTCGAGAATCTGGGCAGCGGCAACAACTGGCTGGCCGTGCCCATGGCCGTGATCCTCGGCGTACCGCTCTATTCCAATGCCACCGGCGTCATCCCGGTGGCCGAGGCCATGCTCGGCAAGGGCGTGGCCGTGGGTACCACGCTCGCCTTCATGATGAGTGTCGCCGCCCTGTCCGTCCCCGAGCTGCTGATCCTGCGCAAGGTCGTGCGCTGGCCGGCGCTCGGCCTGTTCGTCCTCATCCTGGCCGTGGCCTTCATCCTGGTCGGCTGGGGCTTCAATCTGTTCATCCCCGAGGAGATTCTGCCATGACCACGCAACCGCAGCTGCATCCCTCCATCGTCGCCATGGTCTCGCTCGCGGCCTCGATCGCCTCCAACCACCCGAGCAAGGGCCTCTGCCAGCTCGCGCGCCTGCGCGAACTCGGCATCCCGGAGCACCAGATCGACACCGTGATCGAGGTCGCGCGTCACATCCGCGACGAGGCGGGTGACAAACTCGATGCCATCTTCGACGAGGAGGCGGCCGAGGGACAGCTTGCCGCGCCGGCCACGACCAGCACCGGTAGCTGTTGCGGCACCGCAGCCAGCGGACAGTCCTGCTGCTGAACGCGCCGACACAGTACACAACGGAGAAACAAACATGCAGAGCACCGATCAGGAAAAGATCCGCGGTGTCGTCCGCGAGACTTACGGCCAGGTCGCCCAGGGCGGCAACGGTTGCTGCACGGGCAGCAACTGCTGTGACCCCGTGGTCGGCACCGGAGCATCCGCCCGCCTCGGCTATTCCGACACGGAACTGGCTGCCGCTCCGGAAGGCGCGGATCTCGGTCTGGGCTGCGGCAACCCACAGGCCATCGCCGCCCTCCAACCCGGCGAGACCATCCTGGACCTGGGCAGCGGCGCGGGTTTCGACTGCTTTCTCGCCGCCCGCGCCGTGGGCGGGTCGGGCCGCGTGATCGGTGTCGACATGACACCGGAGATGCTCAGCCGCGCCCGCGAGAACGCACACAAGGGCGACTACCGCAACGTCGAGTTCCGCCTCGGCGAGATCGAGCATCTGCCAGTGGCCGACGACAGCATCGATGCCATCATCTCCAACTGCGTGATCAACCTCTCGCCCGACAAGGCGCAGGTCTTTCGCGAGGCATTCCGCGTGCTCAAAGCGGGCGGGCGACTGGCCATCAGCGACATCGTGGCCACGGCCAAGCTGTCCGAAACGGCACGACAGGACCTGGCCCTCTATACCGGCTGCATGGCCGGCGCATCCCTCATCGACGACCTGGAAGCCATGCTCGCGTCAGCCGGCTTCGCGGACATCCGTATCCAGCCGAAGGATGAGAGCCGTGAATTCATCCGCCACTGGGCACCGGGACGCCGCGTCGAGGACTACGTCGTATCCGCAAGCATCGAGGCCGTCAAGCCGGCCTGAACACCGGAGGAAGCAGACATGAAGAATATAAAGGTACTGGGCACCGGCTGCGCCAACTGCAAGGCCACCCTAACGCTCATCGATGAGGCCGCCCGCGCCCGGGGAGTGGAGATCGAGCTGGAAAAGGTGGAAGACATCGGCCAGATCATGAGCTTCGGCGTGATGTCCACGCCGGGCGTGGTGGTCGACGGCAAGGTGGTGCACGCTGGCGGTGTCCCCTCGCGCGACCAGGTCGACGCCTGGCTGTAACCGGTGTTCTTCACCAGGTTTAAACAACACGGGCGCATGCTTTGCGTCGGGCTTTCAACCTTCGGATTTCTGACATGACGACACGTATCGGCATCAACGGTTTCGGCCGCATGGGACGGCTCGGCCTGCGCGCGGGCTGGGACTTCGACGAACTGGACATCGCGCGCATCAACGAGATCGCGACGGACGCGGCGGGCTCGGCGCATCTGCTGGTCTTCGACTCGGTGCACGGCCGCTGGCCGCACGATTGCTCCGGTGAAGGCGACGCCCTCGTCATTGACAGCAAGCCCATCGCCTACACACGAAATACAACGATTGCCGACACCGACTGGTCGGACTGCGACCTCGTCATCGAGGCCACCGGCCGGTTCCGCAAGCCCGAGCAGCTCCAGGCCTATTTCGACCAGGGCGTGAAGAAGGTCATCGTCGCCGCCCCGGTCGAAGGTGCGCTCAACATCGTCTACGGCGTCAACCACGATGCCTACGATCCGACAACGCATCACCTGCTCACGGCCGCCTCCTGCACCACCAACTGCCTGGCGCCAGTGGTCAAGGTGATGCACGAAAAGATCGGCATCCGCCACGGTACGATGACGACCATCCACGACATCACCAACACCCAGACCATCGTCGACAAGGGCCACAAGGACCTGCGCCGTGCGCGGGCCTGCGGCCAGTCGCTCATCCCGACCAGCACCGGCTCGGCCAAGGCGATCACGAAGATCTTTCCCGAGCTGGAAGGCAAGCTCAACGGCCTGGCCGTGCGCGTGCCACTGCTCAACGCCTCGCTCACCGACTTCGTCTTCGAGGCCGCGCGCAGGGTCACGGCCGAGGAGGTGAACGGCTATTTCCGCGAGGCGGCGGACGGGCCGCTCGCCGGGATCCTCGGCTACGAGGAGCGTCCGCTGGTCTCCATCGACTACAAGGATGACCCACGCAGCTCCATCGTCGACGCCCCCTCCACCATGGTCATCGACGGCACCCAGGTGAAGGTGCTGGCCTGGTACGACAACGAATGGGGCTACGTGAACCGCATGATGGAGCTCGCGCGACACGTAGCGCGAAGTTTGAAGAGTGAAGTTTGAAGTCTGAAGGAGACAAGGAAGTGAAATCTGATTTGCCGAAAAGGAGCTTCGAGTTTGCCACGCGCATCGTGCGCCTCTGCCAGTTGCTGGACAAGCGGCCAGGGGCTTCAAGAACGCTTGCCTCGCAGCTGCTTCGTTCCGGCACATCGATCGGAGCCAACATAGAAGAAGGTCAGGCAGCACAGAGCGAGGCTGACTTCATCAGCAAATACAGCATTGCGTGCAAGGAGGCACGCGAGACGCATTACTGGCTGCGCCTGATGGCCGCAACCGACCTCGTGGCAGAAACACGATTGGTCGAACTGCAAAACGAGTGCAACGAACTGATCGCCATTCTCACCACAATCATCCGTAAAATGCGCGGCATGACATGATGCACTTTCTTTCAAACTTTAAACTTCAAACTTCACTCTTCCACTACCTGGTAGTGACCGGCGGTTATTGGGGCTTCACCATCACCGACGGCGCGATCCGCATGCTGGTGGTGCTGTACTTCCACCAGCTCGGTTATTCGCCGTTCGAGGTGGCGATGCTGTTCCTGTTCTACGAGTTCTTCGGCATCGTCACCAACCTGGTGGGCGGCTGGCTGGGCGCGCGCATCGGCCTCAACCTGACCATGCACATCGGCATGGCCCTGCAGGTGCTGGCCCTGCTGATGCTCACCGTTCCCGACCCCTGGCTGTCGGTGGCCTACGTGATGGCCGCGCAGGCCCTGTCGGGCATTGCCAAGGACCTCAACAAGATGTCGGCCAAGGCCTCGGTGAAGGCCATCGCGCACGAAGGCGGACCGGACAACGAGTCGAAGCTCTTCCGCTGGGTGGCCCTGCTCACGGGCTCGAAGAACGCACTCAAGGGGGCAGGCTTCTTCGTCGGTGCAGCGCTGCTGCAGCTGATCGGCTTTCGCGGTGCGCTGGCGCTGCTGGCGGGCCTCCTCTTCCTCGTGCTGCTGCTCACCGCCGCGCTGTTGCCAAGTGGCGTAGGCAGGATGAAGGCCCGTGCGAAATTCACGCAGGTCTTCTCCAACACCCCGGCCATCAACTGGCTGTCGGCCGCGCGCTTCTTCCTCTTCGGTGCGCGCGACATCTGGTTCGTCGTCGCCCTGCCCGTTTATCTCTCCGCCGTGCTCGGCTGGGACCACATGGCCATCGGTAGCTTCTTCGCTCTGTGGATCATCGGCTACGGGGCGGTGCAGGCCAGTGCGCCACGCCTGCTGCGCCGCAGTCACCACGGCCGGGGCCCGACCGGCAATACGGCGCGTCTCAGCGCGGCGGCGCTGCTGCTCGCCCCTGCCGGCATCGCCCTGGCACTGCTGCAGGGCTGGGACCCGGCTACGGTGCTCATCGTGGGCCTCGCCATCTTCGGCCTGTTGTTCGCACTCAACTCGGCCGTGCACTCCTACCTCATCCTCGCCTACGCCGATCACGACCGCGTCGCCATGAACGTCGGCTTCTATTACATGGCCAACGCCGGCGGCCGACTCACCGGTACCGTGCTCTCCGGCGTGCTCTACCAGACGGCCGGCCTTGCAGGCGCACTCTGGGCATCGGCCGGCTTCGTGCTGCTCGCGGCCCTGCTCTCCTTCCGCCTGCCCGACCCGGCGGCCCGCTAGGCGTCCTGCCCCAATAAGGGTCTGCCACAAGCAACCCTGCACCAGCACGGGGCGGCGCACGCCCACAGCCGGCCTCCGCAGTCGGCACAATCCCACGTATTAACAGTCGCTTAGCGCGTATCCGGCCATATCTGGCACAGGCGTTGCTCTGTTCGTATTACCCGATTCACCAACGGTAATACCGAAGAGGCCGCACCATGAAAAATCCGCTCAAGAAAATGCTCGGCGCCCTGGCCGGCGTCGCCATGCTGGGCATGTCCGCCCAGGCCCTGGCCGAACCGCTCAAGATCGGCTACAGCGACTGGCCCGGCTGGGTAGCCTGGGAGGTCGCCATCGAGAAACAGTGGTTCAAGGAGGCCGGCGTCGACGTGCAGTTCGAATGGTTCGACTACGTCGCCTCCATGGATGCCTTCGCCGCCGGTCAGCTCGATGCCGTGGCCATGACCAATGGCGACGCCCTCGTCACCGGTGCCACCGGCGCACGCAACGTGATGATCCTGATCAACGACTACTCCAACGGCAACGACATGGTCGTGGCCGCTCCCGGCATCGATTCCGTCAAGGATCTCAAGGGCAAGAAGGTGGGCGTGGAGATCGGCTTCGTTGGTCACCTGCTGCTGCTCAATGCGCTCCAGGAAAACGGCATGAGCGAGGCCGACGTGGAACTCGTGAACGTGCCCACCAACGAGACGCCTCAGGTGCTCGCCTCGGGTGACGTGGACGCCATCGTCGCCTGGCAGCCGAACTCGGGCATGGCACTGCAGATGGTGCCGGGTGCCACAGCCGTCTACAGCAGCGCCGACGAGCCGGGGCTGATCTACGACGTGCTGGCCGTCTCGCCCTCCAGCCTCGCAGCCAACCGCGACGAATGGATCAAGGTCGCCCGGGTCTGGTACCGCGTGGTCGATTACATCAATGATCCGAAGACCCGCGACGACGCCGTGCGCATCATGGCCTCGCGCGTGGGCCTCGAGCCGGCCGAGTACGAGACCTTCATCGAAGGCACCAAAATCCTCACCCTGGACGAAGCGCGCAGCTTCTTCGAGAAGACCGACGGCTTCGACTCGCTCTACGGTTCCTCGAAGCTCTCCGACGAGTTCAACGTCGCCAACGAGGTCTACAAGGACCCGCAGCCGATCGACGACTACATCGACGCCACGATCACCGACGCGCTGTAGACCGACATCACACGAAACCCCGGACCAGCAAGCGGAGAGAGGTAGGACATGAGCGAGGCATGGTTTGCCGTGCGCAAGGAACTGAACCCGCGACGACGGACAGTCCTGGCCGTGCTGAGCTTCCTCATTCCGTTGCTGGTCTGGGCGCTCGTGAGTTACCTGCCATTCCTCTGGCACCCCAAGGTCGAGGTGATCGAACCCGGCGATGTCTCCTACTTCAGGGAGGGCATGCAGGTCGATCGCGAGGTCTTCGAGCGCGAACTCGAGGCCATGCGCACCGAAGGGCTGACGCCGCCCGAGGGTCGGCGCACCAATCCCATCTACCTGCCGGCGCCGCACGAGGTGGCCACTGCACTCTACACGGCCTTCACCACGCCGCCGGAACGGCGCAACGAGCAATGGTTACATGAAAGCCTGGCCGACAGTATCCAGGTCATCTTCTGGGGCTTCTTTCTCTCCTCGCTGATCGGCGTGCCGCTCGGCATCCTGGCCGGGACCTACGACGTGGTCTCGCGCCTCAACGAACCCTTTATCGAATTCTTCCGCTACCTGCCCGCACCCGCGTTCGGCGCACTGGCGGTCGCGATCCTCGGTATCCACGATGCACCGAAGATCGCCATCATCTTCATCGGCACCTTCTTCCAGCAGGTGCTGGTGATCTCCAACACCACGCGCAAGCTCGACCCGGCCCTGCTCGAGGCAGCCATGACCCTGGGCGCGAAGAACGTTGCCCTGCTGTTCAAGGTCGTACTGCCCGGCATCATCACCGATGTCTACCGCGACATGCGCATCCTGCTCGGCTGGGCGTGGACCTACCTGATCGTGGCCGAGATGATCGGCACCAGCTCGGGCATCACCTGGTTCATCACCCAGCAGGCGCGATACAAGAACTTCGACAACGTCTACGCCGCCATCATCATCATCGGGATCATCGGGCTGACCACCGACCTGATCCTCGCCTGGCTCGGCCGACGCATCTTTCCCTGGCAGCGCCACGGCGCCCGTGCCTGAACAGCAGACGAGCGAGAACTCCATGAAACCGCTAGCCCTGCCGAGCTATCTCGACCAGTCGCCCGAAGTGGCCGATCGCTTCTCACGACTGAAAAAACGGCCCGTCATCCTCGAGGTGAACAACCTCACCAAGGAGTTCGACAGCCCCCAGGGTCGCGTGACGGCATTGAAGGACATCAGCTTCCAGACCCACAAGCGCGAGTTCGTCTGCGTGATCGGCCCCTCGGGATGCGGCAAGTCCACGCTCATCCGCACCCTGGCGGGGCTGGAGGAGCAGAGCAGCGGCGAGGTGCTGCTGGACGGCAGGCCGGTGAAGGGCCCGGGGCCGGATCGCGGCATGGTGTTCCAGGGCTACACGCTGTTTCCCTGGCGCACGGTGAAGAAGAACGTGATGTTCGGCCTGGAGATGGCCGGTCGCGGGCGCGTGGCCAGCGAGGACGAGGCCATGCAGTGGATCGATCTCGTCGGCCTGTCCAAATTCGCCAATGCCTATCCGCACCAACTCTCGGGCGGCATGAAACAGCGCGTGGCCATCGCACGGGCCCTGGCCAACCAGCCGCGCATCCTGCTCATGGACGAACCCTTCGGCGCACTCGACGCACAGACGCGGGCCAAGATGCAGGCCTACCTGCTCGAGATCTGGAAGAACATCGACGTCACCATCCTCTTCATCACCCACGACCTCGACGAGGCCGTGTACCTGGCCGACCGCATCCTGGTGCTCAAGGCCCATCCGGGCGAGGTGCAGGAACTGATCGAGGTGCCGGTGCCGCACCCACGTACCCCGGAGCAGTTCCTGAGCCCGGAGTTCCTGGCCACCCGTCGCCGGCTGGAACAACTCATCCACCCCCCGCAGGCAGAAGCGGAACCGGGCATCAACGGCGACCATCTCAACATGGTGCGCATGGTGCCGGTGGATGCCGACGTGGAGTCCGTCTACTGATGCTGAACGACTGGTACCAGATGACCTGGGAAGAGATCGGTGCGCTGCCCGTCAAGGGCATCGACGCGGCGATCCTGCCGGTGGGTGCGACCGAACAGCACGGCCCGCACCTCGGCTGCGGCATGGATGCCGAAATCGCGGGACGGCTGTGCCGCGACGTGGCCACCAACACCGGGGCGGCCCTGCTGCCGGCCTTGCCCTATGGCTGCTCCATCGGCCACTCGAAACGCTGGCCCGGCACCATCGCGCTGAACCCGAAGACGCTCATCGACGTCATCAAGGACATCGGCGACTGGGTGCATGCCTCCGGCTTCAAACGCCTGTTTCTGGTCAATGGGCATGTCACCAACGAGGCGCCGCTGCGTTGCGGGCTCGAGATGCTGCGCGCCGCGCACGACGACCTGATGATTGCCCTGATCAACACCCCGGCGGTGAGCGCACGCGTACGCGAACAGCACTTCGCCGACGCCGGCGACTGGCACGCCAACGCCGCCGAGACCGCGCTAATGCTGGCCATCGCCCCGCACATGGTGCGAGAGGAAAAGATCACCGAGGCCGACGACCCGGACCGCACGACGGGCAGCGTCTTCGCCCATCCCGTGAACCGTACCAGCACCAACGGCGTCACCGGCTTCCCCAGCCAGGCGACCAGGGAACAGGGCGAGATCCTTTACGCCTGGATGGTGGAGGACCTCTCGTCCCTGGTAACGCGCGGCATGGACGAGGAGCCTCCGCTCCCCCATTCCTATTTCGAACCCGTACAACCGAACGAACGAAAGGCCTGACATGAAGACCGATGCAGAGATCAAAAAGATTCAGGACCAGCTCAAGTCCAAGGGCGTGAAGTACTGCCTCGGTGCCTACGTCGACATACACGGCGTACCCAAGGGCAAGGTCGTCCCCATCGACCACCTGGCCCACATGGCCCACGGCTCCGAACTCTACACCGGTTATGCCCTGGACGGCCTCGGCCAGGCGCCGAACGACGACGAGATCGCCTCGGTGCCGGACCTCGACCACATCATCCAGCTGCCGTGGCAGCCGGAGATGGCATGGATGCCGGCGGACAATCACTTCAAGGGCGAACCCTACCCGCTCAACACCCGCGTCGCACTGAAGAACATGATGGCGAAGGCGGCCGAGATGGGCTTCGGCTTCAACCTCGGCATCGAGGCCGAGGTATTTGTGCTGCGCCAGAAGGAGGACGGCTCGCTCGAGGTGCCCAACCCCGATGACAAGCTGACCAAGCCCTGCTACGACGCACGCGGCTTCCTCGACCAGTTCACCTGGCTGGACAAGATGGCCACCACCGTCAACGCGCTGGGCTGGGATCTCTATTCCTTCGACCACGAGGACGCCAACGGCCAGTACGAGTTCGACTTCATGTACGCCGACGGCCTCACCACCTGCGACCGCTTCACCTTCCTGCGTCTGATGGCCAAGGAGTACGCGAAGCAGGAGGGGCTGGTCGCGACCTTCATGCCCAAGCCCTTTGCCGACAAGACCGGCAATGGCGCGCACTTCAACATGTCGCTGTACGACCTCGAGACCGGCGAGAACGTCTTCGCCTGCGACCCGAAGGACGACCCGCGCGGTCTCGGCCTCACCGATATCGGCTACCACTTCATCGGCGGCATCATCAAGCACGGCAAGGCGCTGTGTGCGGCCTTCGCCCCCACGGTGAACAGCTACAAGCGCCTGGTACGCCAGGGTGACATGCCCTACTTCACCTGGGCACCGGTGTTCAACTCCTTCGGTTCGAACAATCGCACCAACTCCATCCGCGTGCCCATGGGCGGCGGGCGCTGCGAATCGCGCAACGCCGACGGCGCGGTGAACCCTTATCTCGCCGCCACGCTCGCCCTGGCCGCCGGCCTTGAAGGCATCCGCGAAGGCATTGATCCAGGGCGGCCGCAGGAGGACAACCTCTACGCGCTCACCGATGCCGAGCGCGAGGCGCGCGGCATCGAGTTCCTGCCGAAGAACCTGTCGGAGGCGATCGACGCCTTCGAGGCCGACCCCTTCGTCATCGAGGCCCTGGGCCAGGAACTGCGCGACGAGTTCATCAAGTACAAGCGTGCAGAGTGGGTCTCGTATCACCAGACCATCTCTGCCTGGGAAATCGAACGCTACAGCCACCTGTTCTAGGCAGGCGAAACGAAATGGCCAGGAGAGAAACATGATCAAGGGACAAGGTGGCGTGAGCCGGGTGAGCATCTCCCTGCCGGAGATGCTCCTCAACCAGCTCGACGACATGGTGATTGCGCGCGGCTACGAGAGCCGCTCGGCCGCCATCTCCGAGATGATCAGCCACGAGGTGGTGGCGCACAAGCGGGAGCTGGGCAACGAGGTTATGGCCGGCACCATCACCCTGCTCTACGACCACTCGACCCCACGCCTGCAGAAGATACTCGCCGACCTGCAGCACGAACACGTCGATGAGGTCATCAGCTCGCTGCACGTGCACCTCATGCACTCGCAGACCATGGAGGTGATCCTCGTCCAGGGGCCGGCCTCGCGCCTGCAACAGATCGCCGACCGGATGATCACCAACCGGGGCGTGATCTCGGGCAAGCTGGAGCTGACCACCACGCTGATTCCGCAGGTGCACCAGCCGCCAGCGCGCAAGGCGGGCTGAGTGACTTTGTGCCGGACGGAAAACCTCGCCCTGGCGGTATTACCAGAACGAACTTTCGTATTAACGACGCATCAGGAGAGAACGACATGACTCAATCACTCGACAGCAGCCGGGTCCTCTGGGATGAACTGGTTCCCGGTGGTGCGCACTGGTCCGGGGTGATGCGCCGCGGCACCACGCTGCGTCTCACCGACGTGAACGGCGGGGCCAACGTCGCCATGCTGCTCTACAACTGGGAAGATCGCGGCGAGCGCTACAACATGGCCGACACGCTCAAGGGACAGCACACGGCCTTCCTCACCACCGGCAACGTCTGCTACAGCGACATGGGCCGCGTGATGTGTTCGATCACGTCTGACAGCTGCGGCTGGCACGATACCATTGGCGGCGTGTCCAACGCGAAGATGGTGAAGGTCAAGTACGGCGAGGCGCGCTACCAGGAACACCGAAATGCCTACCACCGCAACGGCTACGATAGCCTGATCAACGAGCTGGGCAAGTACGGTCTCGGCCGCCGCGACCTGGTCTCGAACCTCAACCTGTTCAGCAAGATCGTGGTCAGTGACGCGGGCGACATGCAGTTCGTGCCGAACAACTCGAAGGCGGGCAGTCACATCGACCTGCGATTCGAGATGGACTGTCTGGTGGCGCTCTCCACCTGCCAGCACCCGCTCGACCCCAACCCGGCATACGCACCGCAGGACGTGAACCTCACCGCCTGGCGCTCCGAGAAACCCGGCCCTGACGACGCCTGCCGCAACCACTGCGAACAGAACCAGCGTGCGTTCATCAACACCGAACGCCTGTATCCGCTCGGCTGAACCAAGGAGACATCGACATGAGTACCCAACTGGTGGAAAGCAGCCTGGATGCCAGCCAGGCGATCTTCAGCGAGGTTGTGCCGGCCGGCGAGCCCTTCATGCACGTCGTGAAGAAGGGCCAGACCGTTCGCATCCTCGACCTCGAGGGCAACCAGGCCGTGGACACCCTGTTCTACAACGCCAACGACCTGGAAGAGCGCTACAGCGCCAACGACACCATCCGCAACCAGGGCAACATCTACCTCACCACCGGCACGCAGCTGCTGTCGAACGAGGGCAACGTGATGCTCACCATCACCGCCGACACCTGCGGCCGTCACGACACCATCGGCGGCGCCTGTTCGGCCGAGAGCAACACCGTGCGCTACGCGCTGGACAAGCACCACATGCATAGCTGCCGCGACAGCTTCCTCATGGCCCTGGCCCACTTCGACCATGGCATGGGCAAGCGCGACCTTTCCTCGAACATCAATTTCTTCATGAACGTGCCGGTCACCCCGGAAGGCGGGCTCCGGTTCGAGGACGGTATCTCGGCCGCCGGCCGCTACGTGGAGATGCGGGCCGAGATGGACGTGATGATCCTCATCTCCAACTGCCCACAGCTCAACAACCCCTGCAACGCCTACAACCCCACACCGGTTGAAGTCATGATCTGGGATTGACCCCGTTTCACGACATGCTCATGCCAGACCGCCCCTGACATCAGGGGCGGTCTGCGTTCAGGCCCAGACGTTACCGCCGTCGCCGATCAGCGCGGCTCCAGCAGCGCATCGTCGGCCGCCAGCTGCATGTAGCGATTGTCGAAACGCAACTTGATGTTGTCCCGGTTACCCAGCACGCTGCCATCCGGAAACGCGATGCCGACCGTCTCCGGGCTGTCGAGCAGGCCCGCCTCGGCCGAGAAGCGGCGCACCTTGTCCATGGTCTCGACCAGGGCACGATCGGTCGCGAAGCGCGTCGCCTCACCGGCGTCATAGAACATGCGGGTGGAGGCGAGCTGCGATTCGTAGCCGACCAGGTGCGAACCCGATGCCTCGCCCATGTAGGCGCGCGCATTGCGACCCACGCTGTCCTGGCGCGACATCAGCGCCATGGTCTCGTACCAGGCGCCCACCAGGGCCCGGCCGAGGTCCGGATTCTCCTGCAAGGTGCGCGTATTCACCACGGTGAGGTCGATGATCTCACCGGGAATCTGGCTGGAGTCGAACACCTTGTTCGATTCGAGCAGTCCCATCACCAGGTTGAGCTGCGGATTCCAGGTCGCGATGGCCTGCATGTCGGTCATGGCAAACGCCATATCGATGACCGCGTCCGAGGTATCCTTGAGCCGGATGTCGGTCTCGCGCAGCCCGACCGAACCCAGTGCGCGATGCAGCAGGTAATGGGAAACGGAGTACTGCACCAGACCGACCTCCAGGCCCTTGATGGCCCGCAGGTCGTCCCGGCGCTTCAGCACCACGGCATCGTTGCCATTGGAGAAGTCACCCACGATCAACGCGGTGGAATCCGTGCCCATGGCGGCAGGCAGGGTGAGCGCATCGATGTTGGTCATGGTGCAGGCATCGAACTCGCCGGCGGCGAAACGCTCGATGGAGTCGATGTACTCGGCCACCTGCACCACCTCGATCTCGATGCCGTAACGCGCGGCCCATTTGTCCACGATACCTTCGGCCCGCGCCAGCTCCCAGGGCATCCAGCCGACATACAGCGTCCAGGCCACCTTGAAACGCTCCCTGGCCATGGCCGGCGGCGCCAGCAGGACGAGAACGACGAGCACGTTCACGAGCAGAAAGTAACAACGCTTGCGGGGGCCAGACATGGTGATCGCTCCTGATCTGTTGGTTATATCGGTCTCGCCCCGTCGGCGTTAATACCAAACCGGGCGACCGTAATACGCGACTCAGCAACTTCCATGCCCGCAGTCGACCGCCTGCACCGGAACACGGCTGACGACAGGCCACGCACCACGTGCTGGCAGACGTGAGCGGAATCGCCCCGTTGCGGTGCATGCGTGCCATCATCTGGCCTGCCGCGTCGCCGTATTACGCAACACGCATCGGGTAATACGGCCTGGCCCGAGATTTGCTCCGGTATTGGCAAGACGCGCCTCGCGGGACGACCCCCGGGGCCTTGGCCAGCACGCCGGGACGGCCCGGCACGACCAGGGAGTGATGTGCACCGACGGACACCTGCGCTGGCGCGGGCCCGTGGTCACGACTGACGATGTTCAACAAGGTACTGATAGCGAACCGCGGCGCGATTGCCTGCCGCATCATCCGCACCCTCCGACGCATGGGCATCCAGTCGGTGGCGGTGTACTCCGAGGCCGATGCGCACTCGCTGCACGTCGCCCAGGCCGACGAGGCCGTGTGCATCGGCCCGGCGCCGGCTAACCAGAGCTATCTCGATCAGGCCCGGATCCTCGAGGCCGCGCGCGCCACCGGCGCACAGGCCATCCATCCGGGCTACGGCTTCCTCAGCGAGAATGCAGACTTCGCCGAGGCCTGTGCGGCGAACGGCATCGCTTTCATCGGGCCGACACCAGTGCAGATGCGCGACTTCGGTCTCAAGCACAAGGCGCGGCACCTGGCCGCCGAGAACCAGGTGCCGCTGCTGCCCGGCACGGGTCTGCTCGACGATGCCACCCACGCCAAACGCGAGGCTCTGCGCATCGGCTATCCGGTGATGCTGAAGAGCACGGCGGGGGGTGGCGGCATCGGCATGCAGCTCTGCCACGGCGAGGAGCAACTCGAGGAGGCCTTTCATTCCGTCGAGCGCCTGAGCCGTAACAACTTCAGCCAGGGCGGCATCTTTCTCGAAAAATACGTCGAGTACGCGCGTCACATCGAGGTACAGATCTTCGGTGACGGGCAGGGCAATGTGGTCGCGCTCGGCGAGCGCGACTGCTCCGTGCAACGCCGCAACCAGAAGGTGATCGAGGAGACGCCCGCGCCCGGCATCAGCTATCGCCTGCGTGCACAGCTGATGGAGGCGGCGGTGCGCCTCGGACAGGCCGTCAACTACCAGTCCGCCGGCACGGTGGAATATGTCTTCGACACGAAGACGGGCGAGTTCTACTTCCTGGAGGTGAACACCCGCCTGCAGGTGGAACACGGGGTCACGGAGGAGGTCACGGGCGTCGATCTCGTCGAGTGGATGCTGCGCCAGGCTGCCGGAGAGAATGCGTTCCTGCTGGACTACCGGCACGCGCCACAGGGTGCGGCCGTACAGGTGCGGCTCTACGCCGAAGATCCCGGCAAGCAGTTCCAGCCGGCCAGCGGCGTGCTCACCGAGATGCGCTTCCCGCCCGGGGCACGTGTCGACACCTGGGTGGAGCAGGGTTCATCGATCCCGCCCTACTACGACCCGATGGTGGCGAAGATCATCACCCGCGGCCGCGATCGCGCCGAGGCGATCGACAGGCTGCTCGATGCGCTGGACGAGACCTCACTGCATGGCATCGAGTCCAACCTGCCCTACCTGCGCGCCATCCTGCGCGACGACATCTTCACCCGCGCCGCGCACTACACGCGCTATCTCGACGGCTTCGCCTACCGGCCAGCCACCATCGAGGTGCTCGCGCCCGGCACCCAGTCCACGATCCAGGACTACCCGGGACGCACCGGCTACTGGGACATCGGCGTCCCACCCTCGGGACCGATGGATCACCTCGCCTTCCGGCTCGCCAACCGTGCCGTGGGCAATGCCGAGGGCACGGCCGCACTGGAGCTCACCGTCACCGGACCCACGCTGCGCTTCAACACCGACGCCGTGATCGCGCTCGCCGGCGCGCAGATGAAGGCCCAGCTCGACGGCGAGGACATCGACTACTGGCAGCCGATCGAGGTGAAGGCCGGCAGCACGCTGAAACTGCGCGGCATCACCGGCAGCGGCAGCCGCAGCTACCTGGCCGTGCGGGGCGGCTTCGACGTGCCGGACTACATGGGCAGCAAGTCCACCTTCACGCTGGGTCAGTTCGGCGGGCACGGCGGGCGCACGCTGCAGGTCGGCGACGTGCTGCGCCTGAACGGCTCGGCGAGGAATGGCGAACCGGCACGGGCGATCCCGGCCGGACTCATCCCGCGCTACGACCGGCACTGGGAAATCCAGGTGACCTACGGCCCGCACGGCGCGCCGGATTTCTTCACCGACGACGACATCGCGACCTTCTTCTCCACCGACTGGGAGGTGCACTACAACTCCAGCCGCACGGGCGTGCGCCTGATCGGGCCGAAGCCCGCGTGGGCACGTGAGGACGGTGGCGAGGCCGGGCTGCACCCGTCCAACATCCACGACAACGCCTATGCCATCGGCGCAGTGGACTTCACCGGCGACATGCCCGTGATCCTCGGCCCGGACGGCCCCAGCCTCGGCGGCTTCGTCTGTCCGGTCACCATCGTGCAGGCCGAGCTGTGGAAGATGGGCCAGCTCGCGCCCGGCGACACGGTACGCTTCCACTGTATCGACATCCCCACGGCCAACGTACTGGAGCAGGCACAGGACATGTCGATTGCGCAGCGCGTCGAGGCCCCAGCCTCGACACCCACGACCTGCACGCCCGGCCGGGATGCCACACCGATCCTCTTTCGCGCCGAACCCGACGCGGGTCACGTGGGCGTCTGCTACCGCCAGGCCGGCGACAAGTACCTGCTGGTCGAGTACGGCGAACTGGTACTCGACCTCAATCTGCGTTTTCGCGTGCACGCGCTCATGGAATGGATGCGTGCGCAGACCATCGACGGCCTCGTCGATCTCACGCCCGGCATCCGCTCCCTGCAGATCCACTACGACAGTCGCGTCATCAGCCAGGACGCGCTATTGCATATCCTCCGGCGCGCCGAGGACGAACTGCCGCCGATCGAGGAGATGGAGGTTCCCAGCCGCATCGTGCACCTGCCGCTGTCCTGGGACGACCCCTCCACCCGGCTGGCCATCGACAAGTACATGCAATCGGTACGGCCCGACGCGCCCTGGTGCCCGAGCAACATCGAGTTCATCCGTCGCATCAACGGGCTGGAACGCATCGAGGATGTGAAGGACATCCTCGTCAACGCGAGCTACCTGGTGATGGGGCTGGGGGACGTCTACTTGGGTGCGCCGGTGGCCACGCCGCTGGACCCCCGGCATCGCCTGGTCACCACCAAGTACAACCCGGCGCGCACCTGGACGCCGGAGAACGCCGTGGGCATCGGCGGGGCCTACCTGTGCGTGTACGGCATGGAAGGGCCCGGCGGCTACCAGTTCGTCGGCCGCACGGTGCAGATGTGGAACCGCTACAGGCAGACGCGGGACTTCACCGACGGCAGGCAATGGCTGCTGCGCTTCTTCGACCAGTTACGCTTCTATCCCGTGAGCCACGAGGAGCTCACGCAGATGCGCAAAGACTTCGTGCAGGGCCGCTTCAACCTGAAGATCGAGGAGACCACGCTCAAGCTCGGCGACTACAACCGCTTCCTGCAGGACAACGCGGACAGCATCGCCGCCTTCAAGCAGACGCAGCAGGCGGCCTTCGAGGCCGAGCGCGAGCGCTGGAAGCAGGCCGGCCAGGCCGAGCACGTCGACGCACTGCCGGACGAGGAATCGGCTTCCGACGCCCCCTTCGACATCCCGCCGGGCTGCATCGCCGTTGCCTCGCCCGTCACCGGCAGCGTGTGGGAGATCACGGCACGTGCCGGCGACAAGGTCGCGCCGGGCGACCTGCTCCTCGTCGTGGAGGCCATGAAGATGGAGATCCCCATCGAGGCGGACGAGGAAGGGGTGATCCGCGAGATCCTCTGTACGGCCGGGAGCGCCGTCCACGCCGGTCAGGCCATGATCCTCATCGAACTTGCCAGTGAATGATTCGCGAACCTCGACACGGGAAACACCCATGAACCACGCACAGCTCAGCCTGGACATCGCCTCACTGCACGCCGCCTACCGCGAGGGCACGCTCACTCCCCGCGACCTCGTCGACGTGCTGCTCGAGCGCATCGCCGCGCAGCCGGACCGCAATGAATGGATCCACCGCCTCTCTCGCGAGGAGCTGCAGGGCTATGCCGACAGCCTCGAGGGCCATTCGCCCGAAACGCTGCCGCTCTACGGCATCCCCTTCGCCATCAAGGACAACATCGACCTCAAGGGGGCGCCCACCACCGCCGCCTGCCCGGCCTTCGCCTACCAGGCACAGAAGAGCGCCTTCGTGGTCGACTGCCTCATCGCCGCCGGGGCCATACCGATCGGCAAGACCAACCTCGACCAGTTCGCCACCGGCCTGGTGGGCACGCGCTCGCCCTACGGCGCCTGCCAGAATGCCTTCGACCCCCGCTACATCTCCGGCGGTTCCAGCGCCGGTTCCGCGGTGACGGTGGCCACCGGCATGGTGAGCTTCTCGCTCGGCACCGACACGGCCGGCTCGGGACGCGTGCCGGCCGCCTTCAACAACCTGGTGGGGGTCAAACCCACGCGCGGCCTGCTCTCCGCCAGCGGGGTGGTGCCGGCCTGTCGCACGCTCGATACGGTTTCGATCTTCGCGCTCAACGTGGCCGACGCCCGGAAGGTCTTGCAGGTCACCGCGAAATTCGACGTGCAAGACGCCTACGCCCGCCCGGCGCCGGACTTCCCCCATGACTTCGATACCCATGCCTTCCGCTTCGGTGTGCCGCGTCCCGACCAGCTCGAATTCTTCGGCAACACCGAGGCGCAACGGCTGTTCGCCGAGGCCGTCGCGCACCTGGAGGGACTCGGTGGCACACCGGTGGAGATCGACTTCGCCCCCTTCCTCGAGGCCGCCCGCCTGCTCTACGAGGGACCCTGGGTGACCGAGCGCTACCTGGCCGCTCAGCCCCTGATCGACGAGGCCCCCGAGGCCCTCATGGACGTGACCCGTACCATCATCGCCGGCGGCGCGAAACCCATGGCCACCGATGCCTTTGCCGCACAGTACCGCCTGATGGACTACCGCCGCGCGGCCGAGGCCGCCTGGCGCGCGGTAGACGTCATCGTCACCCCCACCGCCGGCACGATCTACCCCATCGAGGCGGTGAATGCCGATCCCATCCGGCTCAACGCCAACCTCGGCTATTACACCAACTTCATGAACCTGCTGGACCTCGCCGCCCTGGCGGTGCCCGCGGGATTCCAGGCCGACGGCCTGCCCTTCGGCGTGACCCTGATCGCGCCGGCCTTCGGTGACGCCGCGTTGCTGCCGCTGGGCGACCGCCTGCAACGCGCCACGGTGCAGACCATGGGCGCGACACCGCATCCACTGCCCCCGCAGGTCGACGGCCCGGCCCGCGACAACGGCCGGATTCGGGTGGCGGTCTGTGGCGCACACATGGAAGGGCTACCGCTCAACCACCAACTCACCGAACGCGGTGGCCGGCTGGTCCGGCGCACCCTCACCAGCCCCGACTACCGGTTCTATGCCCTGCCCGGGGGGCCGCCCTACCGTCCTGGCCTGGTGCGTGCGGGAGACGGGGCCCCGATCGAGGTGGAGGTGTGGGAACTGCCTGCCGAACACTTCGGCAGCTTCGTGGACGGGATTCCCGCCCCCCTGGGCATCGGGCGCGTGGAACTGGCCGATGGCGAGCAGGTCGCGGGGTTTCTGTGCGAGTCCTACGCCATCTCCAGGGCAGAAGACATCACCGCGCAGGGCGGCTGGCGCAGCTACCTCTCCCGCACACCCGGATCGGCCCGCTAAAACCCTTCAATATTTAAGTCTTTCGCGCTAATCTGCATCTGGTGCTGCCGGTGATTTTCACCGGCAGAGACCACTTTCCTGGACCATACTCCCCTGCGAGGGAGACATAACCATAACAGCACGCCGCCGCCCGTCAGGCCGGCACTCAACGCTTGCATATTGAAGGAGGAAGTCCATGACACATCGGCTACACAAGGGAGGGGCGATCTGCATCCTGCTTGCCGGCATCGCCGCCCTGCCCCTCACGGCCAGCGCGGAGATCTCGCGCGGCCAGATACTCGCCAGCACCTGCTTCGCCTGCCACGGCACCGACGGCAAGAGCCCCGGCGCCATCCCCCCCATCAACGGCTACCCGGCCGAGGTGATCGAACGCCAGCTCAAGGGCTTTCGTGACGGCTCGCGCGCGGCCACGGTGATGAACCGCCACGCGAAGGGCTATACCGACGAGGAGATCCGTCTCCTCGCCGAATACCTCGGCACGCTGAAATAAAGGGGACCGGCATGACGCATATCTCACGCAGAAGCTTTCTCAAGACCGTCGGCGCCGGCAGCGCCCTCGGGCTGTTCGGCCTGTCCGGCTGCGGCAAGAACGGCAGTGGCGGCAAGGCCCGCATTGTCATCATCGGCGGCGGTCCGGGTGGTGCCACCTGCGCCAAGTACCTCAAGCGCTTCGACGCCGGCCTCGACGTCACGCTGATCGAACCCAGTGCCAGTTACACCACCTGCTTCGGCAGCAACTGGGTGCTCGGCGGCCTGGGCGAGATGGACGACATCGTGCAGACCTACGATGCGCTGAAGACGACCTACGGTGTGACCATCGTGCAGGACAGCGCCACCGCCGTCGACCCGGCGGCCCGCACGGTCACGCTGGGCAGCGGCGACACCCTGTCCTACGACCGCCTGGTGGTCTCCCCCGGCATCGACTTCCGCTGGGAGACCGTCGAGGGCCTGGACGCCTCCACCGCCAGCGCCATTCCCCATGCCTGGAAGGCCGGCGAGCAGACCCGCATCCTGCGCAGCCAGCTCGAGGCCATGGACGACGGCGGGGTGTTCGTCATGTGCGCCCCCGGCAATCCGTTCCGCTGCCCGCCCGGGCCCTACGAGCGTGCCGGCATGGTGGCCCACTACCTCAAGCAGCACAAACCGCGCTCCAAGGTGCTGATCCTGGATGCCAAGGACAACTTCTCCAAGCAGGGCCTGTTCCAGGCCGGCTGGAAGGCGCTCTATGGCGACATGATCGAATGGGTGCCGGGCTCGCAGGGCGGCATGGTGGACCGCGTGGACGTCAACACGCGCACCGCCTATTCCGATGGCGGCCTGAACTCGTTCAAGGCCGACGTGCTGAACTTCATCCCGCGGCAGAAGGCCGGGGCCATCGCGCATGTGGCAGGCCTCACCAACGACGACGGCTGGTGCCCGGTGAACCAGGAGACCTTCGAGTCGACCATCCATCCCGGCATTCACGTCATCGGCGATGCCAGCGTCGCCGGCGCCATGCCCAAGTCCGGCCACTCGGCCAACAGCCAGGGCAAGATCGCGGCAGCGGCCATCGTGCTGGGTCTCCAGGAACAGCCGATGATCACGCCCTCCCACGTCAACACCTGCTACAGCCTGGTCGGTCCCGACTACGGCATCTCGGTGGCCGCCGTGTATCACTACACGGATGGCGGCATCAAGGGCGTGGAAGGTGCCGGTGGCGTGAGCCCTGCCGATGCCGGCCCGCAGTTCCGCCAGCAGGAGGCCGACTACGCCCGCGGCTGGTACGCGAGCATCACCCAGGACATCTGGGGCTGACGGGGATCTCTCCCCGACAAGAAAAAGGCCGCGCATTGCGCGGCCTTTTTCTTGTCGGGGCGTGAGGAGGGAGGAGTGAGAAGATAGGCGTAAAACGACTAACGCCTCACTACTTGCTACTCACAAATTCCGCCCCTGCCCCCGCGGGTCATCGGCCTCCAACGGGTCGACCAGCTGGATGGCCTGCGAGTTGCCCCAGGCTTCGATGTCGTCGACCTCGATGCCGAGCCAGCAGTACCAGCCCATGTCGTCCTCGCCGCAACCGCCGACCACGCGCTGGCCATCCTCCAGCAGGATGTGGCGCGAGTACTCGAGCGCCTGGTCTTCGTTGCGAAACGCCTTCCACAGCACGACGCGCTCGGCTCTGGCGTCCTGCGGCAGCGGTCGCGATTGCGCCAGGATACGGCGTGCTTCGTTGTCTCCCTCGAATGATTTCATCGGGCCTCCTGCGGTTTGGATTCTGTCTTCACCCTAACGCGGCCGGCACGAAGCTCAAGAAACCACGGTCGCCAGGCGGTCTTTTCAGGCCAGTGCCTCCACCATCTTCCAGCAGGGAATCATCGGGCGTCCACCACGCTCCCCAGATGTGCCAGAAGATCCCATTCGCATTGTCCTGACTTGCCGCGGAACATGCAGTCAGAGCTTGCGTCCCTGCCCCCTTGGGTCGTCTGCATCGAGAGGGTCGCAGAGCTGGATGGCGCCCGGATGCCCCCATTTCTCGATGTCGTCGACTTCCACCCCGATCCAGTGGTAGGCACCGACATCGTCGCGGCCACAGCCACCGATTACGCGCTGCCCATCCTCGAGCAGGATATGGCGAGAAAACTCCACCGCCTGATCCTCATTTCGAAAAGTACGCCACACTACGACGTGTTCGCTCCGAGGATCCTCTGGTAGGAATCGCTCTGTGCGCAGAATCTGCCGTGCTTCTTCGTCTCCTTCAAAGGCTCTCATGAGGCCTCCTGCTAGGCGATGCATGTAGGAACAATATGCTTCGCATAGGCCACGTGGACATTGAAATTCATCAACCGCGAGATATGCCAGTCTAGAATGCACCCTCGGCCGCCGCCTCCATCATCGACATCAGGGTGTCGTTGATTCGGTTGGCTATGGACTTGAGCTCCGGTGGCAGCTCGGCATTGTCGATGAGCATGTCCAGGTCGATCATCATCAACCAGAACTTGCCATCCTGATCCTCGACCAGCGCAATCCGGCAGGGCATGTAGGCGGCGAAGACCGGGTTGTACTGGACCATACGGTACGCATCAGCGGGATTGCAGAACTGGAAGATCTCCAGACGCCCCGAATCGATTCCGCGCGCGGCGAGTTCCTTCGATAGCGGCTGGTGGGCCACCAGCTTCATGTTGTACTGCACCGCGCGCGAACGTAACGCTTCGATGGCGTCGTCGGCATTCACGCCGTCGGCCAGCGGCACACGCACCACGGTCTGGGTGATGTCGAAAAACTGCATGGTCGACTTGTCGGTGGCCAGCGCAGCCACTGGCAAGAACAGCAACAGGACGAGAAAACAGGTTTTCAGGACGGGCGTATTCATGAGCAGCACCTCCTGGTCCGTCGGCAGGCTTACCCTGAGTGTAGAAGTCGCGCGGCAGCTACGCGATCCCCACCAGTATCGTCGTCCTCACATTGCTGCCATCATCCCCGCAATGACCGCGCTATATCGTCCTGACTCTTTCGAGTATTTTCTGGGCGTGGCCTTCGGGGTCGACACCATACTCTACACAGGCAAGATGCCCCATCCTGTCTATTATGAAGGTTGAACGCACGATACCCATTTTTTTCACGCCCTGCTTTTCCTTCTCCTGCCACACGCCATAGGCCTCGCAGATCCGCCCGTCGGTATCGGCGAGCAGCTCGACCTTGAGGCCGAACTTGTCGATGAAGGCCTGGTGACTCTCGCAGGAATCCCGGCTCACCCCGATCACGATGCTGTCGGCCGCGGCAAAAGCATCGGCCAGGGCGGTGAACTGGTTCGCCTCGATGGTGCAACCGGGCGTGTCGTCCTTGGGGTAGAAATACAGCACCACGGACTTGCGCCCCCGAAAGTCGTCGAGCGATATCGTCCTGCCGGCGGCAGTGGCGGCGGCAAAGCCCGGGGCCATCTGATTGACTTCAAGCATAGGGTCTCTCCTCGAGGATTACTGACACGATGCAGAGCATTGCCCATGCCGGCAGTGCCGACAAGATCACGCACAGACCACGCGGTTTCGGCCCTCGCGCTTGGCCGCGTAGAGCGCCGTGTCGGCACGCGAGATGAGCGTATCCAGGTTGTCGTCATAGCGGCACTCGGCCACGCCGATGCTGGCCGTCACGGAGAGAAACTCCCCCTCGTGCCGCAAATCCAGGCGGGCAATGGTGGCGCGCAGCTTTTCGGCGAGGTCGCGGGCGGCACCGAGCTCCGTATGCGGCAGCACGATACCGAATTCCTCGCCGCCCAGCCGCCCGAGGATGTCCGTGCCACGCACCGCCTCGCGCACGATCTCGCTCACGGCCACGAGCAGGGCGTCGCCGGCCGCGTGGCCGAAGCTGTCGTTGATCTCCTTGAAGTGATCGAGATCCATCATCAGCAGCGAGACCGGGTGCCGATGGCGATGCGCGATCTCCAGCGCGCGCATGCCATAGTCGTAGAAGGCGCGCCGATTGTTGATGCCGGTGAGTTCGTCGGTCCGTGCCAGGTTTTCCGCCCGTTCCTTGGCGGTACGCAGTTCCTGCGTACGTATGGCGACCTCCTGTTCGAGTGTCTGTTTGGTCTGCGCCAGCGAATCCCGGTAGCGGGCCTCTACCCGGTCCCGCTCCTGGCGCATGAGGTTGTAGCGGTCCGCCAGGGCCATCGCGAGCAGGGTGACGTCCAGCATCATGCCGAACTCCACTGCACGGTAGGTCGCGAAGTGATAGGGCAGCACCCCGGCCACGACCAGTGCGGTGATGCTCGCCCCCACCAGCGAGGAAAAACTGCCGACGATGAAGAAGCGCGCGGCACGATTGCCCCGGTACCAGGACAGCAGGCCGGCCACGACCACGGTCAGGGTGTAGGTGACCACAAGTGCGATCGACAGCGAGACATGCGTGTAATAGCCGCCGAGCACCCACGAGCCCAGCAGGGCCAGGACCAGCACGGCGAGAAACGCCAGCAGGAAACGGTGCAGATACGGATTGCGCAGCCGCGTGCCGAGAAAGTGGATCGCGAACAGCACGCCGGTGATCTGGAACAGGTAGATGGTGATGGGGTGCAACCAGTTCACCCACTCCGGCGAGTCGCGCCAGACCAGCGCATAGGTGAACCCGTTGTAGGTGAGGTTCATGACGAGAAAGGCCGCGAGATACAGCACATAGAAGAGATACGGCCGGTCGCGCAGGAACAGGAAGAGAAACAGGTTGTACAACGCCATGATGGCAATGGCGCCGTAGAACACGCCGTAGTAGAACGACGTCCAGCGATCCTGCCGGGCGAAGGCCTCGGGCTCCCAGAGATCGACGGGCACCAGCAGCGGGTCACGCGCCTCGGCGCGCAGGTACAGCGTGCTGGTACCGGGTGGCAGCGTGAGACGAAACACCGGCAGCGGGTGGTCGTAGCTGCGCTCGCCGTAGGGCAGGGTGTCGCCGAAGTGCTGGCGCAGGAGATCGCCGTCGGGGCCTCTCACCCACAGGGTCAGGGCATCCAGCCAGGAGCACTCCACCACCAGCAGCCGGTCGAGTGCCCCGGGGCCTGCATTCACCAGTTCGAAATGCAGCCACACCGCCGTGTTGGCAAAGCCGAAACTCGGCACGTCCGTCTCCAGCGGGCGAAATGCCGCGGATACCGTGCCCTGCTCCACGTCCTCGAAGTCGAACGCGCGCTCGCGGTCATCGAGCACCAACACACCCTTGCCGATGCTCACATGGGGGGCCGTGGCATCCATGACCGCCATGCCCGTGGCCGGCAGCAACAGAAAGAACAGCATCCAGGAGCGGAATCGCCTGCTGATCCTGCGCCCGGTAATCATGCGAATTCCATGCGACTCTTCTTCTTCGACTCTGGCGCCCACGGCGGATCGCCCCCCGCCGACCACTCTACCGGAGATGGCCCGGCGAGGGTATGTGCAGCGTTCGCACGCGGCGCCGGATTCGCGCTAAGCTTGGTCCGCGTTCACCACCGGAGTACCGAGTGTCCCTCTCCCTGCTACGCGGCCTGACCGCCTTCCTGCTTCCTGGCGGCCTGCTCTTTCTCCTGCAGCTGATCGCCGCCGGACACCCGGATGTCTCGCCCAGGCTCGCCCACCTGGAGGGCGTCTACCCCGCCACGGTCGTGATCATTGCCCTGCTGCTGGGCTGGCGCTTCGACCGCAGCCGCCTGGTCTTCGCCACCGTGGTCGTCGCCGTCGCCGGCATCGCGCTGCATGCCGGCGACTCGTTGCTGCGTCACGCCATCACCGTGCTGCTGCCGCTGAACATCGCCGTCATCGCCCTGCTCAAGGAACGCGGCATCTTCACCTGGCATGGCCTGCTGCGCTGGGCCGTCATCGCCGCCCAGGTCGCCGGTCTCTGGATGCTGCTGTACGGCCAGCGGCTCGACTGGCTACATGGCTTCGGCCATGCCCTCCTGCCACTGCCCGCACTCGACGCCCTGCGCCTGGGGCAACCGGCACTGCTCGCCTTCGGTCTGGCCCTGGCCGTCACCGCCATCCAGGGCCTGCGCCAGCGCAATGCCATGGAATACGGCCTGTTCTGGGCACTGGCCACCATGCTCTACGTCCTGCTCGCCGCGCCCGTCGACGGCCTGCTGGCCACCGGCTTCGCGACCGCTGTGCTCATCCTCGTCATCGCCCTGCTCGAGGTCTCGCACTTCATGGCCTACCGTGACGAGCTCACCGGTCTGCCCGGCCGCCGCGCCCTGAACCAGGCCCTGCTCAAGCTCGGCGGCCGCTACACCATTGCCATGCTGGACGTGGACCACTTCAAGAAATTCAACGACACCTACGGCCACGACGTCGGTGACGAGGTGTTGAAGATGGTCGCGGCACGCCTGAAGGGGGTGAAGGGCGGCGGCAAGCCCTTCCGCTATGGCGGGGAGGAATTCACGGTGCTGTTCGCCGGGCGCCGGGCGGAAGATGCCCTGCCCCAGCTCGAGCGCCTGCGCGCGGCCATTGCCGATGCACCGTTTACCGTGCGCGGCAGGAACCGGCCGAAGCGGAAGGGGGAAAAGAAGGTCAGGGGTAGCGACCGGCAGGTGCCGATCACCATCAGCATCGGCGCCGCCGAACCCGGCGAGCACGCCCGCGACCCCCAGGCGGTGATCAAGGCCGCCGACAAGGCCCTCTACCGGGCCAAGAAGGCCGGCCGCAACCGCGTCGCCACCTAGGGCGGGCCGCGACCCGCCGTAACCATCATCGGACGCCCGCCATCACCTGGTTTGGATGGCGGCCGTGGGCCGCGCCGCCCTGTGGATTGGGCATAAAAAAACGGGGCGTCTCCGCCCCGCTGCTGACTACGCCGGCCGCCAGGCCGAAGCGCGGTTTACTTGAAACTGGAACCCGGCTTGAAGCCCAGCTTCTTCAGCAGGATGGCCGGCGGGCAGAAGCCGGTGATGGCGGACTGGATCAGGTTGAAGCCGGCAAAGGCCGTGAGCCACAGCCAGTGGACGGAGTGCAGCTGGGAGAGCGCCAGGCTCACCAGGATCACGGTGCCGGCGAAGATCATGACGATGCGGTCGATGGTCATTGGTGTTGCCTCCAGAGATGCGATTCGGGCCGAGACCCGGGATGCGGCCAGAATAACATATTAGAAAACTCTAATATAGATACCGCCAGCCGCCGCCGGTTCCCCCAGCCGGCATGTTACCCTGCCACCATGCTGGTCATCTCCCGCAACGTATCCCTGCCTGACGACGAGATCGAGCTCACCGCCGTGCGCGCTCAGGGCGCCGGCGGACAGAACGTCAACAAGGTCGCCACCGCCATCCACCTGCGCTTCGACATCCGCGCCTCGTCACTGCCCGAGTTCTACAAGGAGCGTCTGCTGGCCCTGCGGGACCGGCGCATCACCGGCGACGGCGTGGTGGTGATCAAGGCGCAGCGCTTCCGCACCCAGGAGAAGAACAGGGAGGATGCCCTGGCGCGCCTGCAGGCGCTGGTCCAGGCGGTGGCAGAGGTGCAGAAGAAGCGCCTGCCCACCCGGCCCGGCAAGGCGGCCAAACGCAAGCGCATGGATGAGAAGACGCAGCGCGGCAGGACCAAGCAGCTGCGCGGCCGGGTCCGCGGCCTGGACTGAGGCCCGCCTACCCCTGGACGGCGGCCTTGAGCGCCCGCCGGTGGGCATGCAGCAGCGGCTCGGTGTAGCCGTTGGGCGATTCCCGCCCCTGGAAGATCAGGTCGCGCGCCGCCTGGAAGGCGATGCCGTCATGGCCCGGGGCCAGTCGGGCATAGTGCACGTCGGTGGCATTCTGTTCATCGACCAGCAGCGCCATGCGCCGCAGCCCGTCCATCACCTCCTCCTCGCTCACCACTCCGTGATGCAACCAGTTGGCCAGCAACTGACTCGATATGCGCAGGGTCGCGCGGTCCTCCATCAGGCCGACGTGGTTGATGTCCGGCACCTTGGAGGCGCCGATACCCTGGTCGATCCAGCGCACCACGTAGCCGAGGATGCCCTGGCAGGCATTGTCGAGCTCGGCACGGATCTCCTCGGCCGGCCAGTCGGGCTGCGCCACCACCGGGATGGCGAGCAGGTCGTCGCGCGTGGCGCGTCGCCCGCCCTTCAGCAGTTCGGTCTGGCGGGCGGCCACATCCACGCGGTGATAGTGCATGGCGTGCAGGGTGGCCGCGGTGGGCGAGGGCACCCAGGCGCAGTTCGCGCCGGCCCGGGGGTGACCGACCTTGGTCTCGACCATGGCCTTCATCTCGTCGGGCATGGTCCACATGCCCTTGCCGATCTGCGCCCGGCCGCGAAAGCCGCAGGCCAGCCCCGTGTCCACGTTCCAGTCCTCGTAGGCGGTGAGCCAGGTGGACTGTTTCATGCGGGCCTTGCCAAGCATCGGCCCGGCCTCCATGGAGCTGTGGATCTCGTCGCCGGTGCGATCCAGAAAGCCCGTGTTGATGAAGATCACCCGCTCGCGGGCGGCGCGGATGCACTCCCGGAGATTGAGCGTGGTACGCCGCTCCTCGTCCATGATGCCGATCTTGAGCGTGTTGGGCGCCAGCCCCAGGGCCGCCTCGGCGGCGGCGAAGAGTTCCACGGCAAAGGCGACCTCCTCCGGCCCGTGCATCTTCGGCTTGACGATGTACATGCTGCCGCTGCGGCTGTTGTTCAGCTCCCCGTCACCCCGCAGGTCGTGCAGGGCGCAGAGGGCCGTGACCATGAGATCCAGCATGCCCTCGAAGACGGGCTCGCCGTCGGCATCCTGCACGGCGTCGATGGTCATGAGATGGCCGACGTTGCGCACCAGCATGAGGCTGCGGCCCGGCAGGGTGATGGTCCGCCCGCCGGGTGCGGTGTAGCTGCGGTCGGGTGCGAGACGCCGCACCACCGGCCGGCCGCCCTTCTCGAAACTCGCCTCCAGCGTGCCCTTCATCAGGCCCAGCCAGTTGCGGTAGACGGCCACCTTGTCCTGCGCATCCACCGCCGCCACCGAGTCCTCGCAGTCCTGGATGGTCGTGAGGGCCGATTCGAGGATCACGTCCCGGATGGCCACCGGCCGCACCTCGTGGGGCTCGAGATCGGTGGCCAACTGCAGCTCGATGTGCAGGCCGTGGTGCCGGAACAGCAGGGTGGTCAGACGGCCATCCTCGTGCCGATAGCCTGCCAGCTGCCCCGGGTCCGCCAGTCCTGTGTGCGCACCGCTGGTCAGCGTGACACGCAGGACGTTGTCGCGCAGGTCATAGGCCAGGACCTCGGCGTGTCGCCCCCGGGCCAGCGGAATGGTCTCGTCCAGGAAGGCCCGGGCCGCCTCGATCACCTTCGCGCCGCGCAGCGGGTTGTAGCGCGTGCCGCGCGTGGCGCCCTCGTCCTCGGGCAGCACGTCGGTGCCGTAGAGCGCATCGTACAGACTGCCCCAGCGGGCATTGGCGGCATTGAGCGCATAACGCGCATTGTTCACCGGCACCACCAGCTGCGGCCCGGCCACCTCGGCGATCTCCGGGTCCACGTTCCCGGTGGTGATGCGAAAGTCCTCGCCCTCCGGCAACAGGTAGCCGATGTCCTCGAGGAAGGCGCGATAGGCCGCGGCATCATGTGGCTGGCCGCGCCGCTCACGGTGCCAGGCATCGAGCTGTTGCTGCAGGGCGTCCCGGCGCGCAAGCAGCTCGCGGTTGCGCGGGGCGAAACCCCGATGCAGATCCGCCAGTGCCTGCCAGAAGGCACCCGGGTCGATGCCCGTACCCGGCGCCGCCTCCTGCCCGATGAAATCGAACAGGGAACGGGCGACCTGCAGGCCGGCGATGTCGATGCGTGCGTCACTCATGATCATCACCTCCGAAGAGCCGACCTTGTCGGACGTCTCTAACCATACACCAGGCTCGGCAACCAGGTGGCCAGCGCCGGGAACAGGATCACCAGCACCAGACCGAAGGTCTGCAGGCCGAGGAAGACCAGCGCCGAGCGGAAGATCGTGGCCATGCTGATATCCGGCGGGCAGACGCCGCGGATGTAGAACAGGGCATAGCCGAAGGGCGGGCTGAGGAACGACATCTGCATGTTGACCAGGTACAGCACGCCGAACCACAGCACCACGGCATCCGCATCCGGCCCCGGCAGGCCGAACAGCCCGTCGAAGGTGAGCGCGCGGATGATGGGCACGAAGATCGGCACGGCCAGCAGCAGGATGCCCACCCAGTCGAGGAACATGCCCAGGATCACCAGCAGCACCATCATCAGGAACAGGATGCCGTAGGCCGACAGCCCGGTACCCAGCAGGGTCTCGGTAATGAAGGTCTGCCCGCCCTGCAGGATGTAGAAGCCGACAAAGACCGAGGCACCGAAGATGATCCACAGCACCATGGCCGTGGCCTTCACCGTGGTCACCGAGGCCTCGCGCAGGGCGAGGATATTGAAGCGCCGGTGCATCATGGCCACCACGATCGCGCCGAAGGAACCGATGCCGGCGGCCTCCACCGGGGTGGCGATGCCGCCGAACAGCAGGCCCAGCACCAGGAACACCAGCACCAGCGGCGCGGTCAGGCGCGACAGCAGTCGAATCTTCTCGCCCATGCCCACTCGCTCCTCGACCGGCAGGGCCGGCCCGAGCTTGGGGTTCTTCCAGCTGCGGAACAGCACGTAGGCGATGTAGAGCCCGGAGAGCATCAGGCCCGGCAGCACCGAACCGAGATACAGCTCGCCCACCGACTGCTGCGCCACCACCGCATAGAGGATCGCCAGGATCGACGGCGGGATGAGGATGCCGAGCGTGCCGCCGGCCATGATCGAGCCCAGCGCGATCTTCGGATCGTACTTGCGCCTGAGCATGGCCGGCAGGGCGATGATGCCCATGGTCACCACCGCCGCGCCGATCACGCCGACCATGGCGGCGAGTATCGTGGAGGCGAGGATGGTGGCCGCGGCCAGACCGCCGTTGAGCCCGCCCATCCACTTGTAGACCACGTCGAACATCTCCTCGATGAGCCCGGCCCGCTCCAGCATTGCGGCCATGAAGATGAACAGCGGGATGGCGGCCAGGTCCGAGTTGGTCATCATCGGGAAGATGCGCGTGGGGATGATGTTGAGCATCAGCTGGTCACCGACCAGGTAGATGAACACCACCCCGAGCCCACCGGTGACGAAGGCCAGCGGCAGGCCCAGCATCAGCAGCACGAACAGGCTGCCGAACATGATCCAGGTGAGGGTGGCGATGTCCACGCCGGCCAGCATGCCGGCCGAGCGGAACAGGAAGACCTCCTCGCCCCAGGGATCGTAGAACAGGATGTTGATGATCTCGACGCCGACGACGAAGACCGCCAGCAGCGTGAGCGCATAGGTCAGCCAGGTGCCGATACGGCTGCCCGGCGTGGGTGCGGCCATGGACTGGCTCATGCGCGCGCCCTCCCCAGCTTGTGGAAGAGGACGATGTCCTTGACCAGCTTGGAGAACCCGGCCAGCAGGATCAGGATCGAACCCAGCAGCATCATGCCCTTCACCGGCCAGTGCTGGATGCCCCAGGTCTCCATGGTGACTTCACTCATGTTGTAGGAATCCATGAAGAAACGGAACGAAGTCCCCATCAGCGCCACGGCGAAGATGAAGAAGAAGACGGAGGTGAAGATGTCCACGCCGACGCGGGCGCGCAGCGGAAACTTCACGTACAGGATGTCGACCCGCACATGCGCGCCGTGCAGCAGGGCATAGGCCCCGGCCAGCAGGTACTGCATGCCGAACAGCAGGTAGGAGCCCTCGTGCACCCAGATGGTCGGCATGTTGAAGAGGTAGCGCATCACCACCTCGAAGAAGTAGAAGATCACCGCGTTCACGGTCCAGAACGCGACGAAGATCCCGGTGGCGTTGCTCAGCCAGTCGATGGATTTCGTGAACCAGTTGCCGGGCCAGTCCCGGGTGGGATCTTCCGTGGCGAGCAGTTCCTGCGCGAGATTCTCGTCAGGTGTGGGGGATAAGGGTGGGTGTTTCTTCTCGTGACGTTTTGCCAGCCAGATCATCGCCAACGGCATGATGGCCAGCCAGCCCCAGTACAACCAGTGGGGCATGACAAAACCGAAGCCTTCCAGATCGGACATGTGTAACCGACTCCGCGTAACTTTAGGAGAAGGCGGGCGGCGATGATCGCCGCCCGCCCCGGATGAGGACCCTGTCGCCGATCAGAGGCTGTAGCCCTTGATGTCCTCCGGCGTCACGTAGCCCATGGTCTCGTTCATCATGTAGTCGAGCTGCAGCTTGAACACGCGTGCGGCGTCGGCGTCCTTCTTCGCCCACTTGAACCAGATCGGGATCGCGGCGGCGCGGAACTTGTCCACGTCCTCGGCACTGAGGCGCGAGACCGTGTTGCCGGCGGCCTTGAACTTGCCCATGGCCTCGATGTTCTTCTTCTGGATGCCGTTGTAGTGATCGCGCGAGTAGATGTACACCTGCTCCTCGACGAACTCCTGCATCTTCGGCGACAGGGCCTTCCAGGCGCGCATGTTCACCGTCAGGTCCATCACGTCGCAGGGCTGGTAGATCGACATGGTGCCGGGCGGGCCGAACAGGATGTAGTCCGTCACCTGGTGGAAGCCGAGGTCGTAGTTCACCGCCGGGCCGACGTAGTCGGCGGCGTCGATGGTGCCTTTCTCCAGCGCGGGGAAGATGTCCGAGCCCGGCAGCGAGACGGTGGAGACGCCGAACTGCTGGAACACCTCGGCCACCATGCCGCCCGGCAGGCGGATCTTCATGCCCTTGAGGTCTTCCACCGAGTTCACCGGCTTCTTCGAGTGGATGATGTTGGCATCGTGCTGGATGGGGCCGACGAACATCAGGCCGAACTTGGCATAGATCTCGCGCGCCATCTGCAGCATGCCCAGGCCGTAGTGCATGGTGTCCCACTGCGCCGGCTGATCCGGGCCGAGCGGATAGGAGGAGAGAAACACGCTGGCCGGGATCTTGCCGGGCCAGTAGAGGGTGAAGGGGTTCATGCCCTGCAGCACGCCGGAACGCACGGCGTCGAACAGCGCGTTGTTGTCGGCGGCCACCGCCTTGGCGGCGAAGGGCTTGATGTCGAGCTCGCCGCCCGACTTCTCCTTGATGCTGTTGCACCAGTTCTCGAACAGGGCGTAGCCGGTGGTGCCGGCGTCCCAGACGGACTGGACCTTCCAGGTATGTCCCTGGGCGGCCTGGGCACTGCTTATGAAAGGCGCACCGAGGACGGTGGCCCCGCCAGCGGCGGCCAGTCCCTTCAGGAACTTGCGGCGCGAGCCGGAACGGGTATCGCGGAAATCGCTCATCAGTAACCTCCTTTGGGAAGCAGCCGGGCCTTGTGCGCGGCCGCAGTTCTTATCGTTTATGTGTTGACGGGGAGGTGGACCCCAGAGAAAAGATAGCAGCTGGGGCGGGAGAATGGGACCGCCGGGGCCACCGCCTGTCCGGGCAGCGCCTCGGCCCGCCCGGCTAGCGGTCCGCGAAGGCCTCGTCCAGCAGCTCGATCCAGTGCCGCACGGGCGTATCGGTGCCGGTGGCCAGGTGCAGCTGGCAGCCGATATTGGCCGTGGCGATGACCTCGGGCGCGCCCTTGCCGAGCGCCGCGAGCTTGTTGTCGCGCAGCTGCTGCGACAGCCCGGGCTGGAGGATGGAATAGGTGCCGGCCGAGCCGCAGCACAGGTGGGCGTCGGCCACGGGGGTGAGGCTGAAGCCCGCGCGGGTCAGTATGCCCTCGACCACGCCGGCGAGTTGCTGACCGTGCTGCAGGGTGCAGGGGCTCTGGAAGGCGATCCTGCGCCGCTGTGGCTTCAGGCGCTCCTTCGGCAGCGGCTCGTCGCGCAGCACCTCGGCGATGTCCTTCGCCAGCGCCGTGACGCGCGCGGCCCTGTCGGCGTAGTCCGGGTCGTCCTTCAGCAGGTGGGCATACTCCTTCACCATCGCCCCGCAGCCGCTGGCGGTGATGATGATCGCCTCGGCCCCCGCCTCGATGTGCGGCCACCAGGCATCGATATTGCGGCGCACGAACCCCAGCGCCTCGGCCGGGGCGGCCAGGTGCTGGCTCACCGCCCCGCAGCAGCCCGCGCCCTGCGGCGTGACCAGCGTGATGCCTAGCCGGTCGAGCACGCGTGCGGTGGCGGCATTGGTGGCGGGCGTGGCCACGCTCTGGGCGCAGCCCTCCAGCACCAGCATCCGGCGGGCATGCCCGGAGGCGGGACGCGCGCCCGCCGACTGGGCGACCGGCACCTTGCGGCGCAGCGCCGCGGGCAGCAGCGGACGCGTCAGCCGGCCCAGGGCCAGCAGCGGGGCGAAGCGCGCCGGGTAGGGGAGCAGCTTGCGCAGCAGCCTGCGCGTGAGCCGCGCGCCCGCCGGGCGCGGCACCTCGGCCTCGACCAGCTCGCGGCCGATGTCCACCAGCCGGCCGTACTGCACGCCGGAGGGGCAGGTGGTCTCGCAGGAGCGGCAGGTCAGGCAGCGGTCGAGGTGGGTCTGCGTCTTCGCGCTCACCGCGCCGCCCTCGAGCAGCTGCTTGATGAGATAGATGCGCCCGCGCGGGCCGTCGAGCTCGTCACCCAGCAGCTGGTAGGTCGGGCAGGTGGCGGTGCAGAAGCCGCAGTGCACGCAGGCGCGCAGGATACGCTCGGCCTCCAGGCCCTGGCGGGTGTCGCGGTACCTGGCGCTGATCTGCGTCTGCATGCCTACAGCTCCGCGTACAGGCGGCCGGGGTTGAGGATGCCCGCCGGATCGAAGGCGGCCTTGAGGCGACGGTGCAGCGCCAGCAGCCCCGGGGCCAGGGGCTGGAAGATCTCGCCGGTCTCGGCGCCCGCCGGCCGGTTGTGCACCAGCGTGGCGTGACCGCCGGCGGCCCGCGCCCAGGCACGGATCTCCTCGGCCGGGGCGTCGCTCACCAGCCAGCGCTGCGCCCCGCCCCACTCGTAGAGCCACTTGCCATCGATCTCGCCCGGCGGGGCGTCCGAGGCCACCGACAGCCGCCAGATCGGCCGCTTCGCCGTGAAGAAGGCGTGGCGCTGCTCGCGCAGCTTGTGCCAGAAGCCGGCGCTGTCCTCGACGAGCTCCCCGCCCACGCGCTGGCGTGCCGCCGCCACCCCCTTGGGCGTGCCGCAGAGGCGAACATACAAGGTGTCGCCGTGAAAACAGGTGGCGGTGATGGGCAGCTGCCGCCCGGCCCAGCGATGCAGCAGGAACAGGGCCTCCTGGTCCGTGGTCCTGCGCGCCAGGGTGATGTGCGTTTCGGGGCGCGGGATCACGCGCAGCGAGACCTCGAGCAGCACGCCCAGCGTGCCCATGGCCCCGGCCATCAGGCGCGAGACGTCGTAGCCCGCCACGTTCTTCATCACCTCGCCGCCGAAGGAGAGGATCTCGCCGCGGCCGTTCAGCACCTTCGTCCCCAGCACGAAGTCGCGCGCCGCACCGGCGTAGGCGCGGCGCGGCCCGGAGAGGTTGCAGGCCACGGTGCCGCCCACGGTGGCGCCCGCGCCCAGGTGCGGCGGCTCGAAGCCCAGGATCTGGTTGTGCTCGGCCAGGGCCGCGTCGATCTCGGCCAGCGGCGTGCCCGCGCGGGCGGTGACGACGAGTTCGGTGGGCTCGTAGTGCACGATGCCGCGATGCCCGGCCGTGGCCAGCGCCTCGCCCGGCGTCGCCCGCCCGAGGAAGTGCTTGGTGTCGCCGCCGACGATGCGCAGCGGCGTCCCGTCCGCGGCGGCGGCCCGCACCTGGTCGCGCAATTCGGCCGAGCGATCGTCCATCAGAAACGCTCCAGCTCGGGGAAGGGCAGCTCGCCGCGGTGCACGTGCATGGCGCCGAACTCGGCGCAGCGATGCAGCGTGGGCACGGCCTTGCCCGGATTCAGCAGGCCCTCGGGGTCGAAGGCGTGCTTGATGGCATGAAACTGGGTCAGCTCCAGGGCATCGAACTGCACGCACATCTGGTTGATCTTCTCCATGCCCACGCCGTGTTCGCCGGTGATGGTGCCGCCCACCTCGACACAGAGCTCCAGGATCCGGCCGCCGAATTCCTCGGTACGTTCGAGCTCGCCCGGCTGGTTGGCATCGTAGAGGATGAGCGGGTGCAGGTTGCCGTCGCCGGCGTGGAAGACGTTGGCCACGGCCAAGTCATATTCCTGCGAGAGCTCGGCCATGCGCTTGAGCACCTCGGGCAGCCGCTTGCGCGGGATGGTGCCGTCCATGCAGTAGTAGTCGGGCGAGATGCGGCCCACGGCGGGGAAGGCGGCCTTGCGGCCCTTCCAGAAGGTCAGGCGCTCGGCGTCATCACGTGCGGTGCGCACCTCGGTGGCGCCGCTTTGCTTCAGGATCTGGCGCACGGCGAAGATGTGCTCCGAGACCTCCTCGTTGGTGCCGTCGAGCTCGCAGAGCAGGATGGCCTCGGCATCGCGCGGGTAGCCCGCGTGCACGAAGTCCTCGGCGGCCTGGATGGCGAGCCGGTCCATCATCTCCAGGCCTGCGGGGATGATGCCGGCGGCGATGATGTTGCCCACCGCCGCGCCCGCCTTCACCACGTCGTCGAAGGCGGCCAGCAGCACCTGGGCGCGCTCGGGCCGGGGCAGCAGCTTCACCGTCACCTCGACGATCACGGCCAGCATGCCCTCGGAGCCGGTCAACAGCGCGAGCAGGTCGTAGCCCGGGCTGTCCAGGCCGTCGCCGCCGATCTCCAGCAGCTCGCCGTCGATGGTCACCACCTTGAGCTTCTGGATGTTGTGCACCGTGAGACCGTACTTGAGGCAGTGTACGCCGCCCGAGTTCTCGGCCACGTTGCCGCCGATGGTGCAGGCGATCTGCGAGGAGGGGTCGGGGGCGTAGTACAGCCCGAACTCCTCCACCGCCTGGGAGATGGCGAGGTTGCGTACGCCGGGCTGCACACGGGCCGTGCGCCGCGTGGTGTCGATCTCGAGGATCTGCGAGAATTTCGCCAGGCTCAGCAGCAGCCCCTGCTCGAAGGGCAGCGCGCCGCCGGAGAGCCCCGTGCCCGCCCCGCGCGCCACCACCGGCACGTTGTACTGGTGGCAGAGCCGCAGGATGGCCTGCACCTGGTCCACGGTCCCGGGCAGGACGGCCACCATCGGCAGGCGGCGATAGGCCGACAGCCCGTCGCACTCGTAGGGACGCAGGTCCTCCTCCGTCGAGAGCACCGCCTCGGCCGGCAGGAGCTCGCGCAAGCGGCGCACCAGAGCGGGCTTGTCGATGGCGGGCGTGGGAAATTCGTCTGTGTGGTCGTGATGCATGGCTCGTCGTACTCGGATCACCCGGACCTGTCGCAAGCATAGCGGTTGCAACGAAACCGGTGGCGACCGACCATAAAGACTTCACTTTGGCCGACCCCGGCGCGGATGGCAACCTTTACCGCGGCGGGGTTACTGACCCCCACGACGCCCGTGACCGAACCCGACATCCTCTTCCAGGACGACTGGCTGGTGGCCGTGCACAAGCCGGCCGGTCTGCTCGTGCACCGCAGCCTGATCGACCGGCGCGAGACGCGCTTCGCCCTGCAGCTGGTGCGCGACCGCATCGGCCGGCGCGTCTACCCCGTGCATCGCCTGGACAAGCCCACCTCGGGCGCGCTGCTGTTCGCGCTCGACCCGGAGACCGCCCGGCGGCTCACCGCGGCCTTCACCGCAGGCGCGGTGCAGAAGACCTACCTCGCCGTGGTACGCGGGCACACACCGGAGGCCGGCGTGATCGACTATGCCCTGCGCGAGGAACAGGACCGCATGACCGACGCGCTGGCCGACCCGGACAAGGCCGCCCAGCCGGCCGTCACACCCTGGCGGCGCCTGGCCACCGTGGAGCTGCCCCATGCCGTGGGCCGCTACCCCACGGCGCGTTACTCGCTGCTGCGCCTGACCCCGGAGACCGGCCGCAAGCACCAGATCCGCCGTCACATGAAGCACATCTTCCATCCCGTGGTGGGCGACACCACCCACGGCGACGGCCGCCACAACCGCTTCTTCCGCGAGCAGCTCGACTCCCACCGCCTGCTGCTGGCGGCCACCGGCCTGGCGCTCGCCCACCCGCACACGGGCGCGCCGCTCGCCATCGAGGCGCCGCTCGCGGCGGACTTCCGCCAGGTACTGGACCGGCTGGGCTGGGAGGCCTGCGCGTGAGCGGCTGGTGCGTATACATCCTGCGCTGCGCCGACGGCAGCCTCTACACCGGCGTGACGGTGGACGTGGACCGCCGCCTGCGCGAGCACAACGGCGAGCTGCCGGGTGGGGCGCGCTACACGGCCAGTCGCCGGCCCGTCATCCTCGCCCACGTCGAGACGGCGGCAAACCGCGCCAGCGCCTGCCAGCGCGAGGCGGCCATCAAGCGCCTCTCCCGCGTTGCCAAACTGACCCTGATCGAACGGACGGCCACCCATGCATCCAGTCACTGAGCGCGCGGCCGCCGCGCGGCGCGCCGAGCGCTTCAACACCATCAGTCATCTCATCGGCGCCGCACTCGCCTTCCCCGCCGCCGTGGTGCTCATCGTCTTCGCCAGCCTCGACGGCTACGCGCGCGAGATCATCGCCTTCTCGGTGTATGGCTTCACGCTCTTCACCCTCTACCTGATCTCGGCCCTCTACCACGGCCTGGACGGCAAACCCAAACGGGTCTTCCAGATCCTCGACCACCAGGCCATCTACCTGCTCATCGCCGGCACCTACACGCCTTTCACCCTGGCCGCGCTGCGCGACACCGCCTGGGGCTGGTGGCTGTTCGGCCTGACCTGGGGACTGGCGATCTTCGGCATGGTCTACGACGCCCTGTTCCGGCGCGGGCCGCGCATCGTGCCGGTGCTGATCTACGTGATCATGGGCTGGTGCATCATCGTCGCCCTGGACCCCCTGCTCGAGCGGATCAGTCCCACGGGCTTTGCCTGGATGCTGGCCGGCGGGCTGCTCTATACCGGCGGCATCGGCTTTTACATCCTCTCCCACTGGCGCCCGGGGGCCCACGGCATCTGGCACCTGTTCGTGCTGGCCGGCAGCGCCGCGCACTACGTCGGCATCCTGCTCTACAAATAAGCCCCCGCGCTGCAGCGTCGACGCGATTGCGCTACTCTGAAGGGCCACCCACACGGGCCTGCCGGGCGCAAGCCGGCGGGTGATGCATGGACACGCTACTGGCCCCCGGGCGCAACTGCTGGCACCTCGCACACGCCCACCGCGCCGCCTTCGTCATCGACGGTGCCGACTACTACCGCGCCATACGCGAGGCCATTATTCGCGCGCGCCACGCCGTCTTCATCGTCGGCTGGGACATCCACAGCGAACTGCGCCTGGTGCGCGACGACACCCCGCCGGACGACGGCTACCCCGTCACCCTCGGCGCCCTGCTCGATGCCGTGGCGGCCGAACGTCCCGACCTGCACGTCTACATCCTGAGCTGGGACTTCGCGATGATCTATGCACTGGAGCGCGAGTTCTTCCCGCGCTACAAGCTGCGCTGGCGCTCCCACGACCGCGTGCACTTCTGCCTGGACGGGGAGCACCCGCTGGGCGCCTCGCAGCACCAGAAGATCGTGGTGGTGGACGATGCCATCGCCTTCTCCGGCGGGCTGGACATCAGCAAGTGGCGCTGGGACACCAGCGAGCACCGGCCGGATGACCCGCGCCGCCTCGACCCGGACGGCAAGCCCTACCCCCCGTTTCACGACGTGCAGATGCTGGTGGACGGCGAGGCCGCCGCCCGGCTCGGCGAACTGGCGCGCGAACGCTGGCGTTTCGCCGGCGGCGAGGCCGACCCGGTCGAGCCGCGCGGTGCCGACCACGACCCCTGGCCACCCAGCGTGCAGCCCAGCCTCACCAGCCTCGACGTGGCCATCGCCCGCAGCCTGCCCGCCTACCGCGACCGCGGCGAGATCCGCGAGGTGGAACGGCTGTATCTCGACAGCATCGCCGCCGCCCAGCGCTTCCTCTACATCGAGAACCAGTACTTCAGCTCGCACCGCATGGCCGAGGCCCTGGCCGAACGCCTGCGCGAGCCCGACGGCCCCGAGGTGGTACTGGTGATGCCCGAGCAGACCGGCGGCTGGCTGGAACAGCACACCATGGACGTGCTGCGCGGGCGCGTGCTGCGGGACCTGCACGAGGCCGACCGGCACGACCGCCTGCGCGTGTACTACGCGCGCCTCTCCAGCGAGCCGCCGGTCTCGCTCATGGTGCACGCCAAGGTGATGGTCATCGACGATGCCTTCGCCCGCGTGGCCTCCTCCAATCTGAGCAACCGCTCCATGGGGCTCGATTCCGAATGCGACCTCGCCGTCGCCTCCACGGAGGAGCGCGACCTGGGCGAGCCCATCGCCGCCTTCCGCCGGCGCCTGCTGGCCGAGCACCTGGGCGTATCCGTGGACGCACTCGCCACGGCCGAGGCGGAACACGACGGCCTGATCGCGGCCATCGAGTCCCTGCGCGGCGGTGAACGCACGCTGCAACCGCTGGATGCCGGGGTCCCCGCCGAGGTGGACGAATGGGTACCCGACGCCGCCCTGCTCGACCCCGAAAAGCCCGTCTCGCCGCAGGAGCTCTTCGACCAGATCGTCGACCCGGACCAGCAGACCCCGGCCTGGGGGCATTTCCTCAAGATCGGGCTGCTGATCGCCGGCGTGCTGACACTCGCCGCCCTGTGGCGCTGGACTCCGGTGGGCGACTGGCTGGACGTGGACCGGCTGGCCGATGTCGGGCGCTGGATCGACGAGCGCCCCTTCACCCCCCTGCTGGTGATCGGCGCCTATGTGCTGGCCGGGCTCGCCGTGGTGCCGATCACGCTCATGTTCATCGTCACCGTGATGGTCTTCGGTGCCTGGACCGGGGCCATCTACTCCCTGGTCGGCGCTGAGATCTCGGCACTGGTCACCTACGGAATCGGCCACCTGCTCGGACGCGATGCGGTCGCACAACTCGCCGGCGGCCGGGTGCACCGCATCAGCCGCACCCTGGGACGACGCGGCCTGCTCACCACCATCGCCCTGCGCATCATCCCGGTGGCGCCGTTCTCGGTGATCAACGTCATCGCCGGGGTCTCCGACATCCGCCTGCGCGACTTCGCCATCGGCAGCCTCATCGGCCTGCTGCCGGGCGTGGCGGCCACGGCCTTTCTCGCCGACCGCATCGTCGCCTCGCTGCGCGACCCCACGCCCACGCAGATCCTCATCCTGCTGGTGGCCATCGGCGTGGTGATCCTGGCCATGGCCGGGCTGCGCTACTGGCTCCGGCGCAAGCGTGGCGGGAACGGGGAAGACGGGGACACCGCCGGCGCATGAGCCTGCGCATCGCGAGCTACAACATCCATCGCGCCATCGGCCGCGATGGCCGGGAGGATGCCCTGCGCATCGCCCGCGTGCTGCGGGAGATCGATGCCGACATCGTGGCCCTGCAGGAGGTGGGCTTTCATGCCGACACCCCGGGCCACCTGCTCGACACCCTGGCCGAGGCACTGGGTGCACACGCCATCGATGGTGTCACCTTCACCGACGCGCGCGGCCACTACGGCAATGCCGTGCTCACCCGCCTGCCGGTGGCCGGCATCAGCCGTCACGACCTCAGCGTGCCAGGGCGTGAACCGCGCGGCGCCATCGAGCTCGCCCTCACCCACAACCAGGTCGACCTCCGCCTCGTCGCCACCCACCTCGGCCTGCGGCCCGGCGAGCGCCGCGCCCAGATCCGGCAACTGCTGCCGCTGCTCGAGGCCGACGATGCCGAGGTGCGCATCCTGCTCGGCGACCTCAACGAGTGGTTCCTCTGGGGCCGGCCGCTGCGCTGGCTGCGGCGCGTCTTCGGCCGCCTGCCGGCCCCCGCCACCTTCCCGGCCCACCGCCCCTGGTTCGCCCTGGACCGCCTGTGGGTGAAGCCCCTGGAGGTCATCGACGCCATCCACGTGCACGACAGCCCCGCCGCGCGCGTCGCCTCCGACCACCTGCCGCTGGTGGCCGAACTCGATCTCTGACCTCAATCAAGTACCTGCTTGAAAGCATGGTCCGACCGGCATCCGCGACGTAGAATCGGTCGCATGATCCGCCTGCTCACGCGCCTCGCCTCCCGGCTCCTGCCGCTGCTGCTGCCCGGCCTGCTGCTCGCACCGCTCGGCGCGCTGGCCGAAGCCCCGCCAGGGCCCGCCCCCCTCGTCATCTCCCAGGACCACGCCTGGCCCCCGCTGGCCTATCGCGACCGGCAGGGCGAACCCCAGGGCCTGCTGGTGGACCTGTGGCGCCGGCTGGGCGAGGAGCTGGGGCGTCCCGTCGAGTTCCGCCTGGCCGACTGGCCACAGAGCATCGAGCAGCTGCGCGACGGCCGGGCCATGGTGCATGGCGGTCTCTTCCCCTCGCCCGAACGCTCGGCCTTCCTGGATTTTTCGCGACCGCTGCTGCCCATGGAGGCCGTGGTCTTCGTCGCCACCGAAACCGGGCCCACCACGCTGGATGATCCGGGCATCGGGGCCGTCGGCGTGGTCGCCGGCAGTTACGAGCGCGAGTTCCTGCAGGGCCGGTATCCGGACCTGTCGTTGCACGACTACCCCAACAACGCCGACCTGGTCGCGGCCGCCGTGGCCGGCGAGGTCAGGGCCTTCGCCGCCGACTATCCCGTGGGCCGCTACCTGCTCGACCGCCAAGCCACACCGGACGCCTTCCACGTGATCGAGGTGCTGTACGCCCAGCAGCTGGTCGCCGCGGTGCCCAAGGGAGAGGCCGCCCTGCTCGCCGAGATCGACCGCGCCATCGCCGCCCTGCCACCCGAGGAACTGGCGCGCATCGTCCATCGCTGGACCCATACCGAGACGTTCGAGGTCGCCCCGCGCTGGCTCCTGCCGCTGGTGGCGGCCACGGTGCTGGGGCTGATGCTGCTCTTTCTCGGCGCCCATCTGCGCGGACTGCAGACCCAGCGGGCACGCCTGGAGCAGCACCTGCTGGCGCGCACCCGGGAGCTGCGCGAACGCGGCGCCCAGTTCCGCGCCCTGTTCGACAACTCCGCCGTGGCCGTCATGGTGCACGACCCGTATACGGCCCGGGTGCTGGAGGCCAACCAGCGTGCACTGCAGACCTACGGCATGCCCGACATCGACGCACTCAATCTTGCGGCCTTCGAGGACGAATCGGTCTGGGCCGGCCCGCCCTACTCCCTGGCCGACGTCGAACGCTGGTTCGCCCGCACGCGCGAGGAAGGGCCGCAGCGCTTCGAGTGGCTCACGCGCCGCCTCAACGGGGAGCAGCTCTGGGAAGACGTCTTCCTGCAACAGGTCACCATCGGCGGCGAGCCCCGCATCGTCTCCAGCTCCATCGACATCACCGCCCGCAAGCTCGCCAAGCTGCGCGACCAGCACCGCAGCGAGATCCTCGCCGCCCTGGTGGCCAACGAGCCGCTCGAGGCCCTGCTGCGACGCATCGTGCGCTCCATCGAGGACGAGGACCCGGAATCCATCTGCTCCATCCTGCTGATCGACCCACAGGGTACCCAGCTGCACCACGGTGCCGCCCCCAGCCTGCCGGCGGACTACACAGCAGCCATCGACGGTCTGCCGGTGCGCGAGGACGTCGGCTCCTGCGGCGCGGCGGCCGCCACCGGGCGGCGCGTGGTGGTGGAAGACGTGCTCAGCCACCCGAACTGGGCCGGCTACCAGGACGTGGCCCGTGCGGCCAACCTGCGCGCCTGCTGGTCCGAACCGATCTGCTCGACCAGTGGCCAGGTACTCGGCACCTTCGCCATCTATCACCGCGAACCACGCACCCCGGGACCGGATGACCTCGACCGCCTGCGTGTGGCCGTGGATCTGGCCAGCCTGGCCATCGAGCGCAAACAGACCGAAACGCTGCTGCAGCGCCAGACGGCACTGGAAGAACTGGTACGCGGCATCTCCCTTGCACTCCTGGCCGGCGAGGCCAGGGAGACGGATACCGCCATCGCTGGCGCCATGGCGCGCATCGGCGCCTTCATGCAGGCCAGCCGCTGCGTGCTGCTCGAGCTGACCCCCCTAGCCGACCTGCGTCTGCGGGAACAATGGTGTGCTCCGGGCATCCCGCCGCGCGCACCGGACTTCCGGGTGCCCGCCGAAGGGGCCATGCCCTATCTCGCCCCCCTGAACCGCGGCGAGGCCGTGATCCTGACCGACAGCGAGACGATCCGCCCCCTGGAGCGCGATCTCCTGCGTGCCGGCGGCACCGGTTCCATCCTGGCATTGCCGATCCTGCGCGACGGCCGCCTGCAGTCCGTGCTGGTACTGGCGGCCGTCGAAACGGATCGCCTCTGGCCGGCCGCCGACATCAAGCTGCTGCAGGTGGCCGCCGACCTGATCGGCGGGGCCCTGGCACGCCAGCGCCTGGAGCAGGAACTGGAACACCAGGCCACGCACGACCTGCTCACCGGCCTGTACAACCGTCGCAAGCTCGAGTCGCTGCTCGAACTGGAGATCGGCCGGGCGCAACGCTACGGTCGGCCCTTTAGCCTGGCCCTGCTCGACATCGACGGCTTCAAGGCAATCAACGACGCCCATGGCCATGACATTGGAGATGCCGTACTGCGCCAGCTGGGTAACGTCTTCAGCGAACGTCTGCGTGACAGCGACCTGCCGGGACGCTGGGGCGGCGAGGAATTCGTGATCCTGCTGCCCGAGACAGACGAACCGGGGGCACTACAGCTTGCCGAGACCCTGCGCCGGTCGATAGCCGACACCACTTTTGCCCCGGTGGAACAGGTTACGATCAGCCTGGGTGTGGCGAGCTATCGCGAGGGCGACACCCTGGACGAGCTGTTGCGCAGGGCCGACCGGGCCCTGTACCGGGCCAAGGACGCGGGCCGCAATCGCGCCATGCTGGCGGGCTGAGGCCCGGCAGGCCGGCGCTCGATACTTGACCGTCTATCCCTGGCGCTGCTTGCGAAACCCCTCGGTGAGCAGGCGCATGCGCCGGGCCATGTCACCCAGTTTCTCTGCCGTGGCGGCGGTATGCTGCACGCAGTCCGCCGTGCTGCGGGCGATCCCGCTGATGGCCGTGATGCTGCGATTGATCTCCTCGGCCACGGCGGTCTGCTGTTCCGAGGCGCTGGCGATCTGGGTGTTCATGTCGTTGATGCGGTTCACGGCCTGGGTGATGGCGGCCAGCGCGGCCCCGGCCTCGGCCACCTGCCCGACCGTTCCCTGGGCACGGCTGCGACCCTGCTCCATCACGGCCACGGCATCTGCCGTGCCCTGCTGCAGGCGCTCGATCATGCCCTGGATCTGCTGGGTGGAGTCCTGGGTGCGACTGGCCAGGGTACGCACCTCGTCGGCCACCACGGCAAAGCCGCGACCCTGCTCGCCGGCACGGGCCGCCTCGATGGCGGCGTTCAGCGCCAGCAGGTTGGTCTGCTCGGCGATCCCGCGGATCACGTCGAGGATTCCGCCGATGTTCTCGCTCTCGCGGGCCAGCCCCTGCATGGCATTGGCCGCCTGCTCGACGTCGTCGGCCAGGTGACGGATCTCCGCGATGGTGGCCTCCACCACGTCACGCCCGGCATCCGCTCGCTGGCTGGCCTCGTCGGCCGCACCCGCCGCCTCGCAGGCGTTGCGCGTCACCTCCTGGATACTCGCCACCATCTCGTTCATGGCCGCCGCCACCTGCTGGGTCTGCTCGTCCTGCTGGCGCACGCCGTCACGGGTCAGGGCCACGTCCTTCTCCAGGCCGTCCACCGCCTCGCCCAGCACCCGCGCCGAATCGCCGATACGGCCGACGATGGCGCCGGCCTCCGAGTTCATCATCTTGATGGCCAGGCTCAGCTGGCCGACCTCGTCCAGGCGGCCGCTGTACACCCAGCGCATGAGCTTGTTGTCCACCAGGGACTGCGTCTGCGCGATGGCCCGGCAGATCGGCGTCATCAGGTAATGCGCGATCAGACCCGCCCCGGCCAGCGACAGCCCGGCCGCCCCCAGCACCACGGGCAACGGCAGGGGCGAGGCCACGGCCACGGCGATGCTCGGCATCAGTGCGGCGGCGACGAAGGCGAGGAACTTCGTGCGCATGCCCAGCGGGCGCCGCTTCAGCCAGCGCGGCGGACGCCCCTGCATCAGCCGGGCATAGAGCCGCTCGGCCCGTTCGACGTGACGCCGGTCGGGCAGAGTGCGCACGGACTGGTACTCCACCACCTCCCCGCCCTCGTTGATGGGCGTGACGTAGGCATCAACCCAGTAGTGATCGCCGTTCTTGCGCCGGTTCTTCACCAGACCCATCCAGGGCCGGCCCGACTTCATGTGCGACCACAGATCGGCGAAGGCGGCCGGCGGCATGTCCGGGTGGCGCACGATGTTGTGGTTGCGACCGAGCAACTCGTCCTCCTCGAAGCCGCTGACCTCGACGAAGTCGTCGTTGACATAGCTTACGGCCCCCTTGAGGTCGGTGGTGGACAGGATATTCGCGTGGGGCGGGAAGACGTACTCCACCCCCGTGACGGGCAGGTTCTTCTTCATGCAGTGGACTCCGTTGGCGTGGCGTTGTGGCATCGCGTAATGCCTTTATTATTCTTGTGGTTATTAACACATGATTTTTTTATGGTCTTTATCGCCGAACCGGCCGGACTGACGGAAGGTGGGTTTTTGAAGACGGACGGCAGGAAGCCCCAGGAACGCACGCGGAACAGACCCGCATAATGCGGAAGATATGCGCTGCTTAACATTTCTCGTCACTGGGCCGGCTACCGGCCATCAGTGCAAAGACCGTGGGCTATAGTCGGGAATGGCGCAGAAACGGACGGCATCCCATACTAAAGAATCACGCACACGGACCCGCATGACACGACCTTCCTGCTACGCCGACACCACGCGCCTTCGCCACCTGCCGCAGGGCAGCCCATGACCCTCCCGCATGAACTGCGCGAGATCGCGCGCCAGTCCTACCTGCTGGTGGTGATGGCGGCCACGGTGGCGCTCGGGGCCCTGGGCCTGATCGACGGCCTCACGGCCGCCACGCAGCTGCCGCTGCATGCCGTGATCACGCCCTCCGGGGCCGCGGCGGCCCTGCTGGTCGGGCTGGGGCTGATCGCCACCCAGCAGGGCCATGCCTGGCTGCGCATGACGGCGGGCCTGCTGCTGCTGTTGATCGCCTCCCATTGCCTGGTGGACCCGACGGCCTGGAGCGGCGCCAGCCTGATGAAGGTCTCGGCACCCATGGCCGTCGTCTTCGGCTCGATCGGCACGCTCCTCCTGCTCGGCCTGGGCGGGTCCGTCACGCGCAGGCTCTGGCAGACGGTCGGCTGGGTACTGTTCCTCGTCGGCGGCCTGCTGCTCGCCAGCCACTGGGTGACCGATACCTCGCAATGGCTCGCCCTGCACCCGCCGGCCGCCACCATGGCCAGCCTCTTCACGGCCGCTACCGGCCTGGCCATCGCGCTGATCCGTACCCGCGACGGCGCCGCCCGCAGCCGGCTACAGACCGGGGCCATGGGGGTGGGTGTGCTGGGCGTGCTGCTCACCTCGCTACTCTGGTTCCAGCTGAGCGCGCAGCACAACGCCGAACTGCGCGAACAGGGCACGCAGCTTGCGGCCAACATCGCTGCGCATACCGAGGAGCTGATCATCCAGCACCTGCTGTTGCTGCAGCGCATGGCCGACCGCTGGGCGGTGCAGGGCATCAACGGGGAACAGCGCACGCGCGATGTCGAGACCTATCTGCGCGACATCGACAGTATCGAGGCCCTCGCCCTGCTCGAAAGGCAGGGACAGATCGCCTGGCAGCGCACGCGGGAGGACAACCCGGTCACCCCGGCGCTGCTGCTGCAACAACCGGCCATCCAGGACTGGCTGACCACCCCCGCCGATGGCCACGAACTGTATGTTCCGCCGGCCCTGGCGGACGTCGCCCCGTCCGTGGTCGCCCTCATACGCGTGCCGCTGGAGATCCCCGGCAGCGACGATGCCATCCTGCTCGGCGTCTTCGACATCAGCACCCTGCTCGCCTCGCGCAACCTGCTGGAGGCCGCGCCCTTCCGGGTAGAGACCCTGGCCGATGACCAGCCGTTGTCGGCCAGCCCCGTCGATGACGACGCGGGCCAGCTCCTGATCACCTCGCGCGAGATGACGCTGGCAGCCGGGCCCCGGCTCCTGCATCTCGTCTACCTGCAGGACAGGACACAGCTGCTGGAGGCCGCGCGCCTGCGCCTGCTGATGGCCTTCATCGGCTTCATGTTCAGCTTCCTGCTCATCATGTCCACCCAGGTCAGCCGCCTGGCCCTCGACCGCCAGCGCACCCTGCAGGGCGCCCAGCACTACCTGGCCCGCACCCAGGACATCCAGGCCATGATGCTGCGGGGCCAGCCGCTCACGCAGACCCTGGAGGCCGCCTGCCAGCTGGTCGAACAGCAGCTGCCCGGCACCCTGTGTTCCGTGATGCTGGTGGACGAGGACGAGGCGCAGACCCTGACCCTGGCCGCCGGCGCCAGCCTGCCGGCCGACTACCGGGCGGCCACGCATCGCATCCCGATGGCGCCCGACAAGGGCACCTGCGGCAGCGCCGCCTGGCAACGCCAGCCCGTGATCTGCGCCGAGATCGCCACCGACCCGCGCTGGGAGGGCTTCCAGCAGATTGCCGCCGACGCCGGCCTGGCGGCCTGCTGGTCCTATCCCCTGCTCAACAGCCAGGGCCAGGCGCTCGGCACCTTCGCCGTGTACCGGCAACAACCGGGTGAGCCCGATGCACGCGAGCGCTACCTGATCGAACAGACCAGCGCCCTGGTCGCCCTGGCCATCGAACGGCATTGCGACCGCAAGCAGCTGGCCGCGAGCGAACAGCGCTATCGCTCGCTGTTCGCGCACAACCCGGACCTGGTGTATTCCTTCGATCTGGAGGGACACTTCACCAGCGCCAACCAGGCCCTGTTCGACGCGCTGAATCTGTCCGAGGCCGACGTCATCGGCCAGCACTTCGCCAAACTCGTCAGCAGCGAGGACATCGAGACCACGCTGCAACACTTCCGGCAGGCCTGCGAGGGCAGGCCCCAGCGCTACGAGCTGCACACCCGGCCCATCGACGGCCGGCCACGCATCCTCGATATCACCAACCTGCCGATATTCGTCGATGATCGCATCGTCGGCGTCTACGGCATCGCCAAGGACATCACCGAGCGCAAGCAGCAACAGGAGCAGCTCGAGATCCTGCGCCGCAGTGTCGAGTCCAGCATCAACGGGGTGGTGATCGTCGATGCCCTCAAGCCCGACATGCCCATCGTCTACGTGAACCCCGCCTTCGAGCGCATCACCGGCTACAGCTCGGCCGAGACGCTGGGCAGGAACTGCCGCTTCCTGCAGGGCATAGGCACCGAGCGCAAATCGGTGGACCGTATCCGCAAGGCCCTGCGCAAGCACAGCGAAGTACACGTCACGCTGCGCAACTACCGCAAGGACGGCACGCCCTTCTGGAACGACCTGCACATCTCCCCGGTGCGCAATGACAAGGGCATCACCACGCACTTCATCGGCGTGCAGAACGACATCTCCGAACAGCGCGAACAGGAAAGCCAGCTGGCCTACCAGGCCAGCCACGACGTGCTCACCGGGCTGCCCAACCGCTCGCTGTTCCAGGACCGGCTGGTCCAGCAATGCCAGCTCGCCTCGCGCAGCGGGCATTACCTCGCCCTGCTGTTCATCGACATGGACGGCTTCAAGCCCATCAACGACAGCCTCGGCCACGCCGTGGGCGACCGCCTGCTGGTCGAGATCGGCCGGCGCCTCTCGGACGTGCTGCGTCCCGGCGACACCGTCGCCCGCTTCGGCGGCGACGAGTTCGTGGCCCTGCTGCCCGACCTGGAAAGGCCCACCGATACCGAGAGCGTCATCGAGCGTATCCTCGACGCACTGGCCAAACCCTACCGGGCGGGAGAGAAGGAGATCTTCATCACCGCGAGCATCGGCGTCACCGCCAGCGACGGCAGCGAGGAGGACCCGGGCATCCTCATCCAGCAGGCCGACATGGCCATGTACAAGGCCAAGCAGCTCGGCCATAACCAGCATCAGTGGTATACGGACGACATCAACGCCCGGCTCAGCCGTCGCGTCTCCCTGCGCAACGAGCTGCAGGACGCCATCGACCGTCAGCGCTTCGAGATGCACTACCAGCCGATCGTGCGCCGTGGCGATGGCCGCCTGCACGGCTTCGAGGCCCTGGTTCGCTGGCAGCATCCGACGCATGGCTACATGTCGCCGGCGGAGTTCATCCCGCTGGCCGAGCACACCGGCCAGATCATCCCGCTGAGCAACTGGATCCTGCGCCAGGCCTGCATCGATGCCGCCATGCTCAACCAGCGCGGCGACTACCAGATGGCGGTCAACCTCTCGCCCATGCAGTTCCATCGCCCGAATTTCCTCGACATCGTGCGTCGCACCCTGAAGGAAACCGGCCTCGCGGCACAACGCCTGGAAATGGAGCTCACCGAAGGCATCCTGATGGACGATGCCCAGCACGCCATCCGCATCCTCACCGAACTCAGGGAGATGGGTGTGAGCGTTGCCATCGACGACTTCGGCACCGGCTTCTCCAGCCTCAGCTACCTGAAGTCACTGCCGATCGGCAAGATCAAGATCGACCGCTCCTTCGTCCAGGAGATCAACAACGACCCGGACGATGCCGCCATCACCGTGAGCATCATCAACATGGCGCATCACCTGGGTCTGACCGTGGTGGCCGAAGGCATCGAGACCCGCCCGCAGCTGGACTTTCTCGCCAGCCAGGGCTGCGACCTGTACCAGGGCTATTACTTCGCCCGCCCCATGCCGATGGAGGACCTGCTGAAGTTCCTCGAGAGCAGTGCCGCGCTGAGCAGCGAATGGGCGCAGGATTGACAGTCGTACCCGGCCGCACCAGTCTTGCCGGCATGACCCCGGCAGCAGACCACCGATGATCGACCTCTCGCACGCCCTGGCGGCCTATGGCACCCCGGACTTCGGCACCCGGCTGAAGCAGGCCCTGGAGGGGCTCGGCCTGGACGAACTCCCCCTGCAACAGGGCCTGCGCACGGGCAACGCCGCGCGCGACGACAGGCTCGGCGCGATGATCATCGGCACGCAGGCGACCGACGAGGCCATCGTCGTGCGGGCGGGCCTGTTCTACACCAGCATCACCGCCGGCTGCGCCTGTGCCGACGACCCCACGCCGACGGACGAGAACACCGAGTACTGCGAGGTGCTGCTCTGCATCGACCGCGACACCGGCCAGGCCGACGTCCGGCTCGCGGACAACTGAGCACCGCCTCCGCCGCCATACCCCGAAACACCCCGCAAAGCCTTGCCGCATGCGGGGTTGCGCCACCTCTCACGGCCAGTTTTCCTTATTGATCAGCAGGTTACGTTGGCCGCCCCCGGCCGGCTGTGGTATACTTTGGTGCTTTCCTGAAACCGTAAAGGAGGGCTACTCTCCAGCCGAGGGCGAAATCCCACTATCAATCCGGCGCTTGCCGCCTGATTCATAATGGGATTTGCAGGGACACCCCCTGTCGACGGCTGACGAGATCATCCGACATGACCATCACCTACAGACCGCCGTCCAAAGAGGACGGCAAGTCGATCCATCAGCTCATCCGGGACAGCAAGACCCTGGACCTCAACTCGGCCTATCTCTACTTCCTGCTGGCCGACCACTTCCGCGATACCTGCGTGGTCGCCGAACGCGACGGCCAGCTCATCGGCTTCGTCTCCGCCTACCGCCTGCCTGCCCGGCCCGACACCCTGTTCGTCTGGCAGATCGGCGTGGACGCCAGCGCGCGCGGGCAGGGTGTGGCCTCGGCCATGCTGCAGGCATACGAGCAACGCCCCTTCTTCAGCGAGATCCGGCGCATCGAGCTCACGATCTCGCCCTCGAACAAGGCCTCGCAGGCCCTGTTCCAGCGCTGGGCCGAACGCCTCGGTACCACGCTCGAGACGCAGCCCTACCTCACCGAGGACCACCTGGGCGCCTCGCACGAACCCGAACTACTGTATTCGATGAATTTGAAATAAAGACCGGGAGACCACCATGGACATCGGAATTTTCGAACAATACGAGTCGAACGTGCGCGGTTACATCCGCTCGTTCCCGACCATCTTCACCACCGCGACCAACGCCACCATCATGGACGACAAGGGCAAGGCCTACATCGACTTCTTCGGTGGCGCCGGTTCGCTCAACTACGGGCATAACGACCCGGCGGTGAAGGCCGCGCTGATCGAGTACATCCAGAACGACGGCATCACCAACGCGCTGGACAAGGCCACCAAGGCCAAGCACGACTTCATCGTCGCCTTCCAGGAGACCATCCTCAAGCCGCGCGACATGGAGTACAAGATCCAGTTTGTCGGCCCCACCGGCACCAACGCGGTGGAAACCGCGCTCAAGCTCGCGCGCAAGGTGAAGGAGCGCTCCAACGTCATCGCCTTCACCAACGCCTATCATGGCCACACCCTGGGCGCACTGGCGGTGACCGGCAACGAGTTCTATCACGACAACTATTACGGCGTGCCGCTCAACGTCAACAAGCTGCCCTACGACAACTACTTCGACCACGACATGGACAGCGTGGACATGATGCGTCACTACCTGGAGGACGGCAGCTCCGGCTTCGACCTGCCGGCGGCGGTCATCGTCGAGACCATCCAGGGCGAGGGCGGCATCAACATCGCCAGCGTGAAGTGGCTGCAGAAGCTCTCGCAGCTCTGCCAGGAGAAGGACATCCTGCTCATCATCGACGACATCCAGGTGGGCAATGGCCGCACCGGCGACTTCTTCAGCTTCGAACGCGCCGGCATCAAGCCGGACATCATCACGCTGTCGAAGTCCATCGGTACCGGCCTGCCCATGTCCATCGTGCTGATGCGCCCCGAGATCGACCAGTGGGAACCGGGCGAGCACACCGGCACCTTCCGCGGCAATAGCCTGGCCTTCATCGCCGGCGCCACCGCGCTCGAACGCTGGAAGACCGACGACTTCAGCAAGGAGATCCGCGCCAAGGGCGAGCGCGTCGGCGAGGCCTTCAGGGCCCTGCAGGCGAAGTACCCCAAGTACATCTGCGACGCCCGCGGGCTCGGCATGATCTGGGGCCTGGAATCCCAGGTGGAGGGCTTCTGCAGCGAGGTCTCGCACCAGGGCTTCCTGCGCGGCCTGCTGGCCGAGACCGCTGGTGCCAGCGACCACGTGCTCAAGTTCCTCGCTCCGCTCACCATCAGCGAGCAGGAACTCACCGAGGGCCTGAAACTGCTGGAAGAGGCCGTGAAGGCCACCGTGGACAAATTCGACAAGGAGGCTGCGTGATCATTCGACGCCTGAACGAGATCATTGGTACCGACCGCGACGTCGAGGCCGAGAACGGCAACTGGGTCAGCCGTCGTCTGCTGCTGGCCGGCGACGGCATGGGCTTCTCCATGCACGACACCATCATCCGTGCCGGCACCGAGACCTACATCCACTACGCCAACCACCTCGAGGCCGTGTACTGCGTGGCGGGTGAAGGCGAGATCGAGGACCTCGACAACGGCGTCACCACCCAGATCAGCGACGGCACCCTGTACGCGCTGAATGGCCACGAGCGCCACTACCTGCGTGCGCGCAAGGACATGCGCATGATCTGCGTCTTCAACCCGCCGGTGGTGGGCCCCGAGACGCACGACGAGAACGGCGTCTACCCGCTGATGACGCTGGACGACTGAGGCTGGCGTACATACCGGGGTAACCGGCATAAAAAGGCCCGCGCAATGCGCGGGCCTTTTTCATCTCCGACCGGCGTGACCCGGCAACAGACTCAGGACTCGACGCGCGGTGTCCACACCTGTTGCACCCGTGCCAGGTTGGCGGGCCTGGGCCAGGCGGCCGCCTGGAGCCACTGTTCCAACGCCCGGGCCTCCATCGGCCGCGCCACGAAGAACCCCTGGGCCGTATCACAGCCGTGCGCGGCCAGGGCATCCAGCTCCGCCTGGCTCTCCACGCCCTCGGCCACCACCTGCATGTTGAGATAGTGCGACAGCGCAATCGTCGACTCGACGATACGGCCGATGCGGCGGTTCTCCAGCATGCGCGAGACGAAGGAACGATCGATCTTCACGGTGTCCGCCGGGATCTCGTGCAGATAGGACAGCGAGGAATAACCCGTACCGAAGTCGTCGATGGACAGACCCATGCCCCGGCTGCGTACGCCGCGCAGGCAGTCGATCACGGTGTCGGCATCCTCCATGATCGCCGATTCCGTCACCTCCAGCTGCAGGGTGTCGGGTGCCAGCCCATGCGCCTTCAGGGTCTCATCGATCACCCCGAGCAGCCACTCGTTGTGCAGGTTCTTCACCGAGACATTCACCGCCATGTCGAGGCAGAACCCCGCCGCCTGCCAGCGGGCCTGTTGCGCAATCGCCTCCTCCACCACCCAGCGCGACAGCGGCGAGATCAGATCGGTGTTCTCCACGTTGCCGATGAAATCGCCCGGCGGCACCATCCCGCGCGAGGGGTGACGCCAGCGCACCAGTGCCTCCACCCCGTCGATCTCACCCGTCCGCAGGTTGAGCTTTGGCTGGTAATGGAGCTGCAGGTGATTGTCGCGTATGGCCCCCAGCAGCTCACCCATCAGGGCGAGATTCGCGCGGCTGGTGCGGTCGGTGTGGATGTCATAGAGCGCATAGCGCATGCCCCGGTGCTGCCCGGAATACAGGGCGATATCGGCGCGGCGGATGAGCGCATCCGGATCGCCCTCCGCATCGTGCAGGTGCGCCATGCCCACGCTCACGGCCGCATGCACGTTGAGGCCGCCGGCCGGAAACGAGGTACGCATGGCACGCAGCACCTGCTCGGCCAGCACCCCCGGATGCGAGGTGTCGCCCTCCACCGGGATCAGTGCCGCCAGGCGGTTGCCGCTGACGTGGTAGACGCGTGTCACCTGGGGCAGGCTGTCCCGCAGTCGTTGCGCCACGTTGCGCAACAGGCTGTTGCCGACCGGATAACCCAGGGTGTTCAGGATCTCGGTGAGATTCTCCAGGCGCAGCACCATCAGGTACACGCCCTGGCCGTCGGCCTCGCTTACCAGCAGCGGCCGCAGGTCCTGCGACAGCGCCCGCCGATTGGCGAGCCCCGTGTCCATGTCATGCGTCATCGCCCAGCGCAGGCGACGCACCTCGCGCAGCAGGCGCCCCGCAAGCCAGCCGGCGAAGGCGCCGATACCGACAAACGCCGCCATGCGCGAGAGCCAGTTCACCAGCGACTGCTGCAGCCCGCTCTCCACGTGTATCGGCATGAAGGGGCCGACGAGCAAACCGGCCACCAGGCCGGCGAGTATCCCGCCCCGCACGCCGAAGACGACGGCTGCGAGAATGATCGGCACATACATCAGGTGGAGATAGGCGTAACGGGTGCCCCCCGTTGCGTAGACCAGACCGGCCGCCGCCAGCAGCAACACCACGACCACGGCGGCCAGCCACCAGCGACGATGCCCCGCCGCCTCCACCCAGCCGGGGGCGAGCAGTTTTTCCATCGAAGTCGTATCCATGACCCTGTCCTTGCCTCACGTAACCACTGGTAGTGTCTTCTATAGACAAGCCAGCGACTTTACGCCACGCCGGCTTGCCGAAAGGAACACCGCCTGCCGACTAGGCCTTCCTGACGAACGCCGACTTGAGCTGCATGGCACCGATGCCGTCGATCCGGCAATCGATGTCGTGGTCGCCCTCGACCAGGCGGATGTTCTTCACCTTGGTCCCGACCTTCACCACCAGCGAGGAGCCCTTCACCTTCAGGTCCTTGATCACCGTGACGGTATCGCCATCTGCCAGCGCGTTGCCGTTCGCATCACGCACCACGCGTACGTCCTCGCTCGCCTCACCCGCCGCATCACGAGACCACTCGTGCCCGCATTCCGGACACACGTACATGGCCCCATCTTCATAGGTATATTCCGATCCACATCGTGGACACCTGGGTAGCTCACTCACTGCCTATCTCCTCGTCATACGCCCGACTTGCAACTTGTAACTTGCGACTTCATCCATGGCTCGCGAGCTTCAGGCCGACGATGCCCGCCACGATCAGCCCGATGCTGATCATCCGCCCGGTATTCAACGGCTCGTTGAACAGCACGATACCGAGAATCACGGTGCCCACCGCACCCACGCCCACCCAGACGGCATAGGCCGTCCCCACCGGCAGCTGCTTCATGGCCAGGGCCAGCAGCCAGAAGCTCGCTATCATCGCCAGCACCGTCCACACCGACGGCCACAGCCGCGTGAAGCCCTCGGTGTATTTCAGGCCGATGGCCCAGCCGACCTCGAACAGGCCGGCGAGGAAGAGCAGTGTCCAGTTCATAGGGGGTGTTGGAACGTGTTCAGAAGATCCAGGCCAGCAGCAGCCAGATGATGACGAAGAACAGGAAGAACCCGCCGAGGATGAACTGCAGCTCGCCCAGCAGGCCATCGCCCGAGGCCACGGCGAACACGATCAGCAGGATGGCCGTGACGAAGAAGGAGATCACGGCCGACTCCTTCAGCCCCAGGCCCGGTGAGAAATGCACCGCCGCGATCTCCGACAGTGCCGGCAGCATCAGCAGCATGGCCACGCCGACGATCACCACCAGGGCGATCAGCGCGATGGCGATGCGCCGCGACTCGTTCCGGTCCTTGCGGTCCTCTTCGCCCACCATGCTCAGGCCTCGCGGTTCTGCCGCAGCTTGATCAGCTCCCGCACCCGGTTCGGGTCCGGCAGGCCGTTGGCCACGATCTCCGGGCTGTCGCCGGCCGTGAAGATCTCCACCCGGCCCACGCCGAAGATGCGGTCGAAGAACGACTGCTTCACGCGTATCGTGCGCACACTGCCCACGCTCACCTCCGAGCGATCCTTGCTCAGCAGGCCCTTCTCGAACAGGATCTCGGACTCCGTCACCGTCAGCCTGGTCGACTTGTTCTTCAGGTGCCACACCAGCAGGATCAGGATGCCGATGCCCACCGGCACCAGGATCAGCGAGACGATAAAACCGAGCGGGTTGTTCTTGAACATCACCGGATGGGCGGCATACAGATCACTCATGGCGGCTCCCTGATGGGGTCGGATGGTCTTGGGCCACTACTATATACCATCCACCCCCCAGGGCCGGCACCGCCCGGCATTTTCACGTCTCCAGCCAGTCGTGCCGCATAGACCCAGGTGCAGATCGTCGAGTGAAGACGGTGTACTCGCGGCGGCACATCAAATCCTGGCTGACAAGGCCTTACGCCTCAGTGCTGAATTCACGACGCCCTGCCGCCTGGGTATGAGACGTTATCAACGACGGTTCTGGTCATTGATCCCCGGTTGTTGCGTGGTGCGCAACACGCTATACTCCGCCCATGATCAAGTCGTTCCGCCACAAGGGATTGCATCGGTTCTACCTGACCGGCAGCACGGCACGGCATACAGCCCGTGCATGCCCGGCGTCTGCGCATGCTGCTCGCCGCGCTGGATACGGCGCAGACGATCGATGACATGGATGTACCCGGTTTCCGGCTCCATCGCCTGCACGGCCGGGCCGGTCATCGCTGGTCTGTCCGGGTAAATGGCAACTGGCGCCTCACCTTCGAATTTCGTGACGGTAACGCCTACTTGCTGGACTACGAGGATTATCACTGATGGTCATGCACAACCCGCCGCATCCCGGCGAATTCATCCGCGAGGTCTATCTCGAACCGTTCGGCCTGAGCGCGCGCCAGCTTGCGCAGCGGCTCGGCATCTCCGCCTCCACGCTCACGCGCGTGCTCAAGGGCAGCAGTGGCATCAGTCCGGAAATGGCCCTGCGCCTGTCCAGGGCGCTGGGCCGCTCGCCCGAGAGCTGGCTGGAAATGCAGGACCGCTACGACCTGTGGATAGCACGCCAGCACGTGCGCCTCGACGACATCGAGCCCATCGAATTCGACGCGGCATAACGGCCGTCTCTCGCCACTAACACGCGACGACGCAATCCATCAGCCGAACGTCTCGCACGCGACGTATCCAGCCTGCCCGGCGGTGTCGCCTGCTCCAGCCCCCCGACCAACCCTACGCTTTCTCGGTGTTTGCCCGGCCGCGTCCGTGCCAGCATGGGCACGGACACTACACAGGGAGCCACCATGAACACCCCGCAACTGCACATCCGGGTCGATACCCGCGAGAAGGGCAAGATCATCCAGCGCCTGGAGGGCCTGGAGGGCGTCAGCCTGGAATTCGTCGAGATGGACCTGGGCGACTACCTGCTGCCCGGTGATGTGATCGTCGAGCGCAAGTCCGCCACCGACCTCATCCTGAGCGTGGTGGACAAGAGCCTCTGGGCCAAGGTGGCCAAGCTCCGCAGCCAGCACGAACGCGTGGTGTACATCGTGGAGGGCGACCTCTACACCGCCCGCTTCCACCAGCAGGCCCTGGACGTGCACCGCGCCCTGTCCATGATGGTCATCGACCACGGCGTGTCCATCCTGCCGAGCCCCGATGCCGACAACAGCGGCATGCTGGTCTACCTGCTCGGCCTCGCCGCCCTGCAGGGGCCGGAGACCGGCGAACGCGCCGGCAAGCCCACCATCCGCCTGGATGCCCAGCTCTACCTGCTCGCCAGCCTCCCCAACATCGACCCCGACCGCGCCAAGGTCCTGCTCAAGCACTTCGGCAGCGCCCGCCAGGTCCTGGACGCGGATGCCGATGCACTCGCACAGGTGGAAGGGATCGACCGGGAGACGGCCGAGCGGATCGCGGAAGTCCTGGATTACGGGGCGAAGGGCTGAAGACGGCAACCGAGGCGCTGTAACAAAGCGTCAGGCCAGACGGCCTGGCGTGTTTCTCACGGCGAGCGGAGCCCCGGGGCGATCGGGGCCGCCAACCGCTTCAGGCACCGCCCTCTCGCACTAGACCCCGGGCGGCAGCTTCGACGCCATCATCTTACGGCGGTCATACCTGCGGCCATCGGCGATGAAGGTCCCGTCGCCCACCGCATGCAGGGTGCGCCGCTCCTTGCGCGCGTGATCGACCCAGGCGGCCACGGCATCCAGCACCACGATGTTGTGCCGTTCGACGATATCGACCACCTTGCACGCGATGTTGGCGATGCACTCCCCGATGAGCGGTGCGCCAACCTCCCTGGCCGGCACCGGCGTCAGCCCGAAGCGCGCGAACTTGTCGGTGTCCTCCCCCGAGCAGGTGCCAATACCCACCACCGTATCCAGCATGTCCACAGTGGGGATCGCGATCACGCACTCGCGGGTGTTCTCCAGCGCCCGGTACGAGTAATTCCATTCCCCGGTGGTGATGGCGAAGCGCGGGGTGAAGTCCATCACCATCGTCCAGGAGATGGTCATGATGTCGTAAGCTTCCCCGTCAAGTAGACAACCCAAAAGTAGAATCACTTGCCTGCTTGA